>JAHKVW010000131.1 GCA_020624805.1 bacterium | reverse complement strand
TGTCCAAATCTGTGATTTGGTTCACAACTCCCATGCAACAGCGCTCCAAGAACAGGCAAAGCCTGTGATTGGTTAAGCGCCACTGTGCTCCTCCCGATTGTTTTCGCTTTGCCTAAGTGAGGAATGAGGAGTTGATCTCACCGTCCTCACTTTCCTTTTGCCTAAAAAGTTTTCCTCATACTATGCCTGTTCCGTCAAGATGATGAAAGTATCGGGAAGACTTGACTTTATCATGATAAAGTGATAAACTGACTTTAAAAATGAGGAGTGAGGAATGAGGAATTAAGGAAAACGCGTTACCGCGTTTTAGATTTGTAATGGCGTTTGGATACAATTACAAATCAGGTGCGGACAGCGTCCGCCCGCAATTCCTAATTTCTAATTACTAATTCCTAATTAATCCTAGAGGTGTTTTATGAACCATTCTACGTCTGCCGACAGGCTCTTTGAGGCGATCTTGAGCCTGAAAGATACTGACGAATGTTACAACTTTTTTGAAGATCTCTGCACGATCACCGAGCTGCGCGATATGTGCCAGCGGCTCGACACCGCCTTCCTGATCGATGAGGGCGTCAGCTACCAGAAGATCAGCGAGCAGATCGGCGTATCCACCGCCACCATCAGCCGCGTGAGCCGTTGCCTGAACTACGGCGCGGGCGGTTATCGCTCCGTGATCGACCGAATGAAGGAGGGAGAAGAATGAACATCAACGACAGCGTACTCAGCTACGCCGAACGCCTGAACTTCTCGCTCAGAGAATTGTACAGTCAAAACGGCTACCAGCCTTATCGCATGAGCAAATTCGAGGATTATGACCTCTACAGCCGCAATCTGGACTTCTTGGTGTCCGACCGCGTCATCACCTTCACCGACCTCAGCGGCAAGCTCAAAGCGCTCAAGCCCGATGTGACCCTCTCCATCATCAAGAACCATACCGATGACGCGACCCGCAAGCTCTATTATAACGAGAACGTGTACCGCGTCAGTAAGGGCGCGGACGGCTATAAGGAGATCATGCAGGCGGGCGTGGAGTGCATCGGAGACGTCGATAACGCCCTTGTCGGCGAGAGTCTGATGCTCGCCGCGAAGAGCCTTGAGCTGATCGGCAGGAACTTTGTCCTCGATGTGTCCGACCTCGACATCCTCAACGCCGCTGCGGAACAAGTCACCGACAGCAAGCATCTGCAGGATGAGCTGGTCAAGTGCGTGAGCGAGAAGAACGCCCACGGAATTCTCTCGCTGTGCGAGGACAACGGCGTCGATCCCGCTGCCGCCGATAGCCTGATCGCGCTGCTGACGATGTGCGGCGCCCCCGACAGGGTGCTCCCGAAGCTGAGCGACCTGTGTGAATCTCTCGATTGCCGTGACGCGTATGAAGAACTCAGCGAAGCGCTGTCCGTGTTCCGGGATACGCCGCTTCTCTCCAGGATTCAGATCGACTTTTCGGTCGTGGGCGACCGCAGTTATTATAACGGCGTGATCTTCAAGGGCTTTTTGAGCGGCGTGCCCGACAGCGTGCTTTCGGGCGGCAGATATGACAAGCTCCTGCGCCGCATGAAGCGCAGCGCCAAGGCGGTCGGCTTTGCCGTCTATCTCGATAAGCTCGAACGTGTCGACGAGACGACCGCGGTCGATGTTCCTGTGGATTCTATGCTGAACGTCGCGCTGCCCAAGGGCAGACTCGGCGAAAAGGTCTACGCGATGTTCGAGGCGGCGGGCTTCCCCTGTCCGTCCATCAAGGAAAATAACCGCAAGCTGATTTTTGAGAACCCCGAGGCGGGTGTGCGCTATTTCTGGGTCAAGCCCAGCGACGTGGCGATCTACGTCGAGCGAGGCGCCGCGGATATCGGCGTTGCGGGTAAGGATATTTTGCTCGAATATGAGCCGGAGGTCTATGAGCTGCTCGATCTCGGGTTCGGCAAGTGCCGCATGGCGGTCGCCGCGCCCAAGGGCTTTGAGGATGACAGGCGCCGTACCCTGCGTGTGGCGACCAAGTTCTCGAAGATCGCCGCGGATCATTACGCGCAGAAGGGCAGAGATATCGATATCGTCCACCTCAACGGCTCCATCGAGATCGCGCCCATCTTAGGGCTGACGGACGTTATCGTCGACATCGTCGAGACCGGCACCACCCTCAGGGAGAATAACCTCGAGGTGGTCGAGAACATCGTGCCGATCTCCGCGCGCCTGATCGCGAACAAGAGCAGTTATAAGTTCAAGGGCGATAATATCACCAAGATCGCGCATGAATTGAAGAAGAATTAGGAATGAGGAATGAGAAATTAGGAATGAAGGGAAACGCTGACGCGTTTTTGATTTGTAGTTACGCTTGCTTACAACCTATCAATCAGGTGCGGACAGCGTTCGCCCACAATTCCTAATTCCTAACTCCTAATTCCTCATTAACCGGAGGTACCTATGATCAAAATACTAAACTACAACGAACTGTCCTATGATGAGATCTTTGCTCGCTTTGAGCCGACCTCATCCGTGGAGGACGTCGTTTCCGATATCATCAAGACCGTCAGAGCGAACGGCGACAAGGCGCTGTTCGACTACACCGCGCGCTTTGACAAGGCACAGCTGACCGCCCTGCAGGTGACGAAGGAAGAGATCGAGGAAGCCCGCTCCATCGTCGAGCCGCGTTTCATCGACATCCTCGAGCGCGCCGCGAAGAACATCCGCAAGTTCCATGAGGCGCAAAAGCGTCAGAGCTTCATCATCAACGATGAGGACGGTATCGTCACGGGGCAGAAGATCATCCCTGTCGACCGCGCGGGTCTGTATGTGCCCGGCGGTACGGCGGCATATCCCTCCACCGTGCTGATGGACGCGATCCCCGCCAAGATCGCGGGCGTCAAAGAGGTCGTGATGGTCACACCGCCCTCAGCCGACGGCAAGGTGAATCCCGCCATCTTAGCGGCGGCGTCCGTCGCGGGCATCGACAGGATCTTCAAGGTCGGCGGCGCACAGGCGATCGCCGCGCTTGCCTACGGTACCGAGAGCGTTCCCAAGGTGGACAAGATCGTCGGCCCCGGCAACGCATTTGTCGCCGAGGCGAAGAAGCAGGTCTTCGGCACGGTCTCCATCGATATGATCGCGGGTCCGAGCGAGATCCTGGTCGTCGCGGATGAAAAATCCAACCCCCGCTATGTCGCGGCTGATCTGCTCAGTCAGGCGGAGCATGATAAGAACGCCTCCGCGGTGCTGGTCACCGAAAGCATGGCACTGGCACAGGCGGTATCCGAAGAACTCGAAAAGCAGATCCCCCTGCTCGACCGTGCCGAGATCGCGCGCGCGTCCATCGATAACAACGGCAAGATCATTGTCGCCGATAACCTCAACGTCGTCGTCGACATCGCCAACGAGATCGCGCCCGAGCATCTCGAGCTGTGTGTGGACAACCCCTTTGACTGGCTGGATAAGATCCGCCACGCGGGCTCCATCTTCATGGGACGCAACTGTCCCGAGGCGCTCGGCGATTACTTCGCGGGTCCCAACCACACCCTGCCCACTTCCGGCACGGCGAAGTTCTCCAGCCCCCTGAGTGTCGATGACTTTGTCAAAAAGACCCAGTATACCTACTACACCGCCGACGCCTTGAAGCGTGTCGCCGAGGACGTCGCCTTCTTCGCGAGAAAAGAGGGGCTCACCGGTCACGCCAAGTCCGCGGTGATCCGCCTGGAGGATGAGGCATGAGCCGATTTTTCAGTCAGAAATACAACCATTTAGAGGCATATACCCCGGGTGAACAGCCCAAGGATATGCAGTATGTCAAGCTCAATACCAACGAAAGCCCCTTCCCGCCGTCCGAAAAAGCGCTCAAATACGCGGCACAGGCGGCAGAGCGGTTACAGCTCTACTGCGACCCCGACTGCACCGTGCTCACGCGCGAATTCTGCAAGCTCTACGGGCTCGAGAAGGACGAGGTGCTCTTCACCAACGGCTCGGATGACGCGCTGAACTTCGCGTTCATGGCGTTCTGCGACGACGATCATCCCGCCGCCTTTCCCGATATTACCTACGGCTTTTATCCCGTGTTCGCGGCGCTTGATCGCGTGCCATATACCGAGATCCCGCTGAACGAGGATTTCACCATCAACGTGGACGACTACTGCGGTATCAACAAGACCGTCTTTATTGCCAATCCCAACGCGCCCACGGGCATCCCGCTGAGCCTGTCGGAGATCGAGAAGATCCTCAAAACCAATCCCGACAATGTCGTGATCGTGGATGAAGCGTATGTCGATTTCGGCACGGACAGCGCCGTCGGCCTGATCCATACCTATGACAATCTGTTGGTCACCCAGACCTTTTCCAAGTCGCGGTCGCTTGCGGGCGGCAGACTGGGGATGGCGATGGGCAACCGCTCGCTGATACAGGATCTGAACACCATCAAATATTCTACCAACCCCTACAACGTCAACAGCATGACCCAGGCGGCTGGCGTGGGCACGATCCTCGATGATGACTACGCAAAGAAGAATTGCGCCGTCATCGCCGAAAACCGCGCTTATCTCACCGCCGAGCTGGAAAAGCTGGGCTTTGTCCATACACCGTCGACGGCGAATTTTGTCTTTGCCAAGCATCCCGAGCTTGACGGCGGCAGATTGTATGCCGCGCTCAAGGAACGCGGTGTGCTGATCCGCCACTTCACCAAGGAGCGCATCAAGGACTATAACCGCATCACCGTCGGCACCAAGGAGCAGATCGATATCCTGCTCAAAACCATCAGAGAGATCATGGAGGAAACCGCATGAGAATCGCTCAGATCACACGCACTACCAAAGAAACGGATATTCGCCTCACCCTGAACCTCGACGGCACGGGCAAAAGCGAGATACACAGCGGCGTCGGATTCCTCGACCATATGCTGACCCTGTTCGCGAAACACGGCCGCTTTGATCTGGAGCTGACCTGCAACGGCGACACCGAGGTCGACGACCACCACAGCGTGGAGGATATCGGAATTGCGCTGGGTCAGGCGTTTGAACAGGCATTAGGCGATAAGCGCGGCATCGTGCGTTACGGCAGCTTTATCCTGCCGATGGATGAAACGCTCATCCTGTCCGCCGTGGATATCTCCGGCAGGAGCTATCTCAATTTTGACTTACAGATCCCCACACAGAAGGTCGGGACATTCGATACGGAGCTGACGGAAGAATTCTTCCTCGGCTTTGTCCGCAACGCCAATCTGACCCTGCACCTCAAACAGCTCGAGGGCAAAAACAGCCATCACATCATCGAGGGCACGTTCAAGTCGTTCGGCAGGACGATGAAGCAGGCTGTCGCGATCGATGAAAACTTCCGCGACGAGATCCCGTCCACCAAGGGGGTGCTGTGATGATCGCGATCATCGACTACGGCGTCGGCAACCTCTTCTCCCTGCAATCATCGTTTGCAGCTATAGGAGAAGAAGCAGTTGTTACCTCGGATGAAGCTGTCATTTCTCAGGCGGATCGTCTGATCCTGCCGGGCGTCGGCGCGTTTGAGGACGCGGCACAGAAGCTGCGTTCCTCCGGTATGGCGGATGTCATCAAGCGTGAAACTGCCGCGGGCAAGCCGCTGATGGGCATTTGCCTCGGTATGCAGCTGTTATTTGACAAGAGCTATGAGTACGGCGAGCATGAGGGACTCGGGCTGATACGCGGCAATGTGCGCCCGATCGCCGAGGTGATCGACAAGGATCTCAAGATCCCGCACATCGGCTGGAACCGCCTGATCGTCAAGAAACCCAGCCCGCTGTTCCAATACCTTAACGACGGCGACTGTGTGTATTTTGTCCATTCCTACTACGCCGCGGACTGCGACGACAGCGTGACCGCGGTCGCGGAGTACAGTGCGGAGCTGACTGCCTCGGTGGAAAAGGGCAACGTCTTCGGATGCCAGTTCCACCCCGAAAAAAGCGGTGATGTGGGATTGAAGATATTGAAGGCTTTTTGTGAACTTTAGGCTCCCTTTGGTAAAGGGAGCTGTCACCGAACGGTGACTGAGGGATTGCATAAATGATCGAGCGTCAGCGAGAAACGATTGATAATATGGTTGCCGCTGAAGCGGGCGATCAATACAATCCCTCCGAGCTTGCCGATGGCAAGCCCACCTCCCTTTACCAAAGGGAGGCTCTAAGGAGGTTATGAACTTATGATATTATTCCCCGCTATCGACCTTGTCGGAGGCAAGGCGGTGCGCCTGTATAAGGGCGACTACGGCAAAATGACCGTCTACAGCGACCATCCCGAGGAGATCGCGCTGGATTTCAAAAACTGCGGCGCGACCCATATCCATATCGTGGATCTCGAGGGCGCACGCGACGGCGGCACCCCGAATCTCGACACGGTATTAAAGATCAAAAAAGAAAGCGGCCTGTTCTGCGAGGTAGGCGGCGGCATCCGCAATATGGAGGTCGTCGACCGTTATCTGAGCGCGGGCGTCGACCGCGTGATCCTCGGCACGGCTGCAATCAGTGACGAAGCCTTTTTGAAAAAGGCGATCGAAAAATACGATGCGCGCATCGCTGTCGGCGCGGATATCCGCGAGGGCTTTATCGCTGTCAAGGGCTGGCTGGAGCGCAGCAGCGTGACCGCCGATGAGTTCTTTGAGAGAATGCAGAACCTCGGCGTGAAGACCATCATCTGTACCGACATCAACCGTGACGGCGTGATGGCGGGCACCAACCGCGATCTGTACCGCACCATGAGCCGCCGTTACAGCATGGACATCACCGCTTCGGGCGGCGTGAGCTCGATGGATGATATCCTCGCGCTCCAAAAGATGGACTTGTACGGCGCAATCATCGGCAAGGCGTACTACACCGGCGCGATCGATCTGAAACAGGCAGTGGAGGCGGTACAATGATCACAAAACGTATCATCCCCTGTCTGGACGTCAAGAACGGCAGGGTCGTCAAGGGCGTGAACTTTGAGGGGCTGGGCGACGTCGCCTCTCCCGTGGAGCTCGCGCAGTATTATTCATCCTGCGGCGCGGATGAGCTGGTGTTCTACGATATCACCGCGTCCGCCGAGGGCAGATCGCTGTTCACCGATATCCTGACCGAAACGGCGCGCAAGGTGTTTATCCCGCTCACCGTCGGCGGCGGCATCAATACCGTCGATGACTTTGACCGCGTGCTCAAATGCGGCGCGGATAAGGTCAGCGTCAATTCTGGCGCGATCCGCAACCCCGACCTGATCTATCAGGCGGCTAAGCTCTACGGCGACCAGTGCGTGGTCATCTCCGCCGACGTCAAGCGGCAGGACGGCGAATTCCGCGTCTATGCCAAGGGCGGCCGTGAGGATACCGGCATGGAGGCAATCAGCTGGATCAAACGCTGTGTCGATAACGGCGCGGGCGAGGTCGTGCTCAATTCCATCGATACCGACGGCGTCAAGCAGGGCTTTGACCTCGAAATGCTCGAAGCGGTGAGTAACGTCGTGAACGTACCCGTCATCGCGTCCGGCGGCGCGGGCAAGATCGAAGACTTTTTGACCCTGTTCCGGACATTACCGAAAGTCGATGCGGGACTTGCCGCCTCGATCTTCCACTTCGGCGAGGTCAAGATCTCCGACCTCAAAGCGGAAATGGCAAAAGCAGGCATCCCGACGAGGGTGTGAATTAAATCCACGTCTATTGTAGGGTACGGCATTTATGACGTACCGCAGAATGACGGGCGTACAGCATAGAAAAAGCCATAGATAGGGATCAAACGCTTCTACCGGCGGAACGTCGGCAAGCGCCGTTCCCTACATTGACAGGAGGATAATATCAACATGATCAACATCAATGAACTTAAATTTGACGAAAAGGGTCTGATCCCTGCTGTGGTGGTGGACAGCATCACCAAGCAGGTTCTCACCGTAGCATATATGAATGAGGAAAGCCTCAGGATCTCGATGGAGAAGGGGCTTACTTGCTTCTGGAGCCGTTCGCGTCAGGAGCTGTGGCTCAAGGGCGAGACCTCGGGCAATTATCAGCATATCGTCAGCATCACCGCCGACTGCGACAAGGACGCGCTGGTCGTGATGGTAGAGCCCGACGGCCCCGCGTGCCATATGGGCACCACCTCGTGCTTCACCAATCCCGTATGGGAGAGCGACGAGCTCAAGGAGTTCTCGTATGAGGGTCTGATCGAGCTGATCAAGGGTCGCAAGACCGATCCGCAGGAAGGCTCCTACACCACCTACCTCTTCGACAAGGGTCTGGACAAGATCCTCAAAAAGGTCGGCGAGGAGTGTACCGAGGTCATCATCGCCGCCAAAGCCGAGGATAAGAAAGAGACGATCTATGAGATCGCCGACCTCGCCTACCATGTCATGGTGCTGATGATCGAGCAGGGCATCTCGCTCGAGGACATCCACCGTGAGCTCGCTTCCCGCCACGTGATCGACAAAAAAGTCAAGCAGGAGAAGATGACCGGTGATAACTAAGGATCTGCATATGCACACCTGCTATTGCGACGGGTCAGCCGCGCCTGAAGATATGGTGATAGCAGCCATAGATAAGGGATTGTCTACCGTCGGCGTCAGCGGCCACAGCTACACCTTTTTTGATGAAAGCTACTGCATGCAAAAGGCGGAGGTGCCGCGTTATTTTGCCGAGTGCCGCTATCTGCGTGCGAAATACTTCGACCGCATCCATGTGCTCTGCGGTGTGGAGCAGGATTACTATTCCGACTACCCGACCGACGAGTTTGATTATGTCATCGGCTCGGTGCATTATGTCAAGGTCGATGAGGAGTACATCCCCGTTGACGAGAGCGTTACGATACTGAAAAACGCTGTTGAAAAGCATTTTAACGGCGATAGCTACGCGCTGTGTGAGCTGTATTTCGCGACGGTCGCCGATGTTGTCAACAAGACCGACTGTGATATCATCGGGCACTTCGATCTGATCTCAAAATTCATTGAACGTGAACCGCTTTTCGACATCCGGCATCCCCGCTATATCGCGGCATGGCAAAAGGCGATCGATACGCTGTTGAGATATGATGTGCCCTTTGAGATCAACACCGGCGCGATCTCACGCGGTTATCGCACCTCGCCCTATCCGAGTGAGGACATGATCGCCTACATCAAGGAGCACGGCGGACGTTTTGTCCTGTCCTCCGACGCGCACAGCACCGATACGATCGCATACAAATTTGAAGACTATGAAGCGTTGACAATGCCTTCCCCTCAAGGGGAAGGCTTATGACACAACCACTACGCAAATAAGTAACCCGACAGGTATTCAGCCTGTCGGGTCGTTTGTTTTATTCGGTTGAGATTGCCACGGCTCCTTGACGGAGCCTCGCAATGACAATTTATAGTGTGATTATTAGAAGCTGATTTTCTCCGCAATATACGCTTCGAGGTCGGCGATGGCGACTCTCTCCTGCTGCATGGTGTCGCGGTCGCGGACGGTCACGCAGTTGTCTTCAAGGCTGTCAAAGTCATAGGTGATGCAGAACGGTGTGCCGATTTCATCCTGACGGCGATAGCGCTTGCCGATGGAGCCGGCGTCGTCGTAGTCGACCATGAATTTCCTGGAGAGCTCGTCAGCCAGCGCGCCCGCCTGCTCGCTCAGCTTCTTGGAGAGCGGCAGAACGGCTGCCTTGAAGGGCGCGAGGAACGGATGCAGGCGCAGAACCACGCGGGTATCGTTCTTTGCTTCATCCACAAGCTCCTCGTCATACGCTTCGGTCATGATGGTCAGGAACAGACGCTCCACGCCCAGCGACGGCTCGATGACATAGGGAACGTAGCGGCTGTTGTCGGTCGGATCGAAGTAGCTCAGATCCTTGCCCGAAACATTCTGGTGCTGGGTCAGGTCATAGTCGGTGCGGTCGGCGATGCCCCACAGCTCGCCCCAGCCGAACGGGAAGAGGTACTCAAAGTCGGTGGTCGCCTTACTGTAGAAGCTCAGCTCCTCCTTACTGTGGTCGCGCAGTCTGAGGTTCTCTTCCTTGATGCCGAGGCTGTAGAGGAAGTCGCGGCAGTAGCTGCGCCAGTAGTCGAACCATTCAAGGTCGGTGTCGGGCTTGCAGAAGAACTCCAGTTCCATCTGCTCGAACTCACGCACACGGAAGATGAAGTTGCCCGGGGTGATCTCATTACGGAAGGATTTACCGATCTGCGCCACGCCGAAGGGAACCTTCTTGCGGGTGGTGCGCTGGATGTTCGCGAAGTTGACAAAGATACCCTGCGCGGTCTCGGGACGCAGATACAGCTCCGCCTTGGTGTCCTCGGTAACCCCTTGGAAGGTCTTGAACATCAGGTTGAACTGACGGATATCGGTAAAGTTGGATTTGCCGCAGTTGGGGCAGGTGATGCCCTTGTCACGGATGTAGTCCATCATCTGCTCGTTCGACCAGCCGGCGACGTTGGTACCGTCAAAGTCCTCGATCAGGTTATCGGCGCGGGGGCGGGTCTTACATTCCTTGCAGTCCATCAGCGGGTCGGAGAAGCCGCCGAGGTGACCCGAGGCAACCCATGTCTGGGGATTCATCAGGATGGCGGAGTCCAGACCTACGTTGTACTTGTTCTCCTGCACGAACTTTTTCAGCCATGCCTT
>JAHKVW010000017.1 GCA_020624805.1 bacterium | reverse complement strand
TCGGGAGAGCGCTTGGTTCGCATTCAAGAGGTCAGCGGTTCGAATCCGCTTATCTCCACCATTGAAAAAGACGGTAAGTATCGCAAGATACCTACCGCCTTTTTCATTTGTACCGTACAGAGGAGATAAGCGGATTCGAAGGCGACTGTGCCGAGGTTCGAGCCGCGCGAAGAACCGAAGGTAAAATCAGTCCGGCGGACTGATTTTAAGGAGAGCGTAGGCGCGACTTTTGACAGGAGGTGTCGCTCCCAAGACGGGGTAACCGAAATCCTACAGATATAACATAGCTTATCTCCACCACGAATTTTGGGAGTATCATCACGATACTCCCTCTTTTCTTATAGCGAGTTTTGTGTTATACTTTTGGAAAGAAAATCGGAATATAGTGGAGGAAAGATGATAGAGCAGAAAATCAAAAAGCTTTTTGAAGAGGTTGGATTGGGGAACATTGCGTACCCCATCGAGTCTGTTTCCGGCGGATTCCTGCACAGGATGTATAAGGTTCGCGCCGTCAAGAAAACTTATGCAGTTAAACATCTCAATCCGGTTATTATGAAAAGACCCGACGCTATTTCTAATTTCACAGCAGCGGAAAAGCTCGAAAAAATGATTGAAGATGCCGGTATCCCGATTGTAGCCGCATTATCTTTTAACAACAAGATGCAGGAAGTTGACGGAGATTATTTTTATATTTTTGACTGGCATAACGGACTAACGACTGATTGGTATCATATTACATCCGATCAATGCCGACAAGTCGGAAGTATAATCGGGAAGATGCACTCGCTGGATTTGAAAACAGGAATAACGACCGGCATTGAAGAAAGCAAAATAGATTTCGACCTGTATGTTAGCAAAGCGAAAGAAATGGATCCTGAACTCTTTCTGCTTCTTGCTAAAAGCAAAGAATTGTTACAATATGCCGAAGATGAGCTGAACAAGGCAAGGAAGCTTTTACCCGATATTGTCTGCATCTCGGATGGAGATATGGATCCAAAGAATGTGATGTGGGAAAACGGTCAACCTCTCGTAATTGACCTTGAATGCCTCGCATACGGAAACCCGATTTCAGATGCGTTGCAGCTTTCCCTCCAATGGTCGGGCGTCACGATTTGCAATATAGAGCTTAACCATATACATGCTTTCTTCGATGGCTATCTCAGCGTATACGACAACGGCTTTCACAAATATGCTGATGTATTTGGGCTTGGCTACACATGGCTTGAATGGTTCGAGTACAATTTGAAAAGAACTCTTGACAATTATGCCGGCGAAGAAGAAAAAGAGATGGGCGTCAAGGAAGTTAAGAACACACTTGCCCGTATCCGCTGTCTAAATGAAAACGAAGCGGATATAAGACGTCATTTGGCGTTGTTGTAACACAAATTCTGATTTGTTGTTTTAGAGTATAAAATGTTAAAATCCGCCTGCTCGCACTTTGGTGAACAGGCGGGTAAATTTTATGCCGTAATGGGATAGCTCTCTTGTTCCTCCATACCGAGGAAAAACTGGCGGATATTCATATTAAGCTCTACATTTAGTTCGTAGTTGCGATAAACGTCAACGCGTTTGATCATCGAATTGATAATCATCTTCTTCGCCTCGATGGACGCGCTATCGTATAGACGGCGACTTTTTCACGCTCCCCGAAACGATGGCACTCGGCCGCAAGTACGGACAAATCAGAAAAGAGTATAACCCCGACGCGATCCTAAACGGCGCTATAACCTGTGCCGACATTTTTGCGGATGGTTACGCTTTCTTTATGTGCAAGCCGGTATTCCTTCGGAAGAACGACATGGCATGGTTTTCATAAAAGCTCTGATCGGAGAAATCCGGTTGGGGCTTTTTTGCAAAGAGTTGATATTAAAGAGGTATAAGGAGCAATCCGAAAGCAGCAGGAGTGAATGATCTGCTTTTTATTTCAAACAATCTTCATACAAGTTTCACACAGTGTTCACATAACGCGATTTATTTTTTAGTTTCATATTAGGTTCACCGATTACAATAAAGGCATAGCACAGGAGGTGGCTCATATGAGAGATAAGATATTGAAGCGGTTCGCGGCGGGGACGGTCGGCGTTCTCTTCGCCTACGCGCTGATCAAGCAGCCGTTCGCGGTAATGAGCGATCCGAGCGCGCTGATCGCGGCTGATTGGAAGAAGACAGAGCCGACAACAGCAGTACAGGTAACACAGCCCTCAACATCCGCTCCGACGGAATCGCCGACAGAAATATTCATGAAGCGTCAGGCACAAACAGCCGCTCCGACAGAGATACCGACCGAACCTCCGACTATTGCGGAGACCGAGGCACCCGAGAAAAACAATTACGAAGAAGATTCTTCACAGGACGACAATCGTGATGAGGAATGGCAGCCCGAACCGGAACAGCAGTCCGGCGGCGACGTACCGTCCCTCACGGAATTTCTCTCGACCATGATCTGCGGCGGGTGCAGACACAGATGCTCACTCGTCAGCCCCAGATGTATGAAAGGACGCTCTAAGGCAGAGAGCGCAACGGTGGAATACTATGAAATCTACGGAGCATAACAGCTTCAAAAATGAAGCGATGGAAACGATCGGCAGGATCGAAACAGAAAACAGCAATCTCTTTGAATTGAAATGGTTTATGGAAACAGCGCTGTTAAGATTTGATGAAAGTTATCTGAAGAAAACGCGGCCGCAGGTGATCATCCTCGGCAACGATATCCCCGCCGAACTGCTGTACGCGGTATGCGATCATCCCTTTTATATCCTCGGCGGCAGCCTCGGTACGGCGCACTGGGCGGATGAACTGACCCCGCGCGATACCGATCCGTTCAGCCGGTCGACACTGGGCTGGCTGATCAATCCCGATTTTGATATTACCAAAGACGCTTTGACCGTCACGGCAACATCCTCGGACAGCAGGCGCAAGCTGATCTCCGTCCTGCAGAACGCAGGTCGCAAGGTCGCCGCAATGGACGTCCCTCCGATGAACAACACGAGCAACGCGATTCACTACTATAAAGATCAAATGGTGATGCTTGCGGAGAAGATCGGCAAATATACGCACAAGCATCTGACAGGCGGTAATCTCAGGCACGCTGTACGAAAGGTCGCCCGCGCCCACCGACAGTGGCAAAGATTCACCGTGACGGCGCATACCGCGAAGGGCTTCATTTCCGATGAGGCGGTTCTGTTGGTCACGCAGTGCATGTATTTTGCGGACAGCTTGGACGAATGGGCACTTCATACCGTTGCTCTGACAGCGGAATTGGAAACGCTGAACAAGCGGTTCATGCTCAAGCAAAAAGAAAAGCCTAATGTCCTGATCCTCGGCTCACCCGTCGTGTTCCCGAACTACAAGGTGCCGCAGTTGATCGCTTCGGCAAATATGCGGATCGCAGCGATCGCCGACAGCCTGTCTGTAGAGGCTGCGCTGTCGGTCAAAAGAGGCAGCAGGATGATCTCAGCCGACCGCATACTGGATCAGATCGCGCAGGATCATCTGCGGGCGACGTCCTCGGGCGCAAGAGTGAACAACGAGGGCTTATATTCCTACTTCCTGCACCTCGTCGATCAGCTCCGTCCCGACGGTATCGTGTGTCATATCCTCAAGGGTCAGATCGAATACGACTTTGAGCTGCCGCATATCGAAAAGGCGGCAGAGGAGCTCGACATCCCGGTGTTCCGCTTAGAGACCGATTATCAGTATCAGGATATGGAGCAGCTCAGGATCCGTATGGATGCGTTCGGCGAGATGCTGAATCAAAGAAATATCGTCAAAAGAAAGGCAAAACGAAGCGCATAAAGGAGGATCACAATGAAAAACAAAACAATAAAAAAGATTCTCTTTGCCGTATTCGCGGTTGCAATATGCGTCGCAGCATACTTTGCGGCAGATCTGGCGTTCTTTCAATATGACGATCCCTTAGCACGCGCCTCCCTGACCGTTGAAAACGACGACAAAGATTTATCTTTCACCTATGATAACGACGCGATCACCCTGCACGGTGCGGAGGATTCGACCGTTTACGCGTTGACGGTCGAGGGTGTCAAAACCGTTGAGGGAGCTTATACGGAATCCTTACCGTCTGATTTCCTCGGCAGCTTTGCCGCTGTACGGGTCGATGAGTCGAACGATGACGGTGATGTGATCATCGAGAAGTTTTACCATATCGCCAAGACCGATATGGAGTACACGCAGGGATATACTACCTCGGCAAACGTGTTCCTCAGCGACGAGATACCCTTTGAAGTCGCATATGTCGACAGAGATCATTTCACCGTCTATCTCGAAGGCGAAACCATACCTGACGCAACCATCACCGTAACGCTTGCGGACGGCACGACAAAGCAGGTCACGACCGACGAAAACGGAAACATCAACGAACTGAACCTTAACGATGTACGCAACGGTCTTACCTTTACCTATATACCCGATGCGCACAACACCTATACACTCCGCTATCAGGTGGAGGCGGATACGATCTTCACCGCGCGATGGCTGTCGGCGATGCTGCCGTTCGGTATCATCATTCTGATTTCAATCATCTGTATCGCGCTGGATGTGTTGCTGAGAAAGCTGTTGTACAAAAAGGAAAAGATGCCGATCGGCAAAACAGCGATCACTTCCAAAGATACACGCAAAAAGCGATTTGTATTCGGATTTCAGACGGTCAGATGGATCATCATGATTCTCAGCTTCGCGCTGTTGATCTTCGGCAGCAGACTGACGGGAACGGTGTTCACCAACGTCCAGCTCCCGGTGCTCGCCTGTCCGTACAACCTCGATCAGCTGACAAGCGCCGGTTGCTACTATTTCAGCCATCTCGACGTGTTATTCAGCGAAGGCTGGCAGGAGATCCTCTCCTTCTTCGGCAGCTTCATCATCTGCGCCGTCCTGCTCGGACGCGTTCTGTGCGGCTTTATCTGTCCGCTGGGATTTGTGCAGGACGTCGCGCATGAAGCAAGACAGGCGTTACATATCGAGGGGATCTCCCTCAACGAGAAGATGTACGCCGTCCTCAGGCTGGTCAAGTGGATCATGCTGATCATCTTCCTCGCGATCGGCTTTATCGGCGGCAATTTTTGCGACTTCTGTCCCGCGGCGGCGATCTCACCGGCACTGGCGGGCTTTAAATTGAGTCTGGGTCTCGGTGGCTTCTTCATGATCGTCGTGATCGTCGCGGGCTTTTTCAAGCGCAGAGCTTTCTGCAATATCTGTCCGCTGGGCTATATCATCGGGATGACGCATAAGGCGTCGCTGTTTAAGCTCAAAAAGGACGCGGTTGCCTGTACCGAGTGCGGCGCGTGCTATGAGGCTTGCCCGATGGGGATCAAGTCGATCTTTACCGAGCGCAAGGGCAAGGACGTTCGCCGGGTAGACGTTACCACCGCCGACTGCATTATGTGCGGCGAATGTGTGCGCCGATGCCCGGAAAACAACGCTCTAGCTATTACCTTCTGCGGAAAGAAGGTCTACAACGCAGACCGCATGAAGTTCATGAAACAATACGCACCGAAACCCGACAAATACGCATCGTTTTATGATAATGAAAAGCACCGATAACTATCGCAGTTGTTGCGAGGTCAATATGGGGTCCCCGACACGCCTGCGTGTTGGGGAGAGGACGAACGGCGATACGAGGTCAAGGCGTACCTACCGGATACGCCTACCGAGTTCAGCCGATGAGGACGAGAAAAGAGTGATAAGAATGAGTGAGATTTACACCCGACAGGGTACCCCGGAGGAGCGCAGGAAAGCGCGTTTTCTCAATAAATCTTCCGCGACCGCGATCAAGTATCTCAGAAAAATCGAAGATCTTCCGCATAAGCCGGAAGCGCTGAAGCCGTTCACGGATGTTTTAAAACACGTTTTCGTCGATATGCAGGGCGCGGTGAAGCCCAAGGGCGTCCCGTCCGTCGGCACCTACTGCGTGATGGTACCGCCCGAGCTGATCTACGCGGCGGGCGCGATGCCCGTCAAGCTCTGCGGCGGCAGTTATACCGCGTTCAACGTCGGCGACGATATCGCGCCGCGCGACGCCTGTCCGCTGGTCAAGGCGATCATGGGCTTTGAGAGCATCGGCGTGATGCCGGTGTATCAGGAGTGTCAGTTGATGGCGGTGCCGATCACCTGTGACTGCAAAAAGAAGCTCGCCGGCTACCTTGCCGAACACCGCAAGACCGTTACACTGCATGTCCCCTCCGGACGCGACCGCGACGAGGATATGGAGCAGTACGTCAGAGAGCTGTATCTGTTCAGCCAAAAGCTGACAGAAGTAACAGGAATCGAACTCAGCTATGAGCGTCTGTCATGGGCTTGCGGCATGACCGCTGCGGCGCAGTATGAGCTGTCCCGCTTCATCGAGCTCAGACGCAAATATCCGCTCGCCATCAAGGGAACGCACTACATGGCGGCGATGAACGCGATCAGCTACACCCACATCACGCTATGGACGAAATATATGCACGACCTATGCGATGAAATAGAGCAAAAAGCAAAGCACGGCGAGATGGCTTCCAAAGAAAATCGTCCGCGCATCCTGATCACAGGCTCACCGATCGTATTCCCTAACTTCAAGCTGCCGCTGCTGAGCGAAGAAAGGGGCGGCGCGTTGGTGGCAGACGAGACCTGCATGGGTGAGCGCGGCGCATATGATCCGCCCGCCATCGTCGATCAAAGCACCGACGGGATCATGCGGGCACTGGCGAACAAAAGCACCCGTCCCTGCACCTGTCCGACCTTTGTGGATAACAAACGTCGTCTTTACAGGATCATGCAGATGCTGGAGGATTACAAGGTGCAGGGCGTGATCTATCACGTTCTGCGCGGATGCCTCGTCTATGACTATGAGTATCAGGTGATGGAGGAAGAGCTCGGAAAGCTCGGTATTCCTATTATCCGCGTCGAGAGCGATTATAACGAAGAGGACGTCGAACAGCTCCGCATCCGCGTGGAAGCGTTTATAGAGCTGATCAAATACGGTCGCCGCGGCGACAAGTAATCCGCCTTCTGGAAAGTTAACAATAATTAAATAGCCTGATTAACGGCGGGCTATAACGCAGCATTTTTCTGAAAACGAGAAGGAGTAACAACCATGAAAATATATGCAGGATTAGACGGCGGCTCCACCTATCTGAAAGCCGCTTTATTGGACGAACGCGGCAGGGTGCTGCGCACCGGCGTTACCAATACCGGTATCGACAACAACGGCGCGGCACAAAAGCTGCTTGCAAAGCTGATGGGTGAGGTCGGTGTTTCCCGCGTCGACTATACGATGGCAACAGGCTACAGCCGCAAGATACTGGAGGTAGCGGACGACGACGTCAGCGAGATCACCGCTCACGCCTATGGTGTGCGCGTGACGGCTCCGCGCGATTATCGTCCCGGCATGATCGTCGATATCGGCGGTCAGGACAGCAAGATTATCTATCTGGACGCCAACTATTCCGTTAAGAATTTCAGCATGAATGATAAATGCGCGGCGGGAACCGGCAAGTTTATGGAGGTCATCGCGCAGATTTTGGAAACCACCATCGACCAAGTCGGGCCGCTTTCGCTGGAAAGCACCGCGCCCTGCGATATCAACAGCACCTGCGTGGTGTTTGCGCAGTCGGAGGTCATTTCTCTGATCGCGCGCAAATTCGACCGCCGCGACATCCTCTCCGGCATGCACCTGTCGATGGCGAAGCGCATCATCAAGATGATGAAAAAGAGCGAGAAGAACGGCGACGTTCTGATGACGGGCGGCGGCGCATTGAATATCGGACTGCGCAAGGCGTTTGAGGATGAGCTGATGCGCGATATCTTTGTCGCGAATCATCCGCAGTTCAACGGAGCGATCGGTGCGGCGCTGCTCGCAAGCGAAAGGGGTTGAGCGTATGTTGATGGAAGCATTGGCGGCGTCGGTATCGGTGGGCTTGGGCTGCGGTACCTGCTGCGGCTCGTCGGCGTCATCCTTTCTGGCTGTCTACATACTTACCGAGGGCGGCGGCTTCAAAAGCTCGATGAAACATGTCGGCAGTTACTTTCTCGGCAAGATCCTCGCGGTCTGTGCGATCTGCGCGCTGACATCTGCGATCGGCAAGGTATTCATCGACGATAACGGCATGGTCGGCGGCTTCAACCTGCATCATCTGGTGTCTTGGGTGATGATCGTATCGGCACTGTTTTTGATCTATCGGTGGTTTCGCAATCGCAAACCCGACTGCAAAAAATGCGGCGGCAAGTGCTCTGCAAAGCACAAGACTCGCCTGATCCCATCCTTCTCTGTCGGGCTGGCCTACGGCGCTTATCCGTGTGTTCCGCTGACGATGGTAGCCGGTTACGCGATGCTGTTGTCGCTGCCTGCGGCTGTTCTGCTCGGCGCCGCGTTTGCACTGGCAAGCTCCCTGACGCCCATGCTGGTTGTTTTCGGCTTATCGGGAGCGCTCAGCGGCAAGATCAACAAACAGCTCGGCAAGGCGATGCCGTATGTGCAGTTAACGGTATATATCCTGTTTTTGATCCTTGCAGTCGTATCGCTGTTTTGGTATAATTAAAACCACTAACTACTAACCACTGACCACTAACCACTAAAAAACACCGGAGGTGTTTATGATGCGTATACTCTTTGCGGAAGATGACCGCGATATCTCCAAAGCGGTGCAAACACTTCTCACGCGTTCGGGCTATTCCGTTGACACGGTCTATAACGGTCGGGACGCGATCGACTATATCGAACAGGGCGGCTACGACGGCGTGATCCTCGACTGGATGATGCCGGGGCTCAGCGGTATCGAGGTGCTCGCGCAAATGCGCTCCAATGGGATCACAACGCCCGTACTCATGCTCACCGCCCGAGACGCGATCGAGGACAGAGTGGAGGGGCTGGATACCGGTGCAGACGATTATCTGCCCAAGCCCTTCGCCGCCTCAGAGCTGCTCGCCCGTATTCGCGCCATGCTGCGGCGTAAGGAGGATTATAAACATGATGTAATCAAATTCGCCGACATCGAACTGGACAAATCGGCGATGGCCATCCGCTGTGATCACAAAAGTGTCAGTCTGACCAACAAGGCGTTTCAGCTGATGGAAATGCTCGTTGAACATCCCGGAGCGGTGCTGAGCATCTCGCAGATCATGGAACGCGTCTGGGGCTGGGACAGCGACGCAGAGGTCAACGTCGTATGGGTGAACATCTCTTTTTTACGCAAGAAGCTATCGGAGCTGGGCGCGCATGTTAAGATCAAGGCAGTCCGCGGAGTCGGTTATTCTTTGGAGAGTACGTTATGAAACAGATCAGACAACGCTTTATCAAGATTGCGTTACTCGCGCTGGCGCTTGCTATGCTGTTAGTGGCAGGCGTCATCAATGCTGTTCATTATGTCAACACGACAAGTGAATTAAAAGAAACGCTGAACTACCTTGTCGAAAGCGAGAACAACAATACACAGAAAAAGCAGGGGAAATTTGATATTGAAAAAGAAGAGGCTCTCTCGACCGACGACAGTGCACAGCTGTATCGTCACAAGGGCAGCGATCACCGCATGAATACCAAACTTGAAGAATCACGGTATTTTATCGCGATCCAAAGTGCGGACGGTGAAGCCTTTCTCGGTACAGGCACTAAGGAAACCGAGTACGCGAAAGAGGATCTTTTGTTGATCGCGGAAAACATTTTTGCTTCGGGCAAAGCCTCGGGTTATGTCGACAACTATCTGTATCAGGTGACACAGAATACTGATGGTTCAAAGTCCGCAATGTTCCTCAACATCGAATCCAAGCGTTCAGAGATCGTGTCGCTCGCCGTGATCTCGCTGATCGCCTGCGCGGTCGGTATTTTGCTGTCGTTGCTGTTGGTATCGCTGCTCAGCAAAAGAGCGATACAGCCGATGATGGATAACATCGAACGGCAAAAGCGATTCATCACCGACGCGGGACATGAGCTGAAAACACCGCTGACGGTCATCTCCACTAACATGGATGTGCTGTCGATGGATATCGGGCCAAACGAGTGGATACAGAGCACTCAAAAACAGGCGGCCAATATGCGCAAGCTTGTGAACGAGCTGGTCTACCTCTCGCGCATGGATGAAGCGGATTCCGCTTTGGAAATGCATGAATTCAACCTTTCAAACGCCGTGCGTGATACCGTCGATCCGTTCGTCGGCATGGCAGAATTCAACGGCAAAAACCTGATCGTCAACGCGGAAGATAAACTGATATTCAACGGCGACGAGGCTGCTGTCAGAAGGCTCATCGGTATCCTGTGCGACAATGCCGTCAAATACGCACCCGAGGACTGCGATATCCATGTATCGCTCCGTCAATCGGGAAAGAACATTATTTTCCAAACAGAAAACACCATGAAAGAGCCTTTGAGCGAGGAGGCGCTGACGCACCTGTTCGACCGCTTCTACCGCGGTGACGAATCCCGCTCCAAGGAAGAGAACAGCGGCTTCGGAATCGGACTGTCCGTAGCTCGCGCCATCACCGAAAAGCACAACGGAACCATCAAGGCGAAGATCGTTGATGACGATAAATTGCAAATCATCTGTACCTTTCCGAAGCATTAATTGAATTGCTCATTTGACAACAGCCTGCTGACCGATTTGATCAGCAGGCTGTGCTTATTGATAGATGATTTCATTGTTGGCGATTTCTGTTGCCAAATTATGGATGTTGTTCATCTTCGCAACCCATGTCGTTGGGCTCTATGCTTGGTAGCAGAGTATATCCAAAACCAACTCAAAAAAGATCAAATCAACGATCAAACGACGATACGAGGGTGGGACGACCCGTTTACAGGTAGCAAGTAACAAACGCAAGTGTCGGACCGCAATGCGCCTTGAGGCGCGGCTAATACAATAGCCTTTAAGGCGCAATTAAAAATCCACCGGCTAAGTCGGTGGATTTTTAATTGCGCAAAAGCACGTAACGAACGCCGAGGGCAAAAGCCATCCTTACCGATTATCCGCTTTTCATCCGAGATTCAGATCAGGCACTTGACAAAATGTGATGTATATTATATAATCAACCTACTATGTTAATAGGGTTAAGTGACTGCGGTGATAACAGATGTGTGAAATATACGGCTTCTCGGGCTGCCGAAAAAGAGAACTGAATACCGATCTGCGTGAATTCTATTCTCACGCCGAGGAACACCCCAACGGCTGGGGGCTGGCGCTTCTTGATCCGGATAACATACGCCTCTGCCGTGAGGCTGTTCGCGCCGATCAAAGCGACACGCTCAAAGGTCTGTTGAATGAGCCGATCATCGCAAAACACGCCCTGGCGCATATCCGTTTGGCGACGATCGGTCATGTGGAGTACGAGAACTGCCACCCCTTTTTCGGGACGGATCACAGCGGCAGACGCTGGACGCTGATCCATAACGGTACAGTCTTTGAAAACGACAGGCTGAACAAATATATCTATGTACAAAAAGGCGAGACCGACAGCGAACGGATCCTTTTGCACCTCCTCGACTGTGTGAATGAATTGACCGAAAAACGCGGACGTTCGCTGAACGCGCAGGAACGGTTCAGCATATTGGATCGGTTTGTCAGCGACAGCTCACCGAAGAACAAGCTGAATCTGCTTATTGACGATGGAGAGCTGCTGTATGCGCATACCAACTTTCGCGGTTCGCTGTATCTGCGTCGGGACAATGCCGGTGTGACCTTTTCGACACAACCGCTGTCAGAAGGCAACTGGGAGCCTGCTCCGTTCACAACGCTGACAGGCTGGCGCGCGGGGGAGCTTGCGTTCACGGGATATGTTCATCACAACGAGTATTTCTTCAACGCCGAGAGCTACAAGCCGCTGTTTATGGCTTACTCAGGACTGTAGACTCATATCCGGACAAAAGGGAGAATGAATATGAAAACTGCAAAAGAACTGATCTTCGATCGCTTTATCGCGCCCCTGCAAAAGCCCCGCGCCAATTACATCGGCATTGAAATTGAAATGCCCATCGTCAATTTGAACGGCGAAAAGACCGATAAGACGGCCGGTATCGCCGCCATGAAAAAGGCGATCGAGCACTTTGGCTTCACGCCGCAAAAGTTCGATGACGACGGCGTCTGTCATGAAGCCGTCTGCCCCGATACCTGCGATATATTTTCCTTTGACTGCTCCTACAACAACTTCGAGATCGCCCTCGGGCGCGTTCGTACACTTCACGAAGCACAGGCGCGGTTCAGAGATTATGTGAGCTTCATCAACGCCGAGCTGTATCAAAATCAGCATACGCTGACAGGGTTGGGCGTTAATCCGAACTACCTGATCAACGACTTCAACTTCGTACCCTCGCCGCGCTACAGGATGCTGGCGGGCTACTTAAAAAAGGCGGAGGTGTGGCGAAGCATCTCCCCGGCAGGCAGCGACTTTCATCCCTACTACGGCTTCGGTACATTCTCGAGCGCCTCTCAGGTACAGCTTGATGTGAATGAAGAAAATGTCTGTCAAGCCATCGAGGCATTTTCGCTGGTCGAGCCGCTGAAGTCGGTGCTGTTCGCCAACTCTACGCTGCCCGAGCTGCCGGAGCTGCTGTGTGTACGGGATTACTTTTGGGAGCGGTCGGCTCACGGGATCAATCCGAGAAATGTCGGGTTCTTTAAGCCTTTTCCGAAATCGATCGGTGAGATCACGGACTATCTGAGCAAGGCGAGCATCTTCTGTGCCGAACGGGACGGTAAATACCTGTTCTTCTACCCTATCCCCTTTGATGAATATCTGAATCGCGACAGGATCGAGGGAGAGTATTATGACGGCGCATATCATCCCTTCCGCTTTTCTCCCGAGGCGGAGGACGTCGCGTATCTCAGAACCTACAAGCAGATCGACCTGACCGCGCGCGGCACGCTGGAATTCCGCTCCGCCTGTACCCAGCCGCTGCATCAGGCGATGACTGTGGCGGCGTTCCACCTCGGACTGATGAACCGGATCGAAGCGTTGACGGAGCTGCTGTCACGCTCCTTCCTGTATCGTGAGGGCGGAGATCCCGATCTGCTGCGCCGCAAAATGAACCGCGTGGATTATCTGTCCGCTGTCGAGCCGGAAGCATTAAAGGTCTTGCTTCTCAACGTGCTGACACTGTGTGCCGAGGGCTTACGCGAACGCGGCTATGCGGAGGAACTCTATTTGGAGCCCTTATTTGAACGCGCTAAAACGCTGACCTCTCCGTCGCTGCGCCTGCTGCGGCACGGCGGCGACCTCGACAGCGTGATCCGAGAATATGCCGCGCTGTAGGGAAAGGACGACGATCATGAACAACGCAACCCATATTCCATCATCGGGCGGTACCTTCGGGATTGAACGCGAAACGCTCCGCGTCACCTCTGACGGAAGGATGGCGCATACGCCGCATCCTTTCCCTGAGGACGCGCATATCGTCAAGGATTTTTGCGAGAATCAGGCGGAGATCAACACCGGCGTCCATGCTGCGGCACAGGGCGCGGTCGATGAGCTTCTTGAGCAGTCGGAGCGCTTATGCGCGGCGATCCGTGGGCGCGGAGAACGGCTCTGGCTGTATTCCAACCCTCCGAAAATAAAAAACGCTGACGATATCCCCGTAGCCGTCTTTCACGGCGAACAGAAAAGCAAGTATGATTACCGCTTATACCTTGCCGAAAAATACGGAAAATACATCATGACGCTTTCGGGTATCCATGTCAATTATTCCCTGCCCGAAGAGCTGCTCCGGGCGCAGTTTGCTTCCTCCGCCGCAATGGAGTATTCCGAATATAAAAACGCCGCTTATCTTCGCTTGGCGCAGGGAATGACGGAATACGGCTTTTTACTCAACCTCCTTTTGTCTGCCTCCCCGATCTGTGACGGCTCCTACTTTGATCCCGCACGATCTGGTGAGACGATTGTGACAGACTATGCCTCGCTGCGCTGCGGCAAGGACGGCTACTGGAATGATTTTACGCCGATCCTTTGCTACGACAGCGTACAAGCTTACGCGCAAAGCATCCAGAAGTACCTCGATGACGATGTGCTTGCCGGCGTCAGCGAGCTGTATTACCCGATCCGTCTCAAGCCCAGGGGAGAAAACCGGCTGGAGCTCCTCACGCAATACGGCGTGAATCATATTGAGCTGCGCAACATCGACGTCAATCCGTTTGCCGAATCAGGGGTCGATGTGCGCGATCTGGAATTTATTGAACTGCTGTGCCTTTGGGTTTATCATACATACGCCGACGCCTTATCCGAAGAAAACCAACGCCGTGCGGTCGGGAATTTCAAAACAGCCGCGCTGTTGGACATCGACAGCGCGACCGTGCTCACCCCGCAGGGGGAACGCCTGACCGTCAGAGAAGCAGGCAATCGTGTTCTCGATGAAATGCTGACCTACTACGGCGAGGATCAAAGGGCGGCCGCTTTGCTGCAATACCAGCACGACAAGCTGAACCCCCCCGGCAGACGATACGCCGAAAGGGTGATCAAGGATTTTTCCGAAAAATATGATGATGTGATAAAGTGAGGAAGCGAAATGAAAAGAATCCTCGCCTTTGGCGATTCCAACACATGGGGTTATGATCCCGCGACAGGACAACGTTATGACGAAACTATCCGCTGGACAGGCTTGCTGCAAAAAGCGCTCAGGGGACAAGCGCTGATCCTCGAGGAAGGGCTGTGCGGAAGGACGACCGTTTTTGAAGATACCGACCGCGTCGGAAGGAACGGTCTTGCCGCCCTGCCCTCCGTACTGAGAAGGAGCGAGCCGCTCGACGCGGCGATCATCATGCTGGGTACCAACGACTGCAAACAGGTGTTCGGCGCGTCATCACAAGAAATCGCGGCGGGGATGGCGCTTTGCCTTGCCGAAATCTCGGAATATGTGAAGGCGGAAAACATCTTGCTCATCTCTCCGATTTGTCTGGAAGAAGTCGCTCTCGGGACTTCCTATAACGATCGCTCTCTTGCGGTCAGCAGAGAGCTCAGCCAAGCGTATCAACAGCCGGCTAAGCTTTACGGCGTCGGCTTTCTGGCGGCGTCGGAGGTTGCCAAGGCGAGCAGGATCGACGGGGAGCATTTGACAGAAAGCGGTCACCGGGCTTTGTACGAGGCTGTTTATCAATTCATAAAAATGCGCATACTAACGAAAAAATAGCATTCACACGGAGGGAACATTATTTTTTGTGTTTGTCGATAATCGATGGCAGAATCTTTACATTTACAAGATAATATAGCAACATAAAGAACCGCCTGCTCATTGTGAACAGGCGAGTTAATTATATGCCGTAATCGGAATATTCTTTGTTTCCTCCATAATGAGGTGGGATTTATGCCAAAGAAAACAGTAAAAGAAACTATTCGCGCTAAAGGTATTGCTATCGGAATCTACACAACTGACTTTGAAACTGAGTTCATCTCATTAACCGATATTGCCAATTATCGAAATTCAGACGACCCTCGGTTTGTCATTCAAAACTAGATGAGAAACAGAAATACAATAGAATATCCGGGAGTCCGGGAAGAACTCCACAATCCGAATTTGACCGTGTGCAATTCGAGGCGGTTAGAAACGAGGCAGGACTAAACCGCTTTATGATGCCGCCGATTACAACAGTGAAATTATATACGTTGTTCAGATGATTATGCAAAAAACTATTGACAATGGTTTTTTGTTATGCTATAGTATGAAATAATTTAACACATCAAACCGTTGAAGCGGAGATAACGGCGATGATGCCTGTACAGAGAACCCGCATTGCTGAGAGTCGGGTCAGAAACAAGTCGTCAAATGGACCGCGGAGGGCGCAGTCAAATGTGGCTTTTGTCACAGAGTATTCTGCGACGTTGCAGGCAGACGTCATTTGCCGGGGATATGCTGGTATCCCGCTAAGCGCACAGGTCATGCTGTGAAATCAAGGTGGCACCGCGGATAAGCTGTTATTCGTCCTTGGCAGAAGTCAATTCTGCCGATGGCGTTTTTATTTTTAATTTTTATAAACGGAGGGTCAAATATGAAAATACTGCCGGACTATTCTCGGGTCAAAGAGATCGCGGCATCGGCTCAATACAATGTACTTCCGGTGAGCACGGAGATCCTGTCGGATTTCACCACGCCCATCGAGGCCATGAGGATCCTGAAAAATGTTTCGACACATTGCTATATGCTGGAATCCGCGCAATCAAACGAAACATGGGGGCGGTATACCTTTCTCGGCTTTGAGCCGAAGATGGAGATCACCTGCATAGAAGGGGAAATGAAGCTCGGAAACCTCAAGGTCCGTACCGATGATCCTTCTGCATATCTGCGGCAGATCCTCAGCGAATACAAGAGTCCTCGTTTTGATTATCTGCCTCCCTTCACGGGCGGTCTGGTCGGCTATTTTTCCTATGATTATCTTACCTACAGCGAGCCGAGCGTAAAACGTGACACGGAGGATACAGAGAACTTCAAGGACGTTGATCTGATGCTGTTTGACAAGGTGATCGCCTTTGATCACCTGAAACAAAAGATCATCCTCATCGTCAATATGCCTCTCAATGACGTAGAGGTCGGCTACAACAAGGCGGTCATGGAGCTTTCCCAGCTCAGCGATCTTCTGAAAAACGGCGCTAAGAAGAGTGAACCCGCCGGAAAGCTGACAGGTGAGGTCACACCCCTGTTTGATCAAAAGAAGTTCTGCGCGATGGTGGAAAAGGCAAAGCACCATATCCGTGAGGGCGATATCTTCCAGATCGTGCTGTCAAATCGTTTATCCGCTCCGTTTGAAGGCAGCCTGTTCAATACCTACCGCGTGCTCAGAACCATCAATCCCTCGCCGTATATGTTCTATTTCTCCGGCACGGATGTTGAGGTCGCGGGCGCTTCACCGGAAACCTTGGTCAAGCTGGAGGACGGTGTGCTCCATACCTTTCCGCTCGCCGGCACCAGACCCAGAGGAAAAACAGAAGAGGAGGACAGGGCGCTGGAAGCGGAGCTGCTGTGTGATGAAAAGGAGCTTGCCGAGCACAATATGCTGGTCGATCTCGGACGCAACGACCTGGGCAAGATCAGCAAATTCGGCACCGTAGCGGTCGAAAAGCTGCACTCCGTCGAACGGTTCTCCCACGTCATGCATATCGGCTCAACGGTACGCGGCGAAATACGCGACGATAAGGATGCGCTGGACGCGATCGAAGCGGTACTGCCCGCGGGAACGCTGTCCGGAGCGCCGAAGATACGAGCCTGTCAGTTGATCGGAGAGTTAGAGAACAACAAGCGCGGCATCTACGGCGGCGCGATCGGCTACATCGATTTCACCGGCAACATGGACACCTGCATCGCCATCCGTATCGCCTATAAGAAGAACGGAAAGGTGTTTGTCCGCAGCGGCGCGGGGATCGTCGCCGACTCCGACCCCGAAAAGGAATATGAGGAGTGCCTGAACAAAGCGAAAGCCTCGCTCGCGGCGCTCCGGATCGCGCAGGAGGTGGAATAATGGTATTATTGATCGACAATTACGACAGCTTTTCCTACAATCTTTACCAGTACATCGGAGAGATCGATCCCGATATCAAGGTCATCCGCAACGATGAACTGACCGTCGAGGAGATCCGCGCGCTGGCGCCCGACCGTATCATCCTTTCTCCGGGACCGGGCAGGCCGGAGGACGCCGGCAACATCATCGAGGTCGTCCGAAAGCTCGGCATAGAGATCCCGATCCTCGGCGTATGTCTCGGTCATCAGGCGATCTGTGCCGTGTACGGCGCGACGATCACCTATGCCAAGCAGCTCATGCACGGCAAGCAAAGCGAGGTGCATTTCGACGCCGCCTGTCCGCTGTTCAGCCGCTGCCCCGAGAACTCCCTCGTTGCGCGTTACCATTCACTTGCCGCCGATCCCGACACCATGCCCGACTGTCTGCGCGTTACCGCGACGACAAAGGACGGCGAGGTCATGGCGGTACAGCACAAGATCTTTCCTGTTTACGGCGTCCAGTTCCACCCCGAATCCATTTTGACGCCGGACGGAAAAACCATATTGAAAAACTTTTTAGTCGGCTGATACAGTCGTCATTCAGATACAAAGGAAGGTTTATGATGATCAAAGAAGCAATCGAAAAAATAGTCAGTAAGGAGGATCTCACCTATGACGAGGCATATGCCGTCATGAACGAGATCATGAGCGGAGAAACATCAGCGACCCAAAACGCCGCTTTTTTGGCGGCACTGTCCACGAAGAGCGCCAGAGCGGAAACAACGGATGAGATCGCGGGATGTGCCGCGGCGATGCGTGATCACGCTACCAAGGTCGATACCGGCATGGAGCTCTTTGAGGTTGTCGGCACGGGCGGCGACAACGCCCACAGCTTCAACATCTCCACCACCACCGCGCTTGTCGCGGCGGCAGGCGGTATGAAGGTCGCGAAGCACGGCAACCGCGCCGCGTCTTCCCTTTGCGGTACGGCGGATTGTCTGGAGGCGCTCGGCGTGAACATCAACCAAAGTCCCGCAAGATGTGTCGAGTTGTTGAACGAGGTCGGTATGTGCTTCTTCTTCGCGCAAAAGTATCATACCTCGATGAAATATGTCGGCGGGATCCGCAGAGAGCTCGGCTTCAGGACCGTCTTCAATATCCTCGGACCGCTCACCAATCCCGGCTCGCCGACCATGCAGCTCTTAGGCGTGTATGACGACTATCTGGTGGAGCCATTGGCACAGGTGCTCGTCAACCTCGGCATCCGCCGCGGTATGGTCGTGTACGGTCAGGAAAAGCTGGACGAGATCTCCTTGAGCGCACCGACCACGATCTGTGAGATCAAGGACGGATGGTTCAAATCCTCGGTGATCACGCCCGAAAAGTTCGGCTTTGAGCGCTGTACTAAGGACGATCTGAGAGGCGGTACACCCGAAGAAAACGCGCAGATCACCCTTGCGATCCTGAACGGAGAAAAGGGCCATAAGCGCAACGCCGTGCTGATGAATGCCGGCGCGGCGCTGTATATCGGCGGCAAAGCGGACAGCATGAAGGACGGCATTGCACTTGCCGCTCAGATCATCGACTCCGGTAAGGCGCTCGCGACGCTGGAAAAGCTGATCGAGGTCAGCAACCGTCCCGAGGTGGAAGCATGACGATCCTCGACCGTCTCGCGGAACACGCGAAGGAACGGGTATGTGAAGCCAAAAAGGCGACGTCTTTATCCGCCATTCGGCGACAGGCGGAGAATCTGCCGAGGGGAGCTTTCGCTTTTGAAACCGCGCTGAAAAAGCCGGGGATCTCCTTTATCTGCGAATGCAAAAAGGCCTCTCCCTCCAAGGGCTTGATCGCTCCGGATTTTCCGTATGCGCGGATCGCGATGGATTATGAGGCGGCGGGTGCGGACTGCATCTCCGTGCTGACCGAGCCGAAGTGGTTTTTGGGCAGTGATGACTATCTCAGAGAGATCGCGAACACTGTTTCGATCCCCTGCCTGCGCAAGGATTTCACCGTTGACGAATACATGATCTATGAGGCAAAGCTCCTCGGCGCGTCCGCGGTGCTGCTGATTTGCTCCATCCTGAGCGAAACGCAGATCAAAGAATACATCGCTGTCTGTGACGAACTCGGACTGTCGGCGCTGGTAGAGGCACATGATGAGCAGGAGGTCAACGCGGCAATCCGCTCCGGTGCACGGATCATCGGCGTCAACAACCGCAATCTGAAGGATTTTTCGGTTGATACCGATAACAGCGCAAGGCTCAGAGAGCTGATCCCGCAGGATATCCTTTTCGTCTCCGAAAGCGGCGTCAAAGACGCAGAGGACGTCAAGCGTCTGTGTGAGTTCGGGGCGGACGCGGTACTGATCGGCGAAGCGCTGATGAAAGCGCCCGACAAAAAGGCGAAGCTCGCGGAATTACGGAGTATGCTATGACAAAGATCAAGCTGTGCGGGCTGTCACGTCCGTGCGATATCCAAACGGCAAATGAATTAATGCCGGAATATATCGGCTTTGTGTTTGCACCGAAAAGCAAGCGGTATATCGATCCGCAAAAAGCGGCTCAGTTAAAAGAACTGCTGTCGTCCGATATCCGGGCGGTCGGCGTGTTTGTCGATGAAGCGCCCGATACGGTTGCCGCGCTTCTGAACAGCGGTATCATTGATATCGCTCAGCTTCACGGCGGCGAGGATGAAGCCTATATACAAAGGTTAAGACAGCGTACCGATCAGCCGATCATCAAGGCGTTTCAGATCAAATCCCCTCATGATCTCGCCGAGGCAAAAGCCTGCACCGCCGATCATATCCTGCTGGACTCCGGCGCGGGAACAGGTAATGTATTCGATTGGTCGGTATTGCGGGAGGTCAAAAGACCGTATTTTCTTGCAGGAGGGCTGTCACCCGATAACGTCAGAGAAGCAGTAAAGCGACTGCATCCATACGCGGTAGACGTCAGCTCCGGCATCGAAACGGACGGACGTAAAGACGAAGAAAAAGCGGCGGCATTTATCGCCGCCGTCAGAAAGGAAGAGAAATGATGACGAATCCAAACGAACGCTTCGGCATCCACGGCGGTCAGTATATCCCCGAAACGCTGATGAACGCCGTGATCGAGCTGGAAAAAGCGTACGATCACTATAAAAACGACCCCGAATTCAACAGAGAACTCGGGGAGTTGTTCAACGAATACGCCGGCAGACCGTCAAGGCTCTATTTTGCAGAGAAGATGACGAACGACCTCGGAGGCGCGAAGATCTATCTCAAGCGCGAGGATCTGAATCACACCGGCGCGCATAAGATCAACAACGTTCTCGGACAGGCGCTCCTTGCGAAAAAGATGGGCAAGACTCGCCTGATCGCCGAGACGGGAGCCGGTCAGCACGGCGTCGCCACCGCGACAGCCGCCGCCCTGATGGGGATGGAGTGTGTGGTTTTTATGGGCGAAGAGGATACGATAAGACAGGCGCTGAACGTCTACCGTATGCGGCTTTTAGGCGCAGAGGTCATCCCTGTCAAAAGCGGTACCGCGACCCTCAAGGACGCGGTATCCGAAGCCATGCGCGAGTGGACGTCACGCATCAGCGACACCCACTACTGCCTCGGTTCGGTGATGGGGCCGCATCCGTTCCCGACCATCGTCCGCGATTTTCAGGCGGTCATCTCCAAGGAGATCAAGGAACAAATGCTGCAAAAGGAAGGCAGACTGCCCGACGCCGTGATCGCGTGCGTCGGCGGCGGCTCCAACGCGATCGGCAGCTTTTATCATTTCATCGATGATGAGGAGGTTCGCTTGATCGGCTGTGAGGCGGCAGGCAGAGGCGTCGACACCTTTGAGACAGCCGCGACCATCGCTACCGGCAAGCTCGGCATCTTCCACGGCATGAAATCCTATTTCTGTCAGGATGAATACGGCCAGATCGCCCCCGTCTATTCGATCTCAGCCGGATTGGATTATCCCGGTGTGGGACCCGAGCACGCTCATCTGCATGATATCGGCAGAGCGGAGTATGTGCCGATCACCGACGAAGAGGCGGTATGCGCCTTTGAATACCTCGCGAAAACAGAGGGGATCATCCCCGCGATCGAATCGGCGCACGCCGTTGCGCACGCGATCAAGCTTGCGCCGACGATGGATCGGGACAAAATCATCGTGATCACGATCTCCGGCAGAGGAGATAAGGACTGTGCCGCTATCGCGCGCTACAGAGGGGAGGATATCTATGAGTAATATCCGCAAAGCTTTTACTAACGGAAAAGCCTTCATCGCCTTCATCACCTGCGGCGATCCCGATTTGGAAACGACAGCGGCGGTCGTGCGTTCCGCGGTGGAAAACGGCGCCGACCTGATCGAGCTGGGTATCCCCTTCTCCGATCCTACCGCGGAAGGACCCGTGATCCAAGGAGCAAATCTCAGAGCGCTTTCCGGCGGCGTCACGACCGACAAGGTCTTTTCACTCGTCAAGGAGCTGCGCCGCGACGTCAGCGTGCCGATGGTGTTCATGACCTACTCGAACGTCGTATTCTCCTACGGCGCAGAAAGATTCATCTCGACCTGTCACGAGATCGGGATCGACGGACTGATCCTGCCCGATCTTCCGTTTGAAGAAAAAGATGAATTTCTCCCGATTTGTCTTCAATACGATGTTGATCTGATCTCTCTGATCGCGCCCACCTCCGAAAATCGTATCGCAATGATCGCCAAAGAAGCGGAGGGATTCATCTATGTTGTATCCAGCTTAGGCGTGACGGGTATGCGCAGTGAGATCAAAACCGATCTTACATCCATTATCAAGGTCATTCGGGAGAACACAGACACACCCTGCGCGATCGGGTTCGGCATTTCCACACCTGAACAAGCGAAGAAGATGGCGGATCTCTCCGACGGCGCGATCGTCGGCTCCGCGATCGTCAAGCTGCTCGAAAAGCACGGCAAAAACGCGTCCGAATACGTAGGAGAATATGTGAAATCCATGAAGGATGCGATCAGATAACGAACGTATTCTTATGCGTTACGAGATAAAGATGACATATTAGTCAAATATATCAGCGTCGGGCAAAGATGGCACAAACCACCTTTGCCCGACGCTTTTTATTATTTATCACTTCACTGTTTACACCGGATTTACTCTGACGCGTGCGTCACGCATCTATCGTCGAGATCGTCAGCGTGGTTTCTTCGAGTACATCGAGCAGAACACGAACGGTATCTAATGATGTGAAGATGGTCACGCCGTTCTCGACAGCCGTCTGACGGATGGCAGTGCCGTCCTCATAGTGGACGCCCGACATGATGGCGCGGGTGTTGATAACATAGCTGACGTAGCCTGCGCGGATCGCGTCGAGTATCTCGGTGCTGCCCTCGCTGATCTTACCCAGCTTGCGGGTCTTGATGCCGTTCGCGCGCATGACCTTTGCGGTCAGGTCGGTCGCCTCGATGTTGAAGCCGAGGTTGTAGAAGCGGCGTACCAGCGGAACAGCCTCTTCCTTGTCCTCGTCGGCGAGGGTGACGATGACGGTGCCGTAGTTCTGCACCTTGGTGCCTGCCGCGACGAGCGCCTTATACATGGCGCGCGACAGCTTCTTATCATAACCGATGGCTTCACCGGTCGACTTCATTTCGGGAGAAAGGTAAGCATCCAGACCCTTGATCTTCTGGAACGAGAATACCGGAACCTTGACGTAGTAACGCTTCTTCTCCTCGGGATAGAGCTGGAAGATGCCCTGCTCCTTGAGCGACTTGCCGAGGATGACCTCGGTCGCGATATCCGCCAATGAATAACCTGTGGATTTAGACAGGAACGGAACGGTTCTGGAAGAACGGGGATTGACTTCGATAATGTAAACATCGTCGTTTTCGTCAACGATGAACTGGATGTTGTACAGACCGATGATGCCGATCGCTTTACCGAGCTTCTTCGCGTATTGCAGGATGATACCCTTGACCTTATCGGAGATGGAGAAGGACGGATAAACGGAGATAGAGTCGCCCGAATGAACGCCTGTACGCTCGACCAGCTCCATGATACCGGGCACGAATACGTCTACGCCGTCGCAGATGGCGTCGACCTCGACCTCTTTACCCATGATGTATTTATCGACCAGTACAGGCTTATCCTCGTCGATCTCAACCGCAGTCTTTAAATAATGTCTGAGGTCTTCCTCTTTGCTGACGATCTGCATCGCTCTGCCGCCGAGTACGAAGGACGGGCGGACGAGCACGGGGTAGCCGATCTCAGCAGCGGCTTTCACGCCTTCCTCGATCGAGGTGACCGCCTGACCCGCGGGCTGCGGGATGCCGAGCTCCTTGATGATCGCGTTGAAGCTGTCGCGATTCTCCGCTCTTTCGATCGCGGCACAGTCGGTGCCGATAATCTTCACGCCTCTGTCCATCAGCGGCTGAGCAAGGTTGATCGCAGTCTGACCGCCTAAGGAAGCGATAACGCCCTCGGGCTGTTCAAAGTCGATGATCGCCATGACGTCCTCGGGAGTGAGGGGCTCAAAGTAGAGCTTATCGGCGGTGGTGTAGTCTGTGGAAACGGTCTCGGGGTTGTTGTTGATGATGATCGCCTCATAACCCGCGCGACGAATGGTCTGTACCGCGTGGACGGTACTGTAGTCGAACTCTACGCCCTGACCGATACGGATCGGACCCGCGCCGAGCACGATGATCTTTTTCTTATCGGTGCGGACACTCTCATTCTCTTCCTCATATGTGGAGTAAAAGTACGGCACATAGCTCTTGAACTCGGAGGCGCAGGTGTCGATCATCTTGAAGATCGGAACGATCCCGTTTTCCTTTCGGGTATGATAGATCGTCAGTTCATCGGTGCTCCACAAGCGCGCGATCGCTTTGTCTGAAAAGCCCATCCGTTTTGCGTGATACAACGCGGCTTTATCATTAATATGAGCGCTCAACTCACGCTCTGTATCGATAATATTTTTTAGCTTGCGGAGAAAGAAGCGGTCGATCTCCGTCTGCTCAAAAATCGTGTCTATGTCGATATTTTTCCTGAGCAGTTCGGCGATCGCGAAGATGCGGTCGTCGGTGCCCTGTCGAATATAGCAGAGGAGTTCATCTGTCGCCATACCATCGAACTTCTCGAGATACAGATGATCCACGCCTGTTTCCAGTGAGCGGATGCCTTTGAGCAGGCTTTCTTCCAGCGTCCTGCCGACGCTCATGATCTCGCCTGTCGCCTTCATCTGGGTGCCGAGGGTGTTGGGAGCGGAGGCAAATTTGTCAAACGGAAAGCGCGGCAGCTTCGTCACGACATAGTCGAGTGCGGGCTCGAATGACGCGGGCGTATTGGCGAGGGGGATCTCCTCGAGCCGCAGTCCGACGCCGATCTTCGCACTGACGCGGGCGATCGGATAGCCTGAGGCTTTACTGGCGAGCGCTGAGGAACGCGACACACGAGGGTTGACCTCGATCACATAGTATTGAAAGGACTGCGGATCAAGCGCGAACTGCACATTACAACCGCCCTCGATCTTCAAGGTGCGGATAATTTTCAACGCGCTGTCACGCAGCATATGGTATTCCTTGTTAGTCAAAGTCTGGGACGGACAGACAACGATGCTGTCGCCGGTATGCACACCGACCGGGTCGAGGTTTTCCATATTGCAGACGGTGATCGCGGTATCGTTCGCGTCACGGATGACCTCATACTCGATCTCCTTATAGCCCTTAACGGACTTTTCGATCAGCACCTGATGAACGGGACTCAGGGCAAACGCCTGTCTGCCGATCTCCGAGAGTTCCGCTTCATTGTCCGCGAACCCGCCGCCTGTACCGCCGAGGGTAAACGCCGGACGGAGTACAACGGGATATCCGACCGCCGCGGCAGCTTCTTTTGCTTCTTCCAGGTTATAGGTGATCTGTGACGGGATGACGGGCTCACCGATACTCTCACACATCTCCTTGAACAGCTCTCTGTCCTCGGCACGCTCGATGCTCTCGGAGGATGTGCCGAGCAGCTCGACCTGACATTCTTTCAGAACGCCTTTGCGTTCCAATTCCATCGCGAGGTTCAGCCCCGTCTGACCGCCGATGCCGGGCAGGATCGCGTCGGGACGCTCCTTGCGGATGATCTTCGCGATATATTCAAGGGTCAGCGGCTCCATATAGACCTTGTCCGCGATCATGGTATCCGTCATGATGGTCGCGGGATTACTGTTGCACAGGATGACCTCGTAGCCCTCTTCTCTGAGCGCTAAGCAAGCCTGTGTGCCCGCGTAGTCGAACTCCGCCGCCTGACCGATGACGATCGGGCCCGAGCCGATGACCATGATCCTGTGTATATCCGTTCTCTTAGGCATTGTCTTTCGCCTCCTTCATCCAATCGATAAACCGGTCAAACAGATAGGAGCTGTCCTGCGGCCCCGGAGCGGATTCGGGATGATACTGCACACCAAAGACGGCGTCTTTCGCGCACTCGACGCCTTCGACCGTGTTGTCCAGAAGATTGATATGCGTCGCGGTGAGCGGCGTTTTTTTCAGACTTTCCGCGTCGACCGCGTAAGAATGATTTTGCGAGGTGATCTCGATTTGATTTGTCAGCAGATTTTTGACGGGATGATTGCCGCCGCGATGACCGAATTTCAGCTTATAGGTTTTCGCTCCGTAGGCGAGTGACAGGATCTGATGTCCCAGACAGATACCGAAAATCGGAACAGTGCCGATCAGCTCCTTCACAGCGTCGATCACCTCGGGAACATCCTCCGGGTTGCCGGGGCCGTTAGATAAAAAGATACCGTCCGGATCGAGCGAAAGGATATCACGCACGCGTGCGTCCCACGGAACGACCATCACATCACAGCCTCTTTGTGTGAGTGAGCGCACGATGTTCATTTTCATGCCGCAGTCGATCGCGACGACATGATACAAATGCTCGGTTGAATCGTATTTTTGAAAGCGATTCCTGCTGACGCGGCTGACAGCGTCATGCGGGAGCGAGGCTTCTTTTATCGCTTTTTCGGCAACCTCTGCCGGAGTATTTGCGGAGGTGATCAGCGCCTTGCATGAGCCGTAATCACGGATATGTCGGATCAACCGTCTGGTATCGATCTCGCTGACGCCGACGATACCGTAACGCTTCATCACATCCTCCAAGGGCTCCTTACTGCGGAAGTTGGACGGCTCGCCGTTATATTCGCGCACGATCAGCGCGCCGATCGTCGGCGTGTCGCACTCGTAGTCATCCTCCGCCATGCCGTAGTTGCCGATGAGCGGATACGCCATCACGACGCCCTGATCGGTATAGGACGGGTCGGAGAGGATCTCCTGATAACCGACAGGCGAAGTATTGAACACGATCTCAACGACCTTATCGTCCGTACAGCCGAACCCTTTTCCGTAGAACAAGGCGCCGTTTTCTAAAATCAATTTGCGATCGAATTGTGAATTGTCATTCATTCCATTCATCCCTTTTGCTGTTCACTGATTTTGGTTTCAAAGCGATTCTTCGCTGTTTTGTCGGGGATCGCGGTCGGATAATTGCCGCCGAAACAAGCGGTACAAAAGCCGCTGTCCGTTCCCGTCAGCAGTCTGACATTTTCAATACTGAGGTAACCGAGCGAAGTCACGCCGATCTCCTTTGCGATCTCATCTGTGCTCATTCGATTGGCGATCAGCACATCGGCGGAGTCGATGTCGGTACCGTAGTAGCACGGCGCGACAAAGGGCGGGGCGCTGACGCGCATATGGATCTCTTTGACCCCCGCCTGCCACAAGAGATCGGCGATACGGCGGCAGGTGGTGCCACGCACGATCGAATCATCGATCAGCACGACGCGCTTATCCCTGACGATCTCACGGATCGGATTGAGCTTGATCCCCACGCCCGCTTCACGCGAGCCCTGTCCCGGAGTGATAAACGTGCGGGCGATATATTTGTTCTTGGTGAAGCCGATAGCGTATGGTATCCCCGATTCATACGAGTACCCGATCGCCGCCTCTAACCCCGAATCGGGAACACCGATCACGATGTCCGCGTCCACAGGGTGTTCTTTTGCCAGAAATCTGCCCGCTCGCTGGCGGCATAGACTGACAGACGCGCCGTCGATCACCGAATCGGGACGCGCAAAATAAATGTATTCAAACACGCAAAAGTGTTTCGGCACTTTGCCGCAGTGCGTCGTATCGAATCGCAGACCGTTTTTGTCGACGATCGCCATCTCCCCCGGCATCAAATCTCTGACGAGCTTGGCGCCGACCGCGTCCAGCGCGCAGGATTCCGAGGCGAATACCACACTGCCGCTGTCGGTCACGCCGTAGCACAGCGGACGAAAACCGTGCGGATCACGAACGGCGATCAGCTTTTGCGGGGAGCAGATCACGAGGGAATACGCACCCTCGATCGTATCCATCGCCGAGCTGACAGCCTTTTCGATCGAGCCCTGCCGCAGTCGCTCCTGTACGATCATATAGGAGATAACCTCGGAATCGGTGGTGGTATGGAAGATCGCGCCGTTTTCCTCCAGCCTTGTTCTCAGCAGATAGGAATTGGACAGATTGCCGTTATGGCACAGCGCCATCCTGCCCTTGTGGTGGTTGACCAAGAGCGGCTGGATATTCTGGGCGGCGTTGCTGCCGGTGGTGGCATAACGCACATGACCGACAGCGATATGACCCGTCCCGAGGGATCGGAGCTTGTCGCCGCTGAACACCTCGCTGACCAAGCCTTCGCCTTTGATACAGCGGAACACGCCGTCATCGTTCACGGCAATACCGGCGCTTTCCTGTCCGCGGTGCTGTAAGGCATACAGCCCGTAATAGGTCAACGCCGCTAAATCGTCATCATCCGTGCTGTAGATGCCGAACACGCCGCATTCTTCATGGATATTGTTCATCATAAAACCTCTTTTTTACATAAAAAAGGCAAAGACGCTTTGGAGATTCAAGGCGTCTTTGCCATCAAGTATTATATTACTTGTCATGATGTTTGTCAAGAAATGATCCGGTACTATTTCGGTCAGATGTATTGCGTTTGTGCTTACAATTGTGTATAATAGATACAGAACACACGGAAAGGAGCATTGAAAATGTCAAAAACCGCAAATCTTTATGTGAGGATCGAACCGGAATTAAAAGAGCAAGCAGAAAGTATACTATCCGCACTCGGAATCCCCGCATCCAATGCGATCAATATGTTTTACAAACAGATCATATTGCAAAGAGGAATGCCGTTTGAACTGAAATTGCCTGAACAAAGTGTATTGAACTTCAATCAGCTCACCGAGCAGGAGATCGACCTTGAACTGCAAAAGGGGATCGATGACGTCAAGAGCGGCAAGGTCAAAGAGTCAAAGCAAGCGTTTGCCGATATCAGAAAGGATTATAAACTGTGAATTATTCGGTAAACATCTCTTCACAGGCAGATAAAGATATCCGCGCAATCTATGAGTATATCGCCTTGTCATTGCTGTCACCGGAAAACGCCGAAGCACAGTTATCCCGATTGGAGAACAGGATCGAAAATCTCGATCAACTGCCAAAGCGGTTTCCTGTCTATAAAAATGATATTCGATTGATGCCTGTTGACAATTATCTTGTGTTCTATTCGGTAGAAGAGAGCGCCGGAACTGTTTCTATCCTGAGAGTAATGTACGGCAAGAGAGATTTGGAAAACAGTATATAAGATAAAATGCAGACCCCGGGGAATATGTCCTCGGGGTCTGTGACTTAGGGGAGCCTGTCTTTTTGGCAACTTAATGAGAGTTGTTATTCAGGGTTTTTGACTATTTGAAGGGAACTGCGGCTCCTCATAAATCTGTTATTCCACATCCTGCAAGGCGGCATAGCCTTCTTCTCCGGTGCGCACCTTGACAATATTATCTACGTTGTAAACGAAGATCTTGCCGTCGCCGATGTGTCCGGTATAGAGCGCTCTCTTTGCCGCTTCGATCACGTCGCGGACAGGGATCGCGGATACGACCATCTCGACCTGGATCTTCGGCAGCAGGTTGGTATCGACCAAAACACCGCGGTAATACTCGGGCTTGCCCTTCTGTGAGCCGTAGCCCATGACATGGGTAACGGTCATGCCGGTGATGCCGAGTTGTGCCATCGCTCTCTTGAGCTTTTCAAACCGAGCTTCCTTACAGATGATCTCGATCTTTGTGAACCGTTGCTCGCCGTTATCAAAGGACGGAACGCTCTTGACCTCGACAGCTTCTGCCACGGGCGTTTCACCCGCGACGACGGCGACGTCCTCGCCGTATACGGAATAGTCCTCCGATGTCGCCGCAAAGCCCGCGTATGCCGACGGCAGGCCGTGCTCGGTGATGTCGAGACCCATGATCTCTTCCTCAGCCGTTGCGCGCAGTCCGATCGTCTTTTTGATGATCACAAAGGTGATGACCATCATGATCGCCGCGTATACCGCAACGGAGCCGAAGCCTAAGAGCTGTAAGCCGAGCTGACGGAAATCTCCTGTATACAGCAAGCCGCTGAGCCCTGCGGGAGCGTCGGGATTCGCGAGCAGACCGACCGCGATCGTGCCCCAGATACCGTTTGCCATGTGAACGCCGACCGCGCCGACGGGATCGTCGATGTGCAGCTTCATGTCAAGCACCTCGACCACGACGACAACCAGAATACCGCTGACAACGCCGACGACGGTCGCGCCGATCGCGTCAAGCGCGTCGCAGCCTGCGGTGATTCCGACCAAGCCTGCCAAGGATGCGTTCAGGCACATGGATACATCGGGCTTGCCGTTTTTAATCCATGTGAATGCCATCGTGACGCAGGTGGCGACCGCGGGAGCGATGGTGGTAGTCAAAAAGATAGAAGCAAGCTCACTCGGAGTAGTCGCCGCCGCGCCGTTGAAGCCGTACCAACCGAGCCACAGGATGAATACGCCCAACGCGCCGATGACGATGTTGTGACCGGGGAATGCGTTGACCTTGACGACCTTGCCGTTTTCATCACGCTCGTATTTTCCGAGACGGGGTCCGAGCACCGCCGCGCCGATCAATGCCGCGATGCCGCCGACCATGTGGATCGCGCAGGAACCTGCGTAGTCATGGAAGCCCAGCTGAGAGAGCCAGCCGCCGCCCCAGATCCAGTGCGCTTCGATCGGGTAGATGAACAGCGAGATAACGCCCGAGTAGATACAGTAAGCGGAGAATTTCGTTCTTTCCGCCATCGCGCCGGATACGATGGTCGCGGTGGTGGCGCAGAAAACGAGGTTGAATACGAATGTGGAAGCGGCGGTAAAGTCGCCGTTCCCGGGAGACGCGATGAACTCCTTGAAGTGACCGAACAAGTCCATGTTCGGGATACCGATCAGTCCGAACAGGGTATCCTCGCCCATCATGATCGTGTAGCCCAAGAGAGCGAACACGACCGTGCCGATACAAAAGTCCATCAGGTTTTTCATGATGATGTTTCCGGCGTTCTTGGCGCGGGTAAAGCCCGCCTCTACCATGGCAAAGCCTGCCTGCATCCAGAACACCAGCGCGGCTCCGATCAGGAACCAGAATTCTACTGTCATAGTCATAGTTTCACCTTCCAAATTGAGTAACCGGCTGCATATTGCCGGTCATTAGCATTGTTTATTTTGTTTCGGTCATCGGTTAACTGACCACTAACCACTGACCACTAATAAAGGCGTACCCCGCGAAAGCAGAGTACGCCTTTGTACTTTTATCAATCGTCATTGCGAAGCATTGATCTGTCAATGCTGTGGCAATCTCAACCTATTTATCTTACGCCGAAGAGCAGCTCGCCGTAGGTCGGCAGCGGCCAGATCTCCGCGTCAACGACCGCTTCCGCGGCGTCGGCATAGCTGCGCAGCGTATCCATCTGCGGCAGGAGCTCGTCGCGGACGAAGTTCGCCTGCTCCACGATATCATCGATATGAGCGAGGTGCTCCGCCAAGCGCTCGAGGATACCCGCGTTGGCGCTCATCTCGTCACAGGCAGCGGAGAGCTTCTCGATGTTCGCGGTCTCATAGGCGCAGCTGATATCGGGCGAGATCGCCTTCTTCATAGAAACATTCTTCAAAAGCTTCATCAGATAGGTTTCGATCGCGGGGATGATCTGTTTGCCGGTCATATCCACCATCGTCAGTGCTTCGATGTTGACCTGCTTGACGTAGTTTTCCAACATGATCTCCATGCGGCTTTCCAGCTCCGCTTTGGTGAACACCTTATGAGAGGTCAGCATCGCGACGTTCTTTTCATCCAGCAGATGCGGCATCGCGTCGGCGGTGGTTCTGAGATTGGAGAGTCCGCGCTTTTCGGCTTCTTCGATCCAAGCGTCGTCATAACCGTTGCCGTTGAAGATGATCCGCTTGTGATCCTTGATCGTCTTGCGGATCAGGTTGTGAACATCATTTTCAAAGTTCTCGGAATTCTCCAGCACATCCGCAAACTGCTTCAAGACTTCCGCGACAGCGGAGTTGAGCATCATATTGCAGCAGGCGATGGAGTTGGAGGAACCGAGCATACGGAACTCGAACTTGTTGCCCGTGAACGCAAAGGGCGAGGTACGGTTGCGGTCGGTGGTGTCGCGTCTGAAACGCGGCAGAACGTCAACGCCGAGCTTCATATATTTCTTCTTGGTGCCCTCATACTCGGTATCGTTCTCGATCGCGTCCAGAACGGCAGTCAGCTCGTCGCCGAGGAAGATGGAGATGACGGCGGGCGGCGCTTCATTCGCGCCCAGACGGTGATCGTTACCGGCGGTCGCGACGGACAGTCTCAGCAGATCCTGATACTCGTCGACCGCCTTGATGACCGCTACGAGGAACAGCAGGAACTGGACGTTCTCAAACGGCGTCTCACCGGGAGTGAGCAGGTTGACGCCGGTATCCGTGCCGATCGACCAGTTGTTGTGCTTGCCCGAGCCGTTCACGCCCTTAAAGGGCTTTTCGTGCAGCAGACATACCAGACCGTGACGCTCCGCGACCTTCTGCATGATCTCCATCGTCAGCTGGTTGTGATCGGTCGCGACATTGGTCGTCGTGTAGATGGGAGCCAGCTCATGCTGAGCGGGCGCGACCTCGTTATGCTGGGTTTTCGCGAGGATGCCGAGCTTCCACAGCTCGTCGTTGAGATCCTCCATATAGGCGAGCACACGCGGCTTGATGGTACCGAAATAGTGATCGTCGAGCTCCTGACCCTTGGGAGGACGCGCGCCGAAGAGGGTTCGTCCCGTATAGATCAGATCCTTGCGCTTCGCGTACAGCTCCTTGGGAACCAAAAAGTATTCCTGCTCGGGTCCGACAGAGGTGACGACACGCTTGACGTCCTCGTTGCCGAAGAGCTTCAAGACGCGCGTTGCCTGAATGTTCAGCGCCTGCATGGAGCGCAAAAGCGGCGTCTTTTTATCCAGCGCGTCGGCGCTGTAGGAAGCGAACGCGGTGGGGATACAAAGGGTCTTGCCCTTGATGAAAGCGTAGGAGGTGGGGTCCCACGCGGTATAGCCTCTTGCTTCAAAGGTCGCGCGCAGACCGCCCGAGGGGAACGAGGACGCGTCAGGCTCGCCCTTGATCAGCTCCTTGCCGGAGAATTCCATGATCACTCTGCCGTCGGGCGAGGGAGTGATAAAGCTGTCATGCTTTTCGGCGGTGATACCGGTCAGCGGTTGGAACCAGTGGGTATAGTGGGTCGCGCCCTTTTCTACCGCCCATTCCTTTAACGCGGCGGCTACGGCGTTCGCTACCTGAATATTCAGCTGCTCGCCGTCGTCGATCGTTTTGCGGAGCTGCTTGTAGATTTTGGGATCCAGCCGCTCTTTCATCGTCTTGTCGTCAAATACCAGACTTCCGAAATATTCTGCTACGTTTGCCATAATACCTTCTCCTTTTCGTAAAGAAATAGACAAAGGCGTTTCAAACCACGCAGGTTCAAAACGCCTTTGTCTTTACAGCACGCATTATACGACGCGAATTTTCATTTGTCAAGGGTAATCGTGAAAAAATTATCAAAAAAATTTAACGCTTTGACGTTTTAAACGATTGACATAATATGCGAATAATGCTATAATAGCCTCGATAAACAAAGGCGTTTATTTGGGAGCTTGTGCCCGAATAGCGCCTTTTTACGTTGATCGTACTTCCGTGTACGGATCGAAAAGAGGTGAAGGGAGAATATGACTTTAGAACAGGTTCGCTATCATGCGTTGGTGGTCTCGCTGTCTGAAAGGTTCATGCAAGAGATAAGCTCCCTTCTGCGCGAAAGACATTTTCACACCGATCATGTGACGAACGCGGGCGAGGCAAGACGCGTTCTGACGGAAAAGAGCTATGATTTTGTGATCGTCAACGCGCCGCTCAGCGACGAGTTCGGCTCGCACCTGTGCATCGACGTGACGGATCATGTCGGCACGCTGGCGGTCATCTTCGCGCCCTCGGATGTGTACGAGGACATCATGCAAAGAACCGTGTCTTACGGCGTTTTTGTCATTCGCAAGCCGTCCTCACAGCAGACGATCATACAGGCGTTATCTCTCTTGATCTCCGCGCGCGAGATGTTGAGAACCGTAGAGAAAAAGGCGGGCAAAGCCGAGGATAAACTGCAGGAGATCCGCATCGTCAACAAAGCAAAATGGTTTTTGATCGATAATGAGGATATGAGCGAGATCGATGCTCATCGGTATATCGAACAGCAGGCGATGGCGGCGGGGATCACCAAGCGTCAGGCGGCTCAGATCGTGATCGACAGATATCTATAGCTCCCCTTTACCAAAGGGAGCCTTGAATAACTGTATCTCAACCTGCCAAGGAAGGAAACGATATGAAGATCAACCGAAATTTTGATAATTTAGTCCCAAACTATCTCTTTGCCGAGATAGCGAAAAAGACTTCGGCGTATGCCGCCGCGCATCCTGAGCAAAAGCTCATCCGGCTCGGCATCGGCGACGTTACGCTCCCGCTGCCGCGCACTGCCGTACAGGCGATGAAGGTCGGCGCGGGAGAGCTGAGCTTCAAAGAGACCTTCAAGGGTTATCCCGAATATGAGGGCTATGATTTTGTACGTGAGGCGGTCGCCCGATACTATGACGGCTTCGGCGTTAAGATCGAAGCGAATGAGGTCTTTATCAGCGACGGCGCAAAGTCCGACACGGGCAATATCGGCGATATTTTCGGCGCCGATAACACCGTGATGGTGCCCGATCCCGTCTATCCCGTCTATGTCGACGCGAACATCATGGCGGGCAGGAAGATCGTATACGCGCCGGGTACGCGGGAGAATCGTTTTCTGCCCATGCCCGACGAGAGCATCCATGCGGATATCATCTATCTTTGCTCGCCGAATAATCCCACCGGCGCGGCTTACAGTACCGATCAGCTCAAGGCGTGGGTGGATTACGCCATTAAAAATGACGCGGTCATCCTGTACGACGCGGCATATGAGGCGTTTATCGAGGATGATTGTCCGCGCTCGATCTTTGCGATCGACGGGGCAAGAGAATGTGCGATCGAATTCTGCTCTCTGTCAAAGACAGCGGGCTTTACCGGTGTGCGCTGCGGCTATACGGTGATCCCGAAGGAGCTTGTCCGCGACGGTCACAATATCCATGCCCTTTGGTACCGCCGTCAGGCGACCAAATTCAACGGCGTGTCCTATCCCGTGCAGTGCGCCGCGGCCGCCGTATTCTCCGAAGAGGGACAAAAAGAATTCAAAGCAAATATCGAATACTATAAAGAGAACGCGCGGATTATCTCCGCGGCGCTCGACGAGCTGGGGATATTCTATACGGGCGGTAAAAACTCACCGTATATCTGGCTGGAGTGCCCCAAAGGCATGGGAAGCTGGGAGTTCTTCGATTACCTTCTCGAAAACGCGCAGGTGGTCGGAACCCCCGGCGAGGGCTTCGGCAGTCAGGGAAAAGGCTATTTTCGACTGACCTCCTTCGGCGACAGAGAGAACACCGTAGAAGCGGTAGAGAGAATCAAAAAGTTATTGAGATAAAATGAAGGGACTGTGGAAATAAAGCGTCATGCTTTGTTTCCACAGTCCCTTGAACTTTCGTCCAAAAGATAAATCTTTTATTGTCATATGTCGCCAAAAAGCCTTCCCCTCGGGGTACCCCCGTTGGGGGAATGTCCGAAGGACAAGGGGGGAGCCGCTTCCGGCGAGGAGAAGGTGTCGCCCGTAGGGTGACGGATGAGGGGGATAGCCTTTCCCGGTGATGTCGGACTCGGTGAGGCGAAAAGTATACCGAGAATAAAGGAAAAACATTACTCTCTTTGTTAAGAAGAACAGTCGGATAAGTCAGCCCCTCATCCGACCAATTTGCACAGAGCAAATTGCCCACCTTCCCCCCGAGGGGAAGGCTTGGTGCTCTATCGGTCACGAAAACAGACTGCCTTTCGTATTATCAGTTACAATATGCTTTGATGATGCTGTCGGGGACAAACCGCTTGATGAAGTCGCTGTTCAGAGCCGCGTTCTGCGCCCTGACGATAGTATCGGGCAAAAGCTCTATCTCGTTTTGCTCGGATGAGGAGAGGTATTGCAGCTCTGTATCGATCGAAGGAGAAAGCGGATAGTCGTTTTGGATGCCGTCGACCGCCGCGTATATCATCAGCGCGAACGCGAGATAGGGATTGGCGTTGGGGTCGGGAGAGCGAAGCTGTAAGCATCTGCCGCCGCTCTCGGTACGGGTCGCAAAAATCAGCTGAGCGCGGTTTTTGTCCGACCATGTGATAAATTTAGGCGCTTTCATCTTGTTGAATCGCTTGAAGGATTTTTCGGTCGGATTGAGAAAAATGGTCATGTCCGCGATGTTCTTCAGGATACCCGCGATAGCGCGTTCGGTGACGTCCTCGCCGTCCTTTGCTTTGACAGACATACGGATATGGAGCGCCGAGCCGGGCTTATCGGAGATCGGCTTCGGCGAAAAATCGGCATACAAGCCGCTTTGCGCGGCGATCGTGCGGACGACGGAGATAAAGGTGCTTGTATTATCGGCGGCAGGGAGAGCTTGAGCATACTTGAAGTCGATCTCATTCTGACCGGGTCCCGCTTCATGATGCGAGCTTTCGGGCATGACGCCCATCTGCTCGAGCGTCAGGCATACCTCGCGGCGGATATTCTCGCCCTTATCCAGCGGCGCGATATCCATATAACCCGCGTGATCGTAGGGAATAGCGGTTCGGTTTCCGTTTTCATCGGTCTTGAAAAGATAGAACTGCATCTCGGACTTGAAGTGGAAGCGATAGCCCTTTTGGCGGGCATATTCCACAGCGCCGCGCAACAAAGAGCGCGTATCCGCCTCGATCGGTCTGCCGTCTGAGTAGCACAGTGCGCAGAACATCCGGATCACCTTGCCGTGCTCCGGCCGCCACGGGAGAACGGAAACGGTATCCGCTTCGGGACGCAGCCAAACGTCGACGCCGTAATCGCCGCCGAAGCCCGACACATAAGAAGCGTCGATCGGATAGCCCCTTTCAAATGCCCTTTGCAGCTCGGTGGGCTGGACGGAGATATTCTTTTGCGCGCCGAAAATATCGCAGAAAGCAAGACGGATGAACTTGACGTCCTCTTCCTCGATATACTGCATGATCTGGTTTTCTTCCGTTGTCACGGTGACACCCTCTTTTCAGAAGTGAAATCTTCTTCTGTATCATATCATTATCGGCGTGCCGTGTCAATCTTTCGCACATCAAAGCGTTAAAATATTTTGAAAACACTTGACAATTTGGTTATCGGAGCGTATAATGCACTCAGTAAAGACAAAGGCGTCTTGAATCCCCCAAGGGGGTTCAAGGCGCTTTTTTGCTGTTTTGGAATCCCAAAACCCTTCTTTTTTCGTGATCTTGATCTATTCAAATCAGGATCAAAAACGGACTTTAGGGGAGATTTCTTATAACAATATATACTTCATCAACATTATTTATTGCCAAAAGAAAATTGCACACACTCCCCTTTGGTTTACAGACTCCGCCTTGCGACGGGGTCTGTACTTTTTTGCCTCCCTTTTCTAAGGGAGGTGCCCCGCAGGGGCGGAGGGTTGCCTGCAATCTTTATTGAAATATATGACTTAAAAAGTATCAACCCCCAGTCGCCTATCGGCGCCAGCACTCCTCAGCGGAGGCTGCAGACCCTTTTGTCCGCTTTGCGGACATTTCCCCTAACAGGGGAATCTCCTTAGGAAAGGGGGCCTTTACTCAACCGTGACGGATTTGGCGAGATTGCGGGGCTTATCGACGTCGTTGCCTTTGTTGACCGAGGTGTAGTACGCGAGGAGCTGCATGGGCACTGTGGCGACCATCGGCATCAGCGTCTCATTGATCTTCGGGATGCGGATCATGTAGTCGACCGCGTCCGCGTCGATATCCGCTTCTTCGTCACAGATCACGATGGTCATCGCGCCGCGCGCCTTGACCTCTTTGATGTTGCTGACGGTCTTTTCGAGCAGGGTGTTCTGCGTCGCGACAGCGATCACGGGCATCCCCTCGGTGATCAGCGAGATCGTACCGTGCTTGAGCTCACCCGCGGCGTAGCTTTCGGAATGAATATAGCTGATCTCCTTGAGCTTTAAGGAGCCCTCCATCGACAGCGCGTAATCAAGCCCCCTGCCGATATACAGCAGGCTGTCGGCGGTGATCAGCTTGGTGGAAACATACTGGCACATATCCATGACCTTGTCGATGGTTTTCTCGATCACATCGGGCATTTTGAGCAGCGCGGCAGTCAGTCTGCGGCACTCCTTCTCCTCGAGCTTACCCTTGGCGAGCGCTGTTTCAAAGGCGAACAGATACATGACCGCGAGCTGGACCATATACGCCTTGGTGGAGGCGACGGCGATCTCGGGACCCGCGTGGGTGTAGATGACCATATCGGCTTCTCTGGCAATGGAGCTGCCCTTGACGTTGACGATCGCGAGCGTTTTGGCGCCGCGCGACTTGGCGAGACTCAGTACTGCCTTACTGTCGGCGGTCTCACCGCTCTGGCTGATAATGATGATCAGGTCGTCGTGCGTCAACAGCGGATCGCGATAGCGGAACTCGGAGGCGATATCGACTGTTACGGGTACACGCGCGAGCTTTTCGATGACATATTTGCCCACCATACCGGCGTGCATAGCGGTACCGCAGGCGACGATGAAGATGTTTTTCAGATTTCTCAGCGTGCCGAAAATGATGCCGCACTCGGACAGATCGGGCAGACCGTCCTCGATGCGCGGCGTGACCGTCGTTTTGACGGCGGTGGGCTGCTCATGGATCTCCTTGAGCATAAAGTGCGGATAACCGCCCTTTTCGGCGCTGTCCTCATCCCAGTCGGCAAAGAGCAGTTCCTTCTTCAGTTTTCTGCCGTGCAGGGTGCAAAAATCTACACTGCCGTTTTTCAGGATCGCGATCTCGCCCTGCTCCAGCAGATAGTATTCCTTGGTATATTTGATGATGGCGGGCACATCGGAGGCGATGAACACCTCGTCCTGACCCTGACCGACGATCAGCGGGCTTTCACACCGTACCGCGTAAACGGTCTCGGGACGGTCGGCGAAAACGATCCCCAGCGCAAAGGAACCGCGCAGCTCGTGGAGCGTACGGCGGATACAGCGAATGGGATCGCCCTCATAGTAGAAGTCAAGCAGCTGCGCCACGACCTCGGTGTCGGTATCGGAGAGGAACTCGGTGCGGTCGTTTTCGATCAGGAATTGCTTGAGCTGTTTGTAGTTCTCGATGATGCCGTTATGGACGATGGTGACCCTGCGCCCCGAGTGGGGGTGAGAGTTGATATCGCGCGGCTCGCCGTGGGTCGCCCAGCGCGTATGGCCGATTCCGGCGTGACCCTGCGGCTTGCCTTCTTTCTCCATCTTCTCGGTCAGATCAGCCAGTCTGCCCTTGGTTTTGGCGACTTCGATCTTTCCGTTTTCAAACACGGCGATACCGGCGGAGTCATATCCGCGATATTCCAGCTTTGTCAGAGCCGATACCAGCACATCCGCGCAGTCACGCGGTCCGACATATCCTACTATTCCGCACATAAGTGTTCTCCTTTACTAATATAATATGTCAACTGCCCGAAAAAGACAAAGACGTATTCTCTCTTAGAAAATACGCCTATTACAGGTATTTGTCAATGATCATTTGAGCGGCAAGCCGTTTGGTGATACCGGCATCCATCGCGGACTTCTCGATATACTTATGCGCGTCCGCCTCGCTCAGCCCTTCCTGATCGATCAACAGCCATTTGGCTTTGTTGACGATGCGGATCTCGTCGAGCTTGCTCTCGGTGTTGCCGACCTTCTTTTCCAACGACCGCAGACGTTCTCTGGCGCACACCATCAGCGACACCGCCTGAGAGACCAGTGTTTTGGAGGTCGGCTTATGGAGCGCGAAAACGCCGTGCACGGACACCTTCGCGTAGATCTCGTCATAGGTATCGGTTGCCGCAAAGATCGCGGCGATGGTGCCGTTGTTGCGGCTGATATCGATACACAGACGGGAGCCGAACTCATCCCTCAACGGCGCGTTGACGATCACAAAATCGTATTGGTTTTCGAGCAGCTTACAGCGGGCGTCCGACGCGCTGCGGGAAAAATCCTGCTGAAATTGGTCGCCCTGCAGGAGAGTGCTGACTTCTCTGCCGAACCTGTCGTCCGAGGATACGATCAGTATTCTGTACCGGTGCTCTGTAAAGTCCAAGGTGCGCTCTCCTTTCGATGATTTTTGTTATCAGGTAAACAATAATATGGTAAAATGCAGTGGTTACTACGCTGTTAATCTGCACAGTAAACCATGGTCACTGCCGAGGGGATGAACCGCTGTACAAGCGGTGAATTTGTTGCTTCGATACGCGCCTTCTCCAGACTGTCGGGCAGCTTTTGGGGTTCTGCTGAATCGGTGATGAGCTGTAAGACGTTTTCATCCGTGGGCTGCGGTAACGTTCTGCCGTTTTCGATACCGTCCATGATCGCGTAGATCATCAGGGCGTATGCCAGATACGGATTCGCCTGAGGGTCGGGTGAACGCAGCTGAGCACAGCGGCTGCCGCTTTCGGTATGCCGCGAGAATACAAGCTGAGAACGATTCGTCTGTGACCATGTGATATACTTCGGAGCTTTGTGCTTGCCGAAGCGCTCAAAGGATTCCGCCTTCGGGTTGAGGAATACCGTCATACCGGCGATATTATGCAGGATGCCCGCGATCGCGGCGTCGGTCACATCCTCTCCTGATTTTGCCTTTGTCGATACGGAAATATGCAGCGCCGAGCCGGTCTTATCCTTGATCGGCTTTGGGGAGAAGTCGGCATAAAGCCCGTTGCGTGCGGCGATAGTGCGCACGACGCTGAGAAAAGTCACGGTATTGTCCGCGGCAGTGATCGGATCGGAATAGCGGAAGTCGATCTCGTTCTGTCCGGGTCCTGCCTCATGGTGGGAGCTTTCGGGATCGATCCCCATCTGTTCGAGCGTCAGACAGATCTCACGGCGCACGTTCTCGCCCTTGTCGAGAGGCGCAATGTCCATATACCCTGCGTTGTCATAGGGAACGCCGGTATTCTCCGAGTCGCCGTCCGTCTTGAACAGATAGAACTGCAGCTCGGACTTGAAGTGGAAGCGATAGCCCTTTGATTGGGCGTATTTGACAGCGTCCTTTAATACCGCGCGGGTGTCGGTCTCGACAGGAGTACCGTCCTCGTAGGTCAGCGTACAGAACATCCTGACGACCTTGCCGTGCTCGGGTCTCCACGGCAGAACCGTGATCGTATCCGTCTCGGGATGGAGCCAGATATCCTTGCCGTAATCGCCGCCGAAGCCGTTGATGTAGGAAGCGTCGATCCCGATGCCTTTCTCAAAGGCTCTGGGCAGTTCGCTGCGCTGGATCGAAATATTCTTTTGAACGCCGTAGATATCACAGAAGGAAAGACGGATGAATTTGACGTCCTCTTCTTCGATCTGCTTCATCAATTCCTGCTCTGTATGATTCATGCTCTCACTCGCTCCTTTTCAGAGGTAATGCCATATAAAAACATATAAATATAAAAAAGGCGACACTTAGACCCGGAACAGTCTAGATGAACGCCTTTGTTCATATCGAGATCAGTTGTGATTGCCGCGAGCCGACAATCGTGCCGAGCCCTCGCAATGATTATGAAAGATAAAAAAGCGCCATTTGGGGCAGCGCAGAATACTGCCTCAAATGAACGCCTTTGTTCCGCTAACACTTTAACATAATTATTTTTTGATGTCAATCCCTCATTTTGAGTGAGCCCGATCTTTTCACATTTTGCAAGAAAAGAACGGAAATCCTGCAAAACCAATTAGTAAGTTTTGTTAAATTTCATTCAATTGCTTGACAAACGAACAATTTGGGCGTATAATTCGTGCTGTTGAGACAAAGGCGTCTCGGACACATAGTCCGAGGTGCCTTTATTTTTTTGCGTTTTTTTTGCAGTGCAACATATAAATTTTTGGAGGGAATAATATGTCTTATGTAGATGAAGTACTGGCTAAAGTAAAAGAAAAGAATGCTTCCGAGCCTGAATTCTTACAGGCGGTAGAAGAAGTCCTGGATTCTCTTCGTCCGGTCATCGAGGCGAATGAGGAAGAGTATAAGAAGCAGGCGCTCTTGGAGCGTCTCTGTGAGCCCGAGCGTCAGATCAAGTTCCGCGTTCCGTGGGTCGACGATAACGGTCAGGTACAGGTGAACACCGGCTACCGCGTTCAGTTCAATTCCGCGATCGGCCCGTATAAGGGCGGTATCCGTCTGCATCCGTCCGTATACATTGGTATCATCAAATTCCTCGGCTTTGAGCAGATCTTCAAGAACTCCCTGACCGGTCTTGCGATCGGCGGCGGTAAGGGCGGCTCCGACTTCGACCCCAAGGGCAAGTCCGATATGGAGATCATGCGCTTCTGCCAGAGCTTTATGACGGAGCTGTTCCGTCATATCGGCGCTGACACCGACGTGCCCGCGGGTGATATCGGTACAGGCGGCAGAGAGATCGGTTACATGTTCGGTCAGTATAAGCGCCTGCGCAACAGCTTTGAGGGCGTACTCACCGGTAAGGGTCTCGCGTTCGGCGGCTCTTTGGCTCGTACCGAGGCGACCGGCTACGGACTCCTCTATCTGACCAATGAAATGTTAAAGACTAACGGCATCGATATCGCCGGCAAGACCATCTGCGTATCCGGCGCGGGTAATGTCGCGATCTACGCGATCCAGAAGGCACAGCAGCTCGGCGCGAAAGTCGTGACCTGCTCCGATTCCACCGGCTGGATCTATGATAAAGAGGGCATCGATGTTGATCTCCTGAAGGAGATCAAAGAAGTCAAGCGCGCTCGTCTGGATGCTTATGCCGCGGCTCGTCCGTCCGCTGAGTATCATGACAAAAAGGCGGAGGGTTCCAATGTATGGGATATCAAGTGTGATATCGCACTGCCCTGCGCGACTCAGAACGAGCTCGGTATCGACGACGCAAAGACGCTGGTCGCAAACGGCGTTACCGCTATAGCGGAGGGCGCGAATATGCCCACCACCCTTGAGGCGACCGAGTACTTCCAGAAGAACGGCGTTCTCTTCGCTCCCGGTAAGGCTGCCAACGCCGGCGGCGTTGCTACCTCCGCGCTGGAGATGAGCCAGAACTCCGAGAGACTCTCCTGGAGCTTTGAAGAGGTCGATCAGAAGCTCGAGCAGATCATGGTCAACATCTTCCGCAATCTTGACGCTGCTGCGAAGAAGTACGGCTTTGAGGGCAACTATGTGGTAGGCGCTAACATCGCCGGCTTTGAAAAGGTTGCCGAGGCTATGCTCGCAGAGGGCATCGTCTGATCGTAAGCGATTTTTGACAGAACAATAAGCGCGCTCTCCGAACATGTGAGAGTGCGCTTTTGGCGTATTATTATGGGCTGATTCGATCATGCGGAATCAGCATTTGGAGGAACTTTATGAATGATAATATCGACCTTTCCCTGCTTAGCGGCGTGCTCGATGAATACGCCGCGGTCAAGGGCAGTCTGATCACTATTTTACAGCACACGCAGGACATCTACGGCTATCTGCCGAAGGAAGCGATCGAGCTGATCTCGGAGAGAACGGGCATCGCGACGAGTGAGATCATGGGCGTCGGCACCTTCTACACCCAGTTCCGCTTTGAGCCTGTCGGCAAGTACCTGATCATGCTGTGTCAGGGTACGGCGTGCCATGTCAACGGCAGTGAGCTGATCTTACAGACCATCAAGGATGAGCTGGGCATCGACGACGGTCAGACCACCGAGGACGGCTTGTTCTCACTCAAATGCGTGGCGTGTCTGGGTTGCTGTTCCCTCTCCCCTGTCATGATGGTAAATGAGGACACCTACGGCTCGCTGACCCCCGACAAGACCAAGAAGATTTTGAAAGAATTAAGGGAGGCGGCAGTATGAGGATCGTCATCGGACAGGGCTCCTGCGGTATCGCCGCGGGCGCGGAAAAAGTACGTCAGGCACTCCTAAAAGAAAACATCAACGCCAGCGTTGCAGGTTGTATCGGTATGTGCTACTTAGAGCCGATCGTGGATATCTATGACGAGGATAAGCTCACCAGATTGGTCAAGGTTTCCGAGAGCGACGCTCCCGCGATCGCGGAGTACATCAACACAGGCGATCGTTCCAAGATCGAGAATTTGGTAGTTTCGGACGAGGACAGCGAGTTTCTCAACAAGCAGACTCGTATTGCGTTACGCAATTGCGGTATCATCAACCCTGAGAAGATCGAAGAATATATTGAAAAAGACGGCTACACCGCGCTGAAATCCTGCCTTACAGAAAAAACACCCGAGGAGGTCATCGAGATCATCAAGACCTCAGGCTTAGCGGGTCGCGGCGGCGCGGGCTTCCCGACATGGTTCAAGTGGAACGCGGCGCGACAGAGCGAGGGCGAGGAAAAGTATCTGATCTGTAACGCCGACGAGGGCGACCCCGGCGCGTTCATGGATCGCGCGGTCATCGAATCCGATCCGCACAACCTGATCGAGGGTATGCTCATCGGCGCGTACGCTATCGGCGCAAAGCACGCGGTCGTTTACGTCAGAGCGGAGTATCCGCTCGCGATCAAGCGTTTAAAGAACGCACTGGAACAAGCGCGTGAAAAGGGCATCATCGGCAACAACATTTTCGGCACCGACTTCTCCTGCGACTTCATGATCAAGGCGGGCGCGGGCGCGTTCGTCTGCGGTGAGGAAACCGCGCTGATCGAATCCTTAGAGGGTCATCGCGGTATGCCGAGATTGAAGCCTCCGTTCCCTGCACAAAGCGGTTTTTGGAGAAAGCCCAGTAATATCAACAACGTCGAGACCTTCGCTAATGTCGCGTGGATCATCAACAACGGCGGAGAAGCCTTCGCCGCAATGGGTACCGAGGGCAGTAAAGGCACCAAGGTATTCGCCGTTACCGGCAAGGTCAAGAGAAGCGGTCTGGTCGAGATCCCGATGGGTAAAACCCTGCGTGACGTCATCTTCGACATCGGCGGCGGCATGAAATCCGACAAGCCCTTTAAAGCTGTCCAGATGGGCGGTCCCTCCGGAGGATGTATCCCGGCTTCGCTCATCGACACCGTGATCGACTACAAGGCGCTCGGCGCTACCGGCGCGATCATGGGATCGGGCGGTATGGTCGTCATGGATGAAAGCACCTGCATGGTCGGGATGGCGAAGTTCTTCCTCGATTTCACCGCGAAAGAGAGCTGCGGCAAATGCGTGCATTGCAGGATCGGCACCAAGAGGATGCTCGAGATGCTCGAGCGCATCACCAAGGGCGAGGGCAAAGAAGGAGATATCGAACTGCTCGAAGAACTGTGCTACGCCATCAAGGACGGCGCGCTCTGCGGTCTCGGTCAGACGGCGCCGAACCCCGTTCTCACCACCATCAAATATTTCCGTGACGAGTATGAAGCTCACATCAAGGACAAAAAGTGTCCCGCGGGCGAATGCTCCGACCTCATTGAATACAGCATCAATGCTGAGAAATGTAAGGGCTGTACCTTATGCGCGAGAAATTGCCCTGTTGAGGCTATTTCTGGTACAGTAAAGAATCCCCATGTCATCAACATCGACAAGTGCATCAAGTGCGGCAAGTGCTATTCCATCTGCCGCTTTGACGCGGTAGTAAAAGCGTAAAGGAGGGGTAAGAATGATTAATCTGACAATCAACGGAAAAGCGATTCAAGCCCCCGAGGGCGCGACAATCTTAGAAGCCGCGAGAGCGAACGGTATCGACATCCCCACCCTTTGCTATGACAAGGCTGTCGAGATCTACGGCGCGTGCGGACTGTGCGTGGTAGAAGCCGAAGGTATCCCGAAGCTGCTCCGATCCTGCTCCGCGAAATGCACCGAGGGCATGGTCATCAATACCGAAAGTGACAGAGTGGTGCAATCCCGCAAGATCGCGATGGAACTCCTGATGTCCGCGCATGACGGCGACTGCGTCGCGCCGTGTCAGCTCAACTGCCCTGCTCGCACCGACTGTCAAGGCTACGTCGGACTGATCGCGAACGGCGAGTATGACAGTGCGATCAAGCTCATTAAAAACAAGATCCCGCTCCCCGCGTCCATCGGCAGAGTGTGCCCGCATCCGTGCGAGAAGGCATGCCGACGCAAGAACGTGGAAGAGCCCATCAATATCGCCCAACTCAAAGCGTTCGCGGCAGATATTGACCTCAATAAAGACAGTTATTTACCGGACGTTATGGTGCGCACGGGTAAAAAGGTCGCGATCATTGGCGGCGGCCCTGCCGGTCTGACAGCCGCGTACTACCTGAACATCATGGGTCACAGCGTGACCGTTTATGATATGATGGAGAAGATGGGCGGTATGCTCCGTTACGGCATCCCGCAGTACCGACTGCCGAAAGAGGTGCTCGACAAAGAGATCGCCATCATCGAAAAGAGCGGTGTGAAGCTCGTCAACAATGTAAAGTTAGGAAAAGACTTTACCATCGAATCGCTGAAAACCGAGAATGACGCGGTCATCGTCGCTGTCGGCGCGTGGCAATCAAGCTCCATGCGCACTCCCGGCGAAGATTTAGAGGGCGTATACGGCGGTATCGACTTCCTGCGCGCGGTCATCAAGGGCAATCCTCCCGAAATAGGTGAGCGCGTCGCGATCTGCGGCGGCGGCAACACCGCGATGGATGCTTGCAGAACGGCGGTAAGGCTGGGTGCAAAGGAAGTCTATGTGATCTATCGCCGCACCCGCGCGGAAATGCCCGCCGACGCTTTGGAGATCGACGAAGCGGAAGAAGAGGGCGTGATCTACAAGTTCCTGACCAATCCGATCTCCTTCAACGGTGAGAATGGCAAGCTCAAATCTGTCACGCTCCAGATCATGGAGCTCGGCGAACCCGACGCTTCGGGCAGGCGCAGACCTGTTCCCGTCGAGGGCAAGACCGAGGAGATCCCGCTTGATTCCGTCATCCTCGCGATTGGTCAGAAGCTCGTGCAGGGTGACGTTAGCGAATTACAGCTGAATGAGCGCGGCAACATTGAGGCAGATCCCGATTGGTTCACCACCAACATGGACGGCGTTTTTGCGATCGGTGACGCGACAAATCGCGGCGCAAGTATCGCGATCGAGGCGATCGGCGAGGCTGACCGCTGCGCAAAAGCTGTTGATGCTTATCTGAATAATCAGAAAATGGACACACGTGTCCCCTATATCTCCAAACGTGATGAAGCGACGATCGATTATTCGGATCGTAAAAAAGAAGCGAGAAAAACGCCGCGCGTTTTAGCTCCCGAAGTCAGGAATAAGAACTTCGACGAGGTATCTCTCGGCTTCACCGAAGAAGAAGCCAAAGAAGAAGCATCACGATGCTTAGAGTGCGGTTGCCGCGAGTATTACAAGTGCAAGCTCTTGAATGTCGCGCAACGCTATGACATCGATCCGAGCCGTTTCCAAGGCGAGATGCCGCAGCAGTATACACATGACGCAAACGCCTTCATCGAGCGCAACACGGCAAAATGTATTTTGTGCGGACTGTGCGTGCGCTCCTGCCGCGAGGTCATGGACATCCACGCGCTCGGCTTGATGGGCAGAGGCTTCACCACCGAACCCTCCCCCGCGTTCGCGTTACCGCTCGATCAGACCAAGTGCAACAACTGCGGACTGTGCGTACAGCTCTGTCCGACCGGCGCTTTAACAGAAAAAGCCAACCTCAAAAAGCAGGTACCCCTCAACGAAGAGTACACAGAGGTCAAAGTCGAGATAGATGATCAACAGGCGAGCCTGCTGGTATCCAGATATAACGGCAAGATCCTCAGAGTGATTCCCAATGACGAGATTTCACGCAACGCGAACCTAACTCGCGAGCAGCTCCTTGCAAAGTTGCAATAACAAACGACCGAGGCTGTCTCACCGATCAGGTGAGGCAGCCTGTCTTTTTAGTTTTCGTCATTCCGAGGAGGAGCAACGCTCCGACGTGGGAATCTCAACCTTTGATTCGGTTGAGATTGGACGCGTGCGTCTTTTTTCGCATTAACTATTTATATTCGGTTGAGATTGCCGCGGAGTCAAATTTACCGACTCCTCGCAATGACATATTATTATTTCGGAAGGGAAGGATAGTATGAAAACAAACGAAAACTCGCTCTATCGAAGTGAATTTGAACACGATAACTGCGGTATCGGCGCAGTCGTCAATATCAAGGGCAACCCATCCCATACAACGGTCGACAACGCCCTGACGATCGTCGAGACCTTAGAGCACCGTGCCGGTAAGGACGCAGAGGGCAAGACAGGCGACGGCGTCGGCATCCTGCTCCAGATCTCGGATCGCTTTTTTCAAAAAGCCGCAAAGGAACAGAATATCCCGATCGGCGCAAAGCGTGATTACGCGGTCGGAATGTTCTTCTTCCCGCAAAATGAGCTCAGACGCAATCAGGCAAAGAAGATGTTTGAGATCATCGCCGAAAAAGAAGGCTTATCCGTTTTGGGCTGGCGTGAAGTTCCCTGTGATCCGAACGCGATCGGCAGCAAAGCGCTCGCGTGTATGCCTGATATCGAGCAGTGCTTCATTAACCGCCCGCAGGATATCAAGCGCGGGATCGATTTTGACCGCAAGCTGTATGTGGTACGGCGATCCTTTGAACAGAGCAACGAGGATACTTATGTCGTGTCACTGTCATCGAGAACGATCGTGTACAAAGGCATGTTCCTCGTCGGCGATCTCAGGCGGTTTTACCTCGATTTAGAGGATGAAGATTATGAGAGCGCGATCGCGCTGGTACACTCGCGCTTCTCGACCAACACATTTCCGAGCTGGCAGAAGGCGCATCCCAACCGCATGATCGTGCATAACGGCGAGATCAACACCATCCGCGGCAACAGCGATAAGATGCTCGCGCGTGAAGAAAACATGGCGTCGCAATACCTGATGGGTGATATGGATAAGGTGCTGCCGGTCGTGAACCCCGACGGCTCGGATTCCGCGCGGCTGGATAATACCTTGGAATTTTTGGTGATGAGCGGAATGGATCTGCCGCTCGCCGTGATGATCACCATTCCCGAACCGTGGGATCACAACGACGCGATCTCGCAGAAGGAACGCGATTTTTATCAGTACTACGCCACGATGATGGAGCCGTGGGACGGCCCCGCGTCGATCCTGTTCTCCGACGGCGATATGATGGGCGCGGTGCTCGACAGAAACGGTCTGAGGCCGTCCAGATACTATATCACCGACGACGATCATCTGATCCTGAGCTCTGAGGTCGGAGCCCTTCCGATCCCCTCTGAAAGAATCGTGAAGAAGGAGCGCCTCCATCCGGGCAAGATGCTGCTCGTGGACACCGTACAGGGAATATTATTAAGCGATGAAGAAGTCAAGCGGCATTACGCCTCAAAAGCGCCCTACGGTGAATGGCTCGACAGCAACCTGACGCGTCTGAAATACCTGAAGGTGCCTAACGCAAAGGTGGAGGAGCATCACAGAGAGGAACGCCGCCGCCTGCAAAAGGCGTTCGGCTACACCTATGAGGATGTGATGACGTCCATCCTGCCGATGGCGCAGAACGGCGCGGAGCCGATCGCCGCGATGGGATCTGATAAGCCGCTCGCGGTCTTGTCCGACCAACCGCAGCCGCTGTTCGATTATTTCAAGCAGAATTTCGCGCAGGTGACCAATCCGCCGATCGACGCGCTGCGTGAAAAGATCGTCACCTCTACCACGATCTATATCGGTAAGGACGGCAATCTGCTGGAGGAAAAGCCGGATAACTGCAAGGTCATCAAGGTCGTCAACCCGATCCTGACCTCCACCGGACTGCTCAAGCTAAAAAGGATGAACCTGCCGGGCTTCAAGGTCGCGGAGATCCCTATCCTGTATTATAAGAACACCAAGCTGAGCAAGGCGATCAGGCGGCTGTATGTCGAGGCGGATAAGGCAAGCGCCGCGGGCGCGAATATCCTGATCCTTTCCGACAGGGGCGTGGATGAAAATCATCTGGCGATCCCGTCACTGCTCGCGGTATCGGCGCTGCACCAGCATTTGGTTGCCACAAAGCGCAGAACCGCCCTCTCCATCGTGCTCGAAAGCGGTGAACCGAGAGAGGTGCATCACTTCGCGACCCTGCTCGCCTACGGCGCGAGCGCGGTCAATCCGTATCTGGCGCTCGAAACGATCCATGAACTGATCCACGACGATTTGCTGGACAAGGATTACTACGCGGCGATCGAGGATTACAACAACGCCGTGCTGCACGGTATCGTCAAGATCGCGTCCAAAATGGGTATCTCGACCCTGCAATCCTATCAGGGCTCCAAGAACTTTGAGGCGCTGGGACTGAGCGACAAGCTGATCGATGAATACTTTACCGGTACGGTCAGCCGTATCGGCGGTATCACGCTCGAGGATATCGAGCGGAATGTCGACCGTCTGCATTCGGCGGCATTCGATCCGCTCGGACTGGCGGTGAGCGAGGAACTTGAATCGCGCGGCAGTCATAAGAGCCGCAGCGGTAAGGAACAGCACCTCTACAATCCGCAGACGATCCACGCGTTACAGGCGGCGACAAGGAACAGCGATTACAGACTGTTCAAGGAATACTCCCGTATGCTTGATGAAGAAATGCAGCCGGTCAGTATCCGCGGATTATTTGATTTCAATTACGTCGATTCGCCGATCCCGCTCGACGAGGTCGAAAGCGTCGACAGTATCGTGAAGCGCTTCAAAACGGGCGCCATGTCCTACGGCTCGATCTCTCAGGAGGCGCATGAAGCGCTGGCGCTCGCGATGAATATGCTGGGCGGCAAAAGCAACTCCGGCGAGGGCGGTGAAAGCCCCGAGCGGTTAGCGACAAAGGGCACCAAGCACAACCGTTGCTCGGCGATCAAACAGGTGGCGTCCGGCCGCTTCGGCGTGACCTCGACCTATCTCAACTCCGCCGACGAGCTCCAGATCAAAATGGCACAGGGCGCAAAGCCCGGCGAGGGCGGCCATCTGCCGGGGATGAAGGTCTATCCGTGGATCGCGAAAACCCGCCATTCCACCCCGGGCGTGTCGCTGATCTCACCGCCGCCGCATCACGATATCTATTCGATCGAGGATCTGGCTCAGCTGATCTACGATCTGAAAAGCGCGAATAAAAAGGCGCGTATCTCCGTCAAGCTCGTATCCGAAGCGGGCGTAGGAACCGTAGCCGCGGGCGTAGCGAAGGCAGGAGCGCAGGTCATCCTGATCTCAGGCTATGACGGCGGTACAGGCGCCGCGCCGCGCAGCTCGATCTATAACGCGGGACTGCCGTGGGAGCTCGGTCTTGCCGAAGCGCACCAAACGCTCCTGCTCAACGGGCTGAGGAACAAGGTCGTCATCGAAACGGACGGCAAGCTGATGACAGGCCGTGACGTCGCGATCGCGGCGATCCTCGGCGCGGAGGAATTCGGCTTTGCGACCGCGCCGCTGGTTACCTTAGGCTGCGCGATGATGCGCGTCTGCAACCTCGACACCTGCCCCTTCGGTGTGGCGACGCAGAATCCCGAACTGAGAAAACGCTTCATGGGTAAGCCGGAATATGTCGTCAATTTCATGCGCTTCATCGCCGAAGAACTGCGCGAGTATATGGCGCGGCTGGGCGTGCGTACCATCGACGAGCTGATCGGTCGAAAGGATCTTTTGAAGAAGCGAGCCGATCTCTCTGAACGCGAACAGCAGATCGATGTGTCCGCGATTCTCGACCATCATCTTGATGAATCATCGATCAGATATGATGAGAAAGACCCATATGACTTCAAGCTCTCCGATACATTGGATGAAAAGGTCATCATCAAAGGGTTCAAAAAGGCATTCCGCGAGGGTAAGCCGGCAAAGATCGAGATCGACGTCCGCAATACCGATCGCTCCCTCGGTACGGCGTTCGGCTCCGAGATCACCAAAAAGTACGGCGAGGATCTCAATGACGATACCTATCGGATCATCTGTAACGGCTCGGGCGGTCAGAGCTTCGGCGCGTTTATCCCCAAGGGCTTGACGATGGCGCTCAGAGGCGACAGCAACGACTATTTCGGAAAAGGCTTATCGGGCGGTAAGCTGATCGTTTATCCCGATGAAAACAGCCGCTTCAAAGCGGAGGAGAACATCATTATAGGCAACGTCGCTCTCTATGGCGCGACAAGCGGCAAGGCTTTTATCAACGGTATCGCGGGCGAGCGCTTTTGTGTGCGCAATTCTGGCGCGACAGCCGTCGTCGAGGGCGTCGGCGAGCATGGATGCGAATATATGACAGGCGGCAAGGTCGTCATCCTCGGCAGTACGGGCAAGAATTTTGCCGCCGGTATGTCGGGCGGCGTCGCCTATGTACTGGACGAGCATCATCACCTGTACAAGCGGCTGAACAAGGAACTGGTCGAGTGCTCCGAGCTGAGTGAGCAGAAGGATATCGACGAGCTCAGAGCGCTGATCACGGAGCACGTGGAGGCGACAGGCTCCGAAAAGGGCAAACGGATCCTCAGTGACTTTGACGCGTATCTGCCGAAGTTCAAAAGGATCATCCCCCACGATTACAGGATCATCACCGAAGCGATCGAGGAAGGCAAGAGAAGCGGTCTTGACGAGGACAGCGCCAAGATCGAAGCCTTCTATCAGCTGATCCACTCGAGATAAGGAGGAGTGCAGTATGGGAAATCCCAACGGATTTATGGAATATACACGACAGGATAATCCCGCGTCGACTGTGGAAGAACGTATCAAAAACTATAACGAGTTCCACACCCCGATCAGTGAAGCGGATCGCAAACGCCAGGGCGAGCGTTGTATGCACTGCGGCGTGCCGTTCTGTCAGGCAGGCGTGCCGATCAGCGGGATGGTGTCGGGCTGTCCGCTGAACAACTTGATCCCCGAGTGGAACAATCTTGTCAGTCTCGGCGCATGGAAACAGGCGTACCATCGGCTGAAAATGACCAACAGCTTTCCCGAGTTCACCTCACGCGTGTGTCCTGCCTTATGTGAAAAGGCGTGTACCTGCGGCGCAAACGGCGATCCTGTCACGGTCCGCGCCAATGAATATGATATCATCGAAACGGCATATCAAGAAGGCTGGGCTGCTCCGCAACCGCCGAAACAGCGGACAGGGAAAAAGATCGCCGTCATCGGCTCGGGTCCTTCGGGACTTGCCGCCGCCGATCAGCTCAACCGCCGCGGTCATTCTGTCACGGTGTATGAGCGAAGCGACCGTGTCGGCGGACTGCTGATGTACGGCATCCCGAATATGAAGCTCGAAAAGCACATCATAGAGCGCAAGATCAACGTGATGAAAGCCGAGGGAGTTGCATTCAAAACAAATGTCAACGTCGGCGTCGATGTATCTGCCGAAGAACTGCTCGCCGAGTATGACCGTGTGATCCTCGCGTGCGGCGCTTCACATCCGCGCGATATCGCGGTCGAAGGACGAGAAGCGGACGGCGTGTACTTTGCGGTCGACTTTTTGCGATCCACTACCAAGGCGCTGCTCGACAACGGCTTGCAGGAAGATACGTATATCTCCGCAAAAGACAAGAACGTCCTGATCGTCGGAGGCGGTGATACAGGCAACGACTGCGTCGGCACCTGTGTTCGTCACGGCGCGAAAAGCGTCATCCAGCTCGAGATGATGCCCAAGCTCCCCGATACCCGTACCGAGAACAATCCGTGGCCGGAATGGCCGCGTGTCTGCAAAACCGATTACGGTCAGGAGGAAGCGGCGGCGGTCTACGGAAGTGATCCGAGAGTGTATCAGACGACCGTGAAAAAACTGATCAGCGATGAAAACGGAAAGCTCAAACAGGCGGTGCTCGTGAAGCTGAACGCCGAGAAGGATGAAGCGACCGGCAGACTGCGGATGGTAACGATCGAGGACAGTGAATACACGGTAGACGCCGATCTCCTGCTGATTGCGGCAGGCTTCTTGGGCAGTGAGAGCTATGTCACCGAAGCGTTCGGCGTAGCGGTCGACGGCAGGACGAATGTGCAGACAGAAACAGGCAGTCATCAGACCTCAGTCGACAGAGTATTCACGGCGGGCGACATGCACCGCGGACAGTCGCTGGTGGTATGGGCGATCCGCGAGGGCAGAGATTGTGCCCGCGAGGTGGATGAAAGCCTGATGGGATATACAAATCTATAAATAAACAGTCATTCCGAGGAGGCTTTGCCGACGTGGGAATCTCCCTGTTTGATAATCGGTTGAGATTGCCACAGCCGCTTTGCGGCTTCGCAATGACATTCATAGAAGAAGGTGTACGTATGACAAAATATATATTTGTGACCGGAGGCGTTGTATCGGGACTGGGCAAAGGCATCACCGCCGCCTCTCTCGGCAGACTGCTGAAGGCGCGCGGCTTGAAGGTCGCCGCCCAAAAGCTTGACCCCTACATCAATGTAGATCCCGGTACCATGAGCCCGTATCAGCACGGCGAGGTCTATGTGACCGAGGACGGCGCCGAGACCGATCTCGATCTGGGGCATTATGAGCGTTTTATCGACGAGAATCTGAACAAATACAGTAATCTCACCACCGGCAAGGTCTACTCCAATGTGCTCAACAAGGAGCGTCACGGCGAGTATCTCGGCAAGACGGTACAGGTGATCCCGCATATCACGGATGAGATCAAGCGCTTCATCTACAGCGTCGGCAAAAAGACCGATGCGGATGTTGTCATCACCGAGATCGGCGGTACCATCGGCGATATCGAGAGCCAGCCCTTCATCGAGGCGATCCGACAGATCGGTCACGAGGTCGGCGAGGACAACCGCCTGTACATCCATGTGACCCTCGTCCCCTATCTCAAAGCGTCCGGCGAGCATAAAAGCAAGCCTACCCAGCACTCCGTAAAAGAATTGCAGGGCTTCGGCGTATCGCCCGATATCATCATCCTGCGCACCGATGAGCCGATCACCGACAAAGCGATCTTCGATAAGATCGCGGGCTTCTGTAACGTATGGCCTGACTGCGTGATCGAAAACCTCACCCTGCCGGTGCTGTATGAAGCGCCCTTGATGCTCGAAAAAGCGCACCTCTCCGATATCGTATGCCGCGAGCTGAATCTGAAATCTCACAAGCCCGATCTTAGCGACTGGGAGCATATGGTAGAGCGCATCAAAACGCGCGAGAGGGTAGTGAAGATCGGACTGGTCGGCAAGTATGTCGAGCTGCACGACGCCTATCTCAGCGTAGCCGAGGCGCTCCGTCACGCGGGCTACTATCAGGGCGCGTCGGTCGAGATCAAGTGGATCGACTCGGAGAGCATCACGACAGGCAATGCCGATCGAATTCTCGGTGAGATCGATGGGATCATCGTCCCCGGCGGCTTCGGTCAGCGCGGGATCGAGGGCATGATCATTGCCGCGCAGTACGCCAGAGAACATGAGATGCCGTACTTCGGCATTTGTCTGGGTATGCAGATCGCGGTCATCGAATACGCGAGACATGTCGCGGGCATCGAAAAAGCGAACTCCGGAGAGTTCGCTCAGAATGTTCCCAAGGTGATCGATTATATGCCCGGTCAGAATGACGAGATCGACAAGGGCGGCACCCTGCGCCTCGGCGCCTATCCGTGCGTCGTGCAGGAAAACACGACCATGTACAGAGCTTACAATGAACGAGAGATCAGCGAGCGTCACCGCCATCGCTACGAGTTCAATAACGAGTATCGTGACGCGCTGCAAAACGCGGGACTGGTTTTGTCGGGCTTATCTCCCGACGGAAGACTGGTCGAAACGGTCGAGCTCAGCGACAGACCGTTCTACGTCGGTGTGCAGTATCACCCCGAGTTCAAATCCCGCCCCAACAAGCCGCATCCGCTGTTTTCAGCCTTCATCAAAGCGGCATTACAATAAGTCGTTGCGAGGGAATGACACACTTGTCATCCCGTGGCAATCAACCTTTTTGTCGGTACGACGGTCGTTAACTCTCCGGCCGTCTTCCGTTCAGCCTGACAGCAAAAGTATGAGTCCGATTTTGTGCCTTGTCGCAAAGTCCCTTCCGAGTTGCTTTTGTTGTCAGGCTTCTTTTTATATGTTAATCCATTCCGTGATTTTTTTATCGCTCAATGACATTTCGAGAAATGACAAGTCCTGTTATCTTTGAGAGCGCAATCATCACCGTAACGGTTGCGATCATGTGCCCTGCGATGGGTTTTATCGCAACACCTGTTTATGCGGCCGCTTGTCAGAAAGATCTTCACGCTTTTGTTCCGCAAGGATATCAAAAGCAGAGAAAAAGAGTGGACTTGAGCGGATGATTTAAGAGTATAAATGCGAAACAATCCAAAACAATGTGAGTAACTTGAAGGCGCAAGCCCGACATTTCGGACTTGCGGCTTTTTGTTTATTTGAAACTATTTTATCCCGCCAATGCACTTATGTGATGGAACAATGAAGGGACGGCAGTTTTTGGAAAGTACCCATAAATATTGGGGGCGGTTTTGCATAGAGAAAGCTCCGGCTATATCGACAACGGCTGTCCGATGCCCTTCGGCGCGTTCATGAATGCGAGCCAACGCTGGATATACGTCGTGTCAACGATCGTCACGCCGTCCTCGCCGTCGACATCCGCGACAGCTTCATTGAATTCAAACGGGATCGGGATATCCGCTAAATGACGTTGGATAACTGTCGCGTCAAGGATCGTAACCTCTCCGTCGCCGTCAACGTCGCCTAAGATGGCGGGTAGGTTTTCTGCAACGCAGAACTGCGCCCATGCTTCGCCGGAGAGCACACCGTTTCGTGTGGGAGTCGCCACAACGTTATAGGTACCGATATCCTTGAGTTCCTCTTTTGCGATCTCGACCTCGACCGGCTCGCCTTCCACTCCGTCGACGACCTGATAGTAGGTCAGGGTGTAGTCCTCGCCCTCAGCGTATTCGACGCCCATCTCGCTCGTCAGGGTAACGGCGGGCGGGGTGATCGGCTCGCCGGTATACGGAACATACTGATCGGAAAGATTCATGCTGACGATACCGCCGTCGGCGTTGACCATTGTGCCGAGCGGATGAAGATTCGTCACCTTCTTGCCGTGCTCGTCGCTTACGATGTTGAACACCATCGTGATCGCCGCTTTATCCCCGTTCTCATTGGAGAAGCAGGCGGTATAGCTGTATTCGCCGTCATCGAGCGACATCAGATAGTCGGTGCTGAGCGCGACCACAGCGCCGTCGTCCTCGGTGAAGCGCCATGTCTCGATCTCGTCCTCGGAGATACCCTCATCGTCGCCTGTCGCGGCAATTCCGTCGCTCCCGGTTGGAGCGGTAGATTTCTTATCCTTAGGCTTGTAGCTTGCGATCTCCTTGCCGTTCTTGTCGAACATCTTACAGCTTCCGGCTTCATTGGTATTCGTCAGCTTGGTCAGCCAGCCGGACTGCAGATTGGCGAAATTCATCTCATTCGTTCCTGTCGCTTCATAGACGGAGCTGATAAACCATGAAGGGATCATCAAGTAGTATTTATAGCCCTCCAGGTAATCGTGCTCGCTGAAGCTCTGCAGCTCCTCGGGGTTCATTTTGACGATCGATTCGAACGCGGCTCGGTAGTCCGCCCAACGCTCGACGTCAATAATAGGATAATCAAAGTAACCTTGCCGCACACCTTGGCAGTCCTTACAGGTCTCGGTGTAATAACAGCGGTAGTTGTAGCGGGTGAACAGATTGAACAGACCGCCCTTATAGGGAGTCGCTTCGAACTTGGTGATCTTACGCGTTCCCTTGAAATCGTGATATCCCGTCATCTCCTGTCCGCATTTGGTGCAATGCGTGTGGTGAGCAGCTAAGCCTTTCGGCTCCCATTCGCCGGGGATACAGGCTTCCTCTTCTTCAAACATCAGCTTCTTGCATCTCGCGCAGTGGCTTCTGTGGGTAAAGTTGGGATAAGAGCCTTTGGCGGGGACATAATCGTCCCTGCCGGTGCCCGCATGGGAACAGAGCTGATCCTCGTGATAGCTGCACTTGGTGCAGTCGACGGAGACCTCGCCGTTATAGATCTCATAGCCGCTGACATTGGACAGGACAGCAGTCGCCTTGAGGTCGTGCGCTTCATTTGTTTTGAAAACGACATGACAGCGGCTGCAGCGCTCGTCATGGGTGCCGTTGCCGTTATCCACATATTCACGCGGCACGCTGTGGTCACAGTCGCCGTCGACCGCGTAACCGCACTTGGTGCAGACTGTGCGATACTTTCCGGCGGGCTTTCCGGTCTCGGGATCGTTGACCGGCTCGTTTTTGAGATCATGCTTCTCGGCGTTGGCAAGACAGCCGCCGCAATGTGTGCAAAACGCCTTGTGCGTCGCGTTATCCTTGTTGTCCACATATTCTCTGGGGTATTCGATGTGATTGCAGGTGTCCGCGTAGATCGCAACGATCGAATAATCCGCGCTCGCGGAGCCGGTGAAGTTGCCCTTACCTTTAACGGTCACGGTGTAGTTGCCGCTGAACTTTGAAGGCTCGGGGAAGGTCGCGGTGTAACCGCCCGCGGGTACGGTGAGATCGCCCGCCTTGACGGAAGTGATCCGGGGCGTTTGATCATTGCCGTTATAGGTCAGTTGGTTTGCCGACAGCGTGACCGAGGTGATCGTCGCCTTGTTGATCGCCCATACCGCCGGCTTTGCCTCGGTGGTGCCGTCCGTCCATTTCCAGCCGGAATTAAGGATCAGAGCAGCGGTATAGATACCCGCGTCGGTCTGGGGATCGTTTAATGAAACCGTATAGCCAGATGTAGCCTTATAGGGACACTCCTGCGGATGACCGGTATAGGGCAGCACGACCTCTTGGGGAGGCGCGACGGTCTTGTCGTCCGTACTGATCGTGATCTCCTTGGGGTATTTGCTTGCTTCCTCAACGGTAAAGGTCACCGGATCGGAGAATACGCTCGGACCGTCAGGAAACAGCTCCTGAACGATCTGCTCCGGGATGTTGTTCGTATTCACGACCGTTTCGTTTTGCAGGGTGATTTCATCACCGACCTTGACACCGTTGACTTCGGTCATGCCGGTCGCCTGACTTTGCTCGACACTCTGAGTCTCACTTTCCTCGAGCAGCGGGACGTTATATTTGATCACGCCCTGACCGCCGCCGGTCTCATAGGGTGTCCAGTCCCAGTTCCACATATTGCTTTCGAGCGGAACGTCGGTCTTCAGGGGACCCATCAGCGTCATGCCGAGACCTCTGATACTCTCGGCGAGCCCGCCGCCCTTGAGCTGCGCCTTCAAATAGCCCTCTAAGAAATATACCATATCGCTGTCGCTGAGGTTCTCTGCGGCAAAAAAATGGACGTCGACGGGCAGATACTTCTTACCATCAGTGCCGGTGATCGGCGCACCGATAGAAACCTTTTTGATCTGCGCCTTGAAGTTGTCCGGGCTGAAGCCGGTTTCAACAAGGTCGTCATCGACCGTCTTTGCAGCCGTGCTCAACGAACTCATGGGGATGATGCTCAGGCACAGACACAGCGCCAACAGGATGGATAAAATGCGTTTTTTCATTTGGATTACTCCTTTCGGTGATCAATACAATTACGAACCTACTTGTCTTTTTTGTTGAAGCCTTTTTGCATCTCGTTAAGCTCTCGTATCTGCTTTTTATACCCGAAATACATGATCAGCCAGATGATGAAGAAGCCGACGAGCTGCATACCGGATATGATCAGCAGGGTACCGATATCGCTCACCCATCCGAGCAGGAGCGCGATCGGGATGAACAGCAGGACGATCAGCGCGCAGTGCAGCGCCGTAGCCGCCGCCAGCGGCATTCGCTCGATCTCATAGAAGGACATACCGGCAAAGCAAACCGCGCCGTAGAGTCCGGAGAAAAGGCTCTGGAGAAGCATGGCGACCGTACCGTTGCCGCCCGCCATATCGAGCAGCTTCTGCGAGGCAAAGGTGACGCCGCCCGTATCCGAGTTTCCGGTCAGGATCGCGATCAGATTACCGACGACCATACCGATCAAAAAGCCGATCCCCGCCGCCTTTAAGGTTTTCATTAACATAGGTATCCCTCCTCTCCGGAGAGTCGCTGTCTGATCAGCGGGATATACCGCCGCGACGCCCATGTTTCCATGCCGTTGTTGAATTCGATACGCAGGGTGCCGACAATGGTGAAGTCGTATTTTTGTACCATACTGAGGTTGATCAACTCAAAGCGCGATACGCGCAGGAATTTTCGGCTGAGGATCTCCTCGATACTTTGTAGGCTTTGCTTCGCGCGGTAAATGCCGCTTGCTGCCGTGATACGGACGTTTTTGCCGTCCGCGGATACAAAGATGATCTCTTCTTCGTCGATCACGCAGGAGCAGTTATCGCGGTCGAGTACCGTGAGCTTTTGCGAATCGTGCTGTGTCAGGCTCTTGATCAGAGCGCTGACCTGCGCGTCCTGTTCACTCGCTCGAATGACGATATCAATATCCTTTTGCGTTTTATCGCGCTCAAAGCGGATGTTCATCTTCTTCATACGGCAACTCCCTCCTTTCTTGTTTGATCGCCGGATGCCGACATTCTTCCGACGGCGGATGATAATAACCGCAGTCCTGACACAGGGGTTCTGTCCTGCCGGAAATCTCACACCAAGCCTGATGCCGCCAGCCGAACTTTGTCCGACAGTATCGGCAAACAAAACGGGAGCAGCTTCCGTGTATGACATGATCTGTTTTCATACCGACAGCTCCTCCCTGTTATCATTCTTTCATCTGCTTTTTGAACAGAATATTATTATGGTATGTGATGATTATAGTAAAAGTGACAAAGTAAATCAAGCGATTCGGCACAGGCGGTAGTTATCAGGGAACAAACGGCGCTCTGCTTTTTTTGAAAAGAACCGTTCACGCCGAATATCCTACCGCTTGTTCCCATTTTATTGAAAACACATTTCGGCTATCGTATAATGACGGTGAAAAAATGAAAGGGAGGAGTATCATCTTGAAAGCTATCATCATCAAAATCATCTCGCTGATTTGCGCGTTATTCCTTATGGTCTCTTTGGCGTCCTGCGGCGCGAAGAACGACACGAAGGAAACAACGGCACCGACTGAATCGGCGACAGTCTCAACAGCCACCGAAGCTCCCGCGCCTGCAACAACCGAAGCCCCCGCGCCTGCAAAAACCGAGGCTGTAATCGAAACAGAAGCGAAAGCCTCTGCCGATACCGGTCTTGTCGGTTCCTGGGATTTTGCCGAGCTGAGCGGTATGGTTTATACCTTTAACGCGGACGGCACCGGTTCATATGATATGTTCGGAGAGGCGATGAGATTCACCTATGAAGCCGACGGTTCCACCTTGAAGATCACATATACAGATGAAGGCGTTGATGTGCCGACGGAACTCGAATACACAATCGACGGCGATACCTTAAACGTAAAAGACTCACTGGGAAACGATACGATCTATAAGAGGAAATGATCATGGATAAAGCGAAACAACACAAAAGACTTTTTATGATCCTCAACTGCCTGGCGCTAGGGATCATCGCGATGAACCTGACCGCTCCCGTGCACGAGGCGACCCATCTGCTGACCCAGATGTTCGCAGGCGCAAAGCCGGAGCTATTAGCGTTCGGCTGTGCGGGCACCGTTGACGGAACGGCGACAGCAAACCTTGACTCGGTCTTCTGGAAAGTGATGTTCTCCGGTTCCGCGGCGCTGATGAATATCCTGATCGGAACCGTCCTGTTGATCGTACTCAAAAAGGCAAGGCTGGGAGCGTTGAGCAGACCGCTCGTCCTGATGACGACCCTCATGCACTACAGTATGGGCTTCGGCTATTTTCTCAGGGACTTCTTCCTGTATGATCCCGACCCCGCCCCCAATGTTGAACAGGGCGACTGGGCAAAGGTGCTTGAAAATTTCAACGGTAATATCGTGCTGCGGGTCGCCATGCTGATCGTCGGAAGTCTCGGCATCCTCTTTGTATTCTACATCGCGTGGCGGCAGGCATATCACTTCATCAGCGACAACAACGATAAAAAGGAACGCAATCGAGTCGCTTCGGCGCTCTATCTGTTTCCGTATCTGTGTAATGCTGTTGTGTTCACGCTTGTCGAGCTCAGAGGTCCGGTCGCGAAAGCGAGCATGGAGAGCTTTCTGATCATCAGCCCGATCATCAACATCTTCGGCATGATCGGATTCTTCTGGGGTTATATGTTTGTTGCGCATATCGTAAAGCCGCGCAAGGACAACGTCTATTACTTCTCTATTTGTGATGAGAAAAAACCGGTGCTGTGGATCGCCGCGATCGCAGTCATCCTGTTCGACGCCTTCGTCCTCTGCCCGGGAATTTGGTTCTGATCAAAGATCATCATTATGGTTCTGATACCGCTTTGATGATAATGTGTCAGGGCGGTATCGCATCAAAAACACAGAACCTGTTATATCAAAATAACAGGTTCTTTTTTTGCCCATAATACACAGAAACTGCCCTCAGCATTTGAGAGCAGTTTTAGTAGTTTCCTTTCACATATTCCAAAATCACCGGGAGCGAGTCGGTTTTTGCTTGTCCTCATTACGGCACGGCGATATGGATCGTTACGCCGCTGTCCGCAGCCGTAAAATGTCGCTGTGACACAAAAACAATCAGCAGTCTGCCGTATCAGCCGACGGATATCCGCCGATTGATACGGCTTACTTTTCGGAAACCTTTTTTACAAAAGGGTTGCTTATCTCACTTTTGGGAAACCTGATCGTTGACGATTTGAAATGAATTGATCAATTTGGTATAATAAAACGGAAGTGGTAAGACAGTGGGGAGAAATGAAATGTATCTTGTCAAAGCAGATGTTAATCAAGTAGAAAAAATCGTGGCTATGTCTATCAGAGCTTTTGAAACAGATGTAAATGTCGGCGGAGCAAAAGGTGACTGTCCGCCCGGATTTGATTCGATGGAATGGCATCAACAAATGGCGCGGGAGGGACATTTGTATCAGGCAATGATCGAAAACGATTTGGTCGGGGCTGCCATTATATTCCCGGATGAAACAAACAGCAGGATATACATCGGCAGAATATTCATTGACAGCGTCTATCATAGAAAAGGCTACGGAATCCGTTTGATGGAATGCATAGAAAAGAAATTCCCCTATGCAACTGAGTTTGATCTGGATACCCCCTGTTGGAATGAGCGGACAAATGCTTTTTACAAAAGATTAGGCTATCGTATCATAAAGATTGAGGATGGATTCGTCTTTTACCGGAAAAAGAATTAGCGAATCTGATACCATCCAGATCTTCACATAACGCTGATTTTCGATTGATCCGATCATCATTTATAAAAACAGTCACCCGCCTGCTCACATTTGTGTGGACAGGCGGGTGATGTTTGTCGCTATTGGAATGATCTCTGTTTTCTCCATACTGAACATCTTCATTCTGCGAAAATACTCAGCAGTCGCTTTTTTGACGACAACCCTTGATTGTTATTGCAATTCGATACGAAGTATGCTATTCTTTTATCAGTTCAAAAAGAGGGTGTCGGTATGAACGTAATCCATATGAAATACGCGGTCGAGGTCGCGAAAGCCGGTTCGATCAACAAGGCAAGCGAAACACTGCTTGTGGCACAGCCGAATCTGAGCCGTTCGATCAAGGAGCTTGAAGCCGATCTGGGGATCACGATCTTTTTGCGCACGTCGAAGGGAATGATCCTGACGCCCAAGGGCGAAGAATTCATCGGGTACGCCCAAAACATCTTAAGACAGCTCGATGAGCTGGAAACGATGTATAAAGCGGAATTGCCCGCCAAACAGACCTTTTCTGTTTCCGTTCCCCGTGCCAGCTATATCGCCGACGCTTTCTCAAAATTCACCAACTGTATCGACAAGGGCTCAGCGGAGATCTATTATCAGGAAACCAACTCCAGCAGCGCGATCAAAAACATACTGGAGCACAATTATCATTTGGGGATCATCCGTTACGCCTCCCATTTTGATCATTATTTTAAGGCACTGCTGGATGAAAAGGGCTTGCGGTATGAATTGGTCGCGGAGTTCCGATATGTGTTGGTGATAAACGCAAAGAATCCGCTCGCGCAAAAAGAGGAAATCCGCTATTTGGATCTGGAGCCGTATATCAAGATCTCACACGCCGACCCGTATGTTCCCTCTTTGCCCGCGGCAGCGGTGCAAAAGGATGAACATACTGTCAACTGCTCCCGCAACATCTATGTTTTTGAGCGCGGCGGTCAGTTCCATCTGCTCGCTCATAATCCGGATACGTTCATGTGGGTCTCTCCCCTGCCCGACGATATCATTTCGGGCTTTGGTCTGGTGCAAAAGCCGTGTCCCGATAACCAAAAGCTCTACCGGGATATGCTAATATGCCGCAAGGATTACCGGCTCAGCAAGCTCGACCGGGAATTCATGACCGAGCTGTACAACTCCAAAAGCAAATGTCTGCAATAAACGCGGCAGCCCTTCCCTTCCGGGAGCGGCTGCTGTTTTTTTCTGCGACGGGAACGAAGCAGAGCGCTATTCCTATGCGTTCACCGCAGGCAAAACGCGCGGTATTTCGCTGAAAGAAACCCTTTGCAGCCGCTCAAAATGACTGCGTGAGGATCAGATTCCGTCAATCGAGATATGGTATATCGATAAGTATATTACCGATATACCTTTTTCGTTATTCAAATAGGAAGAAATTATCGGTATAATGATAAACAGCAAACAGGAGGTGAGTCTTTGCAGTCCGCAATTTCAAAAGCAACGCTCGGTCGGCTGCCGGCTTATCTGCATTATGTGGAAAACGTAACAACCGAACATGTTTCGGCGCCGGCAATCGCAAGAGCACTCGACTTGGGTGAGGTTTTGGTGCGCAAGGATCTGAGCCTTGTGTGCGGAAAAGGAAAGCCCAAAACTGGCTATGATACCGACGCGCTGACGGCTTCGCTGAAAGCAGCGCTGGGCGTCAACAAAGTCACGCCGGCTGTTTTAGTCGGCGCGGGCAAGCTCGGAGCCGCTTTGATGGATTACAGCGGCTTCCGTGATTACGGGATGGAGATCATAGCGGCGTTTGACAAGGATGCGGAGAAAAGCCGGAATACGTCCGGCAAGCCCGTTTATCCCATGGAGCAGCTGCGGCGGTTTTGTCAGATCCAGGACGTCAAAATCGGCATCATCACCGTTCCGGCAAGCGCGGCGCAATCGGTTTGCGATCAGCTGATCGCAAGCGGGATCGAGGCGATATGGAATTTTTCGCCCGTTATGCTGAAGGTCCCGCAGGGCATCGCGCTGCAAAACGAAAACCTGGCATTATCCTTAGCACATCTGCACAGTATGCAAATTGATTAAATCAGGAGGAGAACAATGGAAACAAAAAAGAAAAATTATGAGATCGTTGACGGCGTAGAAAAACTGGAAGCCGCGCTCGACAGAGCCAGAGCGGCACAGAAGATCTTTGCCGGCTACACGCAGGAGCAGGTTGACGCCATCTTCTTAGCGGCTGCTACCGCGGCAAACCAGGCAAGGATCCCTCTCGCCCAAATGGCGGTGGAAGAAACCGGTATGGGTATCGTAGAGGACAAGGTCATCAAGAACCACTACGCCAGCGAATATATCTACAATCAGTACCGCGACACCAAGACCTGCGGCGTGATAGAAGAGGACAAGGCGTTCGGCACAAAGAAGATCGCCGAGCCGATCGGCGTAGTAGGCGCGGTCATTCCTACGACCAACCCCACTTCTACCGCTATTTTTAAAGCGCTGATCTGTCTGAAAACCAGAAACGCGATCATCATCAGCCCGCATCCCCGCGCGAAGAAAAGCACAATCGAAGCCGCAAAGGTCGTCTTGGAGGCTGCGATAGCGGCAGGCGCTCCCGAAGATATCATTGCGTGGATCGACGTTCCCTCACTGGATATGACGAACCTTTTGATGAAGGAAGTTGACATCATTCTGGCTACCGGCGGTCCCGGCATGGTCAAAGCAGCTTATTCCAGCGGTAAGCCGGCACTCGGCGTCGGCGCGGGCAACACTCCCGCGATCATCGACGAGAGCGCTGACGTCACCCTTGCCGTCAACTCGATCATCCACTCCAAAACCTTTGACAACGGTATGATCTGTGCTTCCGAGCAGTCCACGATCGTACTCGACAGCATCTACGACGCCGTCAAACAGGAATTCGCGGCGCGCGGCTGTTACTTCTTAAAGGGCGACGAACTGGATAAGGTTCGCAAAACCATCATCATCAACGGCTCTCTCAACGCGAAGATCGTAGGACAAAAGGCGGCTAAGATCGCCGAGCTGTCGGGCGTAAAGGTTCCCGCCGGCACGAAGATCCTGATCGGCGAGGTAGAATCCGTTGATCTCAGCGAGGAATTCGCTCACGAAAAGCTCAGCCCCGTTCTCGCCATGTACCGCGCAAAGAACATTCAGGACGCGTTCGGCAAGGCGGAGCAGCTTGTCGCGGACGGCGGCTACGGTCATACCTCCTCCATTTATATTGACGCTGTCAACGAAAAGGACAAGCTCGATGAATTTGCGGCACGCATGAAGACCTGCCGTATCCTGGTAAATACCCCGTCCTCACAGGGCGGTATCGGCGACCTGTATAACTTTAAGCTCGCGCCTTCGCTCACCCTCGGCTGCGGCTCGTGGGGCGGAAACTCCGTCAGCGAAAATGTCGGCGTCAAGCACCTGATCAACATCAAAACAGTTGCCGAAAGGAGAGAGAATATGCTTTGGTTCAGAGCACCCGAAAAGATCTATATCAAGAAGGGCTGCATGCCTGTTGCCCTCGATGAATTGAAAAATGTCATGAATAAGAAGCGCGTGTTCCTTGTAACCGACAGCTTCCTGTATAAGAACGGCTATACAAAGCCCATCACCGATAAGCTCAACGAGCTGGGGATCCAGTACACCTCCTTCGCGGATGTTGAGCCCGATCCCACCCTCGCCTGCGCGATCAGAGGCGCCGAGCAGATGAAGTCCTTTGAGCCGGATACCATCATTGCTCTCGGCGGCGGCTCCGCGATGGACGCGGCAAAAATCATGTGGGTGCTCTATGAGCATCCCGAAGTCAACTTTATGGATATGGCGATGCGCTTCTCCGATATCCGCAAGAGGATCTACACCTTCCCGAAGATGGGCGAAAAGGCTTACTTTATCGCGATTCCGACCTCTGCCGGCACCGGCTCCGAGGTCACTCCCTTTGCCGTTATCACCGACGAAAAGACCGGCGTTAAGTATCCGCTCGCGGATTACGAGCTGCTGCCGAATATGGCGATCGTCGACACCGATTTCCATATGACCGCTCCCAAGGGACTGACCGCCGCCTCCGGTATCGACGCCGTTACCCACGCGCTTGAGGCTTATGCTTCCATGCTGGCGACGGATTATACCGACGGCTTAGCGCTCAGAGCCTTGAAGGTGATCTTTGAATATCTGCCCAGAGCCTATGACAACGGTCTGAACGACGCCGAAGCCAGAGAGAAGATGGCGAATGCCGCCACAATGGCGGGTATGGCGTTTGCCAACGCCTTCCTCGGCGTATGCCACTCTATGGCGCATAAGCTCGGCGCCTTCCACCACCTGCCTCACGGCGTGGCAAACGCCCTGATGATCGACGAGGTGCTGCGCTTCAACGCGGCTGAGGTTCCCGCAAAGATGGGTACGTTCCCGCAGTACGATCATCCGCATACCCTCGCGCGTTACGCGGAGGTCGCCGATTATCTCGGCGTAGGCGGCAAGGACGACAGCGAGAAGCTCACGAACCTGATCGCTAAGATCGACGAGCTCAAGGCTAAGATCGGCATCAAATCCACCATCAAGGAATATGTTCCCGACGAACAGGACTTCCTCGACAGACTGGACGATATGACCGTACAGGCGTTTGACGATCAGTGCACGGGCGCTAACCCCCGCTATCCGCTGATGAGCGAGATCAAGCAGATGTATCTGAACGCGTATTACGGCAAGACCTTTGAGGAGACCGATACACCCGACGAAAAACAACTCGGCGGAAAGCTCGATAAAAAAGACATCAAGCAGTCGTTTCGCAGAGCAAAGAACGGCATCCATAAAAATCTGTAAGGGAGGAACAAAAAGATGACACTTGACAGAGTAATCGCGGTAAGAACCGCTAAAACCGTTTATCGTGACGGCGACCTTTGTGTAAAGGTATTCAACGAAGACTTTTCCAAGGCAGACGTCCTGAACGAAGCGCTCAATCAGGCGCGTATCGAGGAAACGGGACTGAATATCCCGAAGATCCACGAGGTGACGAAGATCGACGGAAAATGGGCTATCGTGTCCGATTTTATCGAAGGAAAGACCCTGCAGCAGATGATGGATGACGACCCCGACAAGAAGGATGAGTACCTCAATCAGTTTGTTGACCTGCAGCTGACGGTCCTCAGCAAGACCTGTCCCCTGCTCAACAAGCTCAAGGATAAAATGAACCAAAAAATCAGCATGGCGGAGCTGGACGCTACCACCCGCTATGACCTTCATACCAGACTGAACGGTATGCCCAAGCACAACAAGGTATGCCACGGTGACTTCAATCCGTCCAACATCATCATCGCAAAAGACGGCACTCCCTACATCATCGACTGGTCGCACGCGACCCAGGGCAACGGCGCGGCAGACGCGGCAAGAACCTATCTGCTGTTCTGGCTCAAGGGCGATACGGAAACCGCCAAGCAGTACCTCGACCTGTTCTGCAAAAAGAGCGACACCGCCAAGCAATATGTCCAGAAGTGGATGCCGATCGTAGCGGCTTCACAGTCCGTAAAGGGCAATGAAGCGGAGCGCGAGCTCCTGCTCAGCTGGGCAAACGTCGTCGAGTACGAATAAGGAGAATTCAACATGAAAGTAACCGTATGTATCGGCTCCTCCTGCCACATCAAGGGTTCGCGACAGGTAGTGGAGCAACTGCAGGATCTTATCGCGCAAAACGATCTGGGCGACAAGGTAGAACTGGGCGGCACCTTCTGTATGGGACAGTGCCAAAAGGGCGTTTGCGTCACCGTTGACGACGCCTTCCATTCGGTATCTCCCGAAAGCGTCGGCGAATTCTTTGAAACAAACATAAAGGCAAAGGTATCATAATGAACATACAGATCTGCGTTGGCTCGTCGTGCCATCTCAAGGGCTCGGAAAAGGTCGTCGAACTGTTCCAAAGAGCTGTTGAGGAACGCGGTCTGGCGGACAAGATCACTCTTGCGGGCAGCTTCTGCATCGGACGCTGCAACCGCGAGGGTGTTACCGTCCGGATCGACGACGAGACCGTTACGGGTGTGACGCCCGAAACCTTTGACAGCTTTTTTGAAAATACAATCTTACAAAAACTCTAGTGAAAGTGAGCGGACAGATGTCGAACTGTTTGACATTAAAAAAATCAAATTGCAAAAACTGCTATAAATGTATTCGCCACTGCCCGGTAAAGTCCATCCGCTTTTCCGGAAACCAGGCGCATATCATCGGCAACGAATGTATTCTCTGCGGTCACTGCTTTGTGGTGTGTCCGCAAAACGCCAAGCAAATCGTTGATGAGACCGAAAAGGTTCGCGTTCTGCTGCAAAGCGGCGCTCCCGTGGTCGTCAGCCTCGCGCCGTCCTTTGTCGCCAACTACACCGGCGTGGGCATAGAAGCCATGCGCGCCGCGCTGAAGGAGCTCGGCTTTTACGACGTTGAGGAGACCGCAGTCGGCGCGACGATCGTCAAGCGTGAATACGACCGGATCCTGCAGGAAGAGGACAGGGATATCGTGATCTCCTCCTGCTGTCATTCCGTGAATTTGCTGATCCAAAAATATTTTCCGAGCTGTCTGCCGTATCTCGCCGACGTTTTGTCGCCGATGCAGGCGCACTGCAAGGATATCAAGTCACGGATCCCCAACGCCAAAACCGTCTTTATCGGCCCCTGCGTCGCCAAGAAGGATGAGGCGGAGCATTATGAGGGCATTGTTGACGCCACGCTGACCTTCGAGGAACTGTCCGCATGGCTGAAAGAGGAAAACATCACCCTCGACCAGAAAACCGACCGCACGGAAAACAGCCTCGCGCGGTTTTTCCCGACGACCGGCGGTATTCTGAAAACGATGTCGCAAAAGGCGCAGGATTATACCTACTTTGCGATCGACGGCGTAGAAAACTGCATCGCCGCCCTGAAGGATATCGAGGACGGCAATGTTCACAAATCCTTTATTGAAATGAGCGCCTGCGCCGGAAGCTGCGTCGGCGGTCCCGTGATGGAAAAACAGCGGCTGAACCCGGTCAGCGATTACACGGCGGTCGCCAAATACGCCGGCAAGCATGATTTTGAGGTCGATCAGCCCGAGGCGGTCGAGATGAAGAAGGTGTTCGAGTTCATCGCGCCGCGCTCGGCAAAGCCCTCCGATTATGAGATCAACCAGATCCTGCGGCAAATGGGTAAATTCAAGCCCTCTCAGGAGCTGAACTGCGGTTCCTGCGGCTACGATACCTGCCGCGAAAAGGCGGTCGCCATCTATCAGGGCAAGGCGGAGATCTCCATGTGTCTGCCGTTTTTGAAGGACAAGGCGGAGAGCTTTTCGGATACGATCGTCAAAAACACGCCCAACGGTCTGATCGTCGTCAACGACCTGCTGGAGGTACAGCAGATCAACTCCGCGGCGCAGAAAATGCTGAACCTGCGCGCCGCTTCGGACGTCATGGGCTCTCAGGTAGTCCGCATCCTTGACCCGCTGCCGTTCCTGAACGTGCAGTCCACCCATCGCGGCATCTACAACGAACGCACCTTCTTAGCCGAATATGACCGCTATGTGGAAATGACGGTCGTTCCCGACAGAGAAAGCAATATGCTGATCTGCATCATGACCGACGTTACCGAAGAGGAAACCGCGCGTCAGCGCAAAGAGGACATCAGCCGTCAGACGGTGGAGGTCGCCGACAAGGTGGTGGATAAGCAAATGCGTATCGTACAGGAGATCGCTTCACTGCTGGGCGAAACCGCCGCCGAAACAAAAATCGCGCTGTCTAAGCTGAAGGAGTCGATCAAGGATGAATGATTTATGTGCTGAGATCGGCTACAAAAGCATTAACCATGAAGGCGAACAGCTTTGCGGCGACCATATCGATATCGTAGAACAGGGCGCCGATTCCACCGTGATCGTGCTGGCGGACGGTATGGGCAGCGGCGTAAAGGCGAGTATCCTTTCCACGCTGACCTCCAAGATCATCTCGACTATGATGGCGGAGGGTCTGCCGCTGGAGGAATGTGTATCTACCATTGCCGCAACGCTCCCTGTCTGTTCGGTACGCGGCGTCGCGTACTCCACCTTTACCATTATGCACATCATCAACTCCCGTACCGTCGAGCTGATCCAATATGATAATCCTCATATTATTTATATCCGTGACGGCGCTCTCTTCGATTACGACAAAACCGAGCTGAATATCGGCGAAAAGAAGATCTACAAGTCCGTGATCCGCTTGATGGAGAACGACATCATCATCGCCATGAGCGACGGCTGTCCTCACGCGGGGATCGGCATCGCCTATAACTTCGGCTGGAAACGGGAGGATATCGCCGACTATATGCTGGGGATGTCGCAGGGCGGCTTCACCGCCAAGGTGCTTTCCACCATGCTGATCGACGAGGTCAACCGCCTCTACGGCGGGAAACCGGGCGATGACGCCACCGCCTGCGTGATCAAGATCCGCAAGCGCGTGCCGATGAATATCCTCTTCGGCCCTCCCTCCGACAGGGACGACTGCGATCGGATGATGAGCCTGTTCTTCTCTAAGGAGGGCAAGCATATCATCTGCGGAGGCACGACCTCCTCTATTGCCGCGAAGTGGCTGCGAAAACCGCTTCGGCCGAAGCTCAGCTTTGAGCGCAGTGATGTGCCGCCGATCGCGGAGCTCGAGGGCGTCGATCTGGTGACCGAGGGCGTGATCACCGTCAACAAGGTGGTGGAATACGCCAACGACTATATACAAAACAACGATTCCTATGAGGAATGGGGCTACGGCAATGACGGCGCTTCGCTGATCAGCCGCCTGCTGTTTGAAGAAGCGACGGATATCAATTTTTATGTCGGCAAGGCAGTCAACCCGGCGCATCAGAATCCCGATCTGCCGATCAATTTCAACATTAAAATGAATTTGGTGCAGGAGCTTTCAAAGGCGCTCAAGCTGATGGGCAAGCGCATCAAGGTCAGTTATTTTTAGGTGAACGCTTATGAATAAATTAAGAAAATTTGATACCAAGGTACAATATCTGAAATACAAGGTACTGCGCGAGGTGGCGCGTCAGGCATGGAATGACACGCTGTTGGAGAATGTACTGGATATCCCGAAGATCATCGTACCCGGCAAAACGCCGACCATGCGCTGCTGCGTCTATAAGGAGAGGGCGATCCTCGCCGAACGCGTCAAGATCGCCATGGGCGGCAACTCCGATCGTCAAAACGTCATCGAGGTGATCGACATCGCCTGCGACGAATGTCCTGCCGCCGGTTATGAGGTCACAGATTCCTGCCGGGGCTGTCTGGCGCATCGCTGTGAGGATGTTTGCCCCCGCGGCGCGATCTCCTTCGACCACAATCATGTGGCGCATATCGATAAAAGCAAATGTGTGGAATGCGGTCAATGCGCCAAGGTGTGCCCGTATTCCGCGATCGCTAACCACAAGCGTCCCTGCCAGATCGCCTGCAAGATCAAGGCGATCAACATCAATGACGAGAACGCGGCGCAGATCGACGATTCAAAGTGCATCTCATGCGGCGCGTGCGTTTATCAGTGTCCGTTCGGCGCTATCAGCGACAAGTCGTTTATTCTGAACGTCATCGATCTGCTGAAGAAATGCGAGCAGGGAAAGAACTATAAGATCTATGCGGTCGTCGCGCCGTCGATCTCCAGCCAGTTTACTTACGCAAAGCTCGGTCAGGTGATCACCGGTCTGAAAAAGCTGGGCTTCCATACGGTCGTAGAAGCCGCTCTCGGCGCGGATATGGTCGCGCAGGCAGAATCAAAGGAGCTTGCGGAGACAGGCTTCTTGACCAGCTCCTGCTGTCCTGCCTTTGTTGAATATATCAACAAAGCCTTCCCCGAGCTCAAGCCGAATGTCTCTCACAATCTTTCGCCGATGGCGACGATCGCCAAGTACATCAAGGATACTACGCCGAACGCGAAGATCGTTTTCATCGGACCGTGCACGGCGAAAAAGATGGAGGCACAGCTCGACACCGTCAAGCCCTATGTCGACTCCGTGCTGACGTTTGAGGAATTACAGGCGCTGTTTGACAGCCGTGATATCGACCTCACCGCGCTGGAGGAGGGCGTGCTCGACAACGCCTCGTACTTCGGCAGGATATTTGCCCGCTGCGGCGGTCTTGCCGACGCGGTTGCCGAGGGCTTGAAGGAGCAGGGTCTGGATGATTTTGAGCTGAACGCGATCTCCTGCGACGGCATTGAGGAATGTAAAAAAGCGCTGACGTTGAAGAGCAAAAATGTGCTGAAAGCGAACTTCATCGAGGGCATGGCGTGCGTCGGCGGCTGTATCGGCGGCGCGGGCTGTCTTACCCACGGCGCGAAGGACAAAATGCAGGTCGATAAATACGGACAGGAAGCAATGGAAAAATCCATCCTCGACGCTATTTCGATTTTAAGTTAGTTTACAATTAACGCTGTATATGAAAAGGGATGCCGCAAAAAGGACAGTTTGGCGGCATCTTTTTTTGGTCGACAAAAAGACGGTAAGTATCGCAAGATACCTACCGTCTTCATTAATATGGTGGTTGATTCGTTATGGCTCAGAGCCTTTGCGGGCGTCGGAACGCAAAAACTCCCCCGCCGGGTGACGGGGGAGTTGATTATCATTGATCTGTTCGATCAACAGCTCACTATGGCTGTATGATCACTGAACAGGTACATACTGATCGATCGGATACGGTACGGACATTCTGGCGAGCTTACGCTGGATATTGGTAGCGTCGAGGATGACGAGTTCGCCGTCTCTGTCAACGTCGCCGTTTCTCTTTACGATCTCACTGTTGGGTACGGACTGCTTCGCGATATAACGCTGGATAATAACAACGTCATTTGTATCGACAGTACCGTTGTTATCGGCGTCGCCGAGCAGATAGGTCTCAGCAGGCTCGGAGGGATCGGTGAAGGATGCGATACCGCCGACAGTGAAGCCGGGCTGTAAGACGCCCTTGTTGACGATACGGGTAAGGTCGGCGTCAGCGGAAGCCAGTATATTCAGAGCGGTTCTGACCTCTGCGTTACCGGCGGCAGTGACCTTATAGTGGGTAACAGCCAGCAGAGAATCGTCGGTTTCAAACTTGAAGCCCTTGCCGATCTGCGGGGT
>JAHKVW010000130.1 GCA_020624805.1 bacterium | reverse complement strand
TGAGGGCTCTTACTCCACCGATCCGTATCACGGTGAGGTGCGTATCAGAGAATTCAAGGAAATGGTCAAGGTGCTGCATGACGAGGGCATCGGCGTGATCATGGACGTTGTTTATAACCATGTTTACTCGACCGCGCACTCTCCCTTTGAACGGACCGTGCCCGGCTACTACTTCCGTATGCAGGACGGCAAGTTCCTCAACTCCTCCGGCTGCGGTAACGTCACCGCCAGCGACAAGACCATGTTCCGCAAGTTCATGATCGACTCCCTGTGCTACTGGACGAATGAATACCATATCGACGGCTTTCGTTTTGATCTCATGGCTTGCCACGATATCGAGACCATGAACCTGATCCGTGAGGCGCTCGATCAGATCGACAAACGCATCCTGATGTACGGTGAGCCGTGGACCGCGAATGACGGTGAGAACGGTATCTCCGGCGAGGATTGTTCCAACAAAGCAAATGCCAAAAAGCTCTCGACTCGAATCGGTATGTTCAACGACGATATGCGTCACGGCATCAAGGGCGGCTCCGATGATGACAGCAAGGGCTTTATCCAGGGCTCGACCCACAGCGCGTATAATGTGATCGCCGGTATGATGGGCGCTTCTTCCGTGACCTTTGGCAACTGGGCGAACGAGCCTTCTCAGTGTATCACCTATGCGTCCGCGCATGATAATCTTTCCCTCTGGGATAAGATCCTCAAATCCAACTGGTGTGATGATTTCGACACCACCGACAGCTTATATATCAGTCAGAACAAGCTCGCCGCGACCCTGATCCTGTCCTCCCTGGGTATTCCCTTTTGGATGGCGGGTGAAGAATTCGCCAGAACAAAGAAGGGCGATCATAACTCCTACAAATCTCCCGATTCGATCAACTCCATCAACTGGTCGCGCACCGTGCGTTACAATGAGCTGGTCGAATATTACAAAGGGCTGATCAAGATCCGCAAGGCGTTCTCTCCCCTGCGTGACTGCACTACCAAGGCGGTCAACGACGGTTACATCGTCTATAACGGTCAGAGCCTTTCTTTGACATTGAAGAACGACGCCGAAAATGAATGGCGTATGCTCAGCGTGATCATCAACAACTCCGATAAGCCCTGTGTGCCTCAGATCAAATCACAATATGAGCTGCCGCAGAAATGGTATGTGATTGCGAACGACACCGAAGCCTCCGATCAGGCGCTGTATCGCTTTGAAGAAGATACGCTTGTTCCGCCGAGATCCGCTTTGATCATCGTTGACGCGGACAGCTATGACAGGATCAACGGTACCGACTTCAATACGGCGAAAAGGAAATCGGATCTCACCGCATCGGATGTACAGGAAGAGATTTTAAAAATGTTACAATAACAGCAAACGGACGGGAATTCCCGTCCGTTATTTTTATGCGCTATACATCAATGATGACGATGTTGTTGAACTCGATCTCTGACTGTGACATGATCGCTTCTTTGATGATCATCGGCGCGTCGTCGGTCATCTCACTCGACAGCAGGGTTACCGTACAACCGGAATCCGAGATGTAGCAAACAGCGCTTGGATAGCCCTTGGCGGTCAATATGCCCTCGATATTGCTCTGCGCCAATATCCGTTGTTCGATGACGTTGGCGGCTTTGACCGCTTCCGCTTTCGCGTCCTCGGAGCTGTCCGACAGCGACAGGATATTTTCAGCCGCTTCCAGCGCTTTGTCCTGTGCCTGTGTACGATCGGTCTTAGCCTGAGCGAGCTTTGCCTGAGGCGTCATTTCGGATACAGAATCAGAATCCACCTCATCCGCTGTTGCCGACGCGTCATTGCTGACATAGGTCGCGGCTCCCAGCTCCTTTGATGTCGATGATATCAGCGGCGTACCCGAGAATTGCCAATTCAGATACACCGCCGCTCCGAGAGCCAATACCAGTGCCGCCGCCAATACATGTTGCTTTTTGATTTTCATATTTCTCCACCTTTTATTATAGATTCGTCATTGCGAGAAAAAGGACGCACGTGTCCGATCTCAACATATATCATTTTGTGATACATACTTTATCTGAGCTGATATTCAGCGATTTTGTTACAGCGTCCAGCACACGTGACACGACCAGCGGATCATCGCCGCCGTCACATACCACCACAACGCCGCGCACCTTCGGTTCTATGCTTTTCGTTTTGGTATCGGTGTTCTTCAAATAGACGTTCTCTCCGCTGTTATCCATCGTCAAAAAGATCTTCGCCTCCCCCACCCCGTTGATGTGCGAGATGATTTCCAGAAGATGCGCTTCGGTTTTGGCGGCATATTTTTCCGAATTCTCCTTTTCGCCGCCAGAAAAGTCGATGAATGATGATAATCCGATCAGCAGTACTGCCGCCGCTCCGATGATCACAGCGACCTTGACGACACGTTTATCGCTCAGCCATTTGCTGAGCTTCTTCCCCTGTAACATGTATTTCAGGCTCCTTTGAAATATTCCTGTATACGATACTTTTGATCTCAGGCGTTTTGCCCCTATCCTTTTCACTTATGTATATGTCGGCACGTACAACAGATATTCTGCCCTCGTCGGATATTTTCAATGTCAACCGGATATCCCGCGGGAATATTCCTTCATTGTTGAGCAGCTCGTTCAACGCCTGTGTCAGATGATCGGCTGTCATCTGTGCGACCGCATCCTGTGGATCTGTTTCCTCATAGGTCGGTATAGGGATCTCGTTGATATCCGGCGTCCTCATATCGATCGCGTTTATCTGCGCCGACATTGCGGTAATAAAGGTACTGATAAAAAACAGTCCGACAACAAAACTCATCACACGGCGCGTTCGTTTTTGCGGGATCAGAACGGTGATCATGCTGACCGCGACACAGGTATAACACAGCGTCATGCAAATCGTTTGGATCCCGCTCATGTCCTGCCTCCCAATGACATCATGATGGACGTCGAGATGATAAAGACCGTCATCACGGCGATCAACAAAGCTCTGAGTGCCGAGATGAATTGAGATAACGCGTTGATTATCGATGAGGCGGATGTGACCGACAGCATCTCCCCGATGCTTTTCGCGATCCAAAGCGTGATCGACCACAAAATGCTTTGGGTGATCAGCGGCGCAAAGCTGACAAAGAGCGCGATGATAACGAATACGCCTGCGCCCGACCGCAGAACACTCACGCTGTTTTGTATCGCGCTGTACGCCTCGGCGATCGACGATCCGATCAGCGGGATAAAGGAGCTCAGTCCGAAGCGAGCTGCCTTATTCGCGACGCTGTCCGCCGCTCCCGACAAGGCGCCGTTGAGTCCGATCACCGCTGTGAATATGCTCATCATCAGCACGATCCCGTACTTGAAGCCCTTGTTCGCCAACTCGATGAACCCGCCTAAGCGGACACGTGACGAGATACTCGCGCTGACGGATAATGACAGAAACACCGTCAACAACGGTGTGAATACCGTCGCTGTGAGTCTTGAGATCAGCTGAGATACGGTGATCACCGCCGCGTAGTAGCCGCCCGATGAGATCGCGTGACCGGAGAACACCATCATCCCCGCCATAACGGGCAAGTATACCGTCATCATGGCAGAAGCGCCCTGTATCACCAACTGTGATGAAGAGATCAACTGCGTCACGGGACTGATCAGGATCGATGAGATGAACAGACTGACGACAACGCCCATGATATCTCGCGTTTCCGTATAGCGCAAAGAAAAGGTATAGGATTCCGAGACGGAAGCTAACAATAATACCGCTGTCAATAAGATCAGCGCCGCCAAGGGACCGTGACTGTAAGCCGCGATCAGTTCGGACAGGTAATGCCATACCGATCCGCTGTCGATCCCGTCGGTCACGACGTCATCGATCCCGGAAATACCGAAGCGCTCCAATTCACCTTTTGTATGATCGTCGACGCCGCTTTCGATCCTGCTTTTATTCTCTTCAAACATCTCCGACTCAGCCGCGTCACATTGGAAGCAAAAGCATCCGATCAGAAAAAGGACGATCATCACTATCACGATTCGCTTCATATCAACTGCCCAGCGTAGTGATCACGGAAATGATATTCTGAAACAGCGGCAGTGACGTCAGCAATACCAGTATTTTTCCGGCAAAAGAGATGTTGGTGCTCAGCGACAGTAGCCCCGCCTCCGTGACGCAATCACAGGTGAATTCCGTGACAAAGCAGATTCCCATCACCTTCAGCAGGATCGCGATATCAGCCGTATCGATACCGCCGTCCGATAGAACGCTTTGGATCCCCGAAAGCGTGCCGGGAAGATTCTTCAACAAGCTGAGGATGATGATCGCTCCGGCGGCTACGGATAGCAGCATGGCACTGTGCGGGCTTTGGGATCGGAGCATGACCGCCAGCACTGCCGTCACGATCGCGGCGCCGCAGATGGTAATGATGGTCATGCCTACAGTCCGAAGGTGTTCTTGACGGTGGTAAAAAGCTCGCTGATCTGCGAGATGATCATCATCAGCGCGACCACCAAGCCCGCGATCGTCGTCAAGAGCGCCTGCTCCTCTCTGCCGCTGCGTACCAACAGCTGATTGAGGATCGCGACAATGATCCCGATCGCCGCGATCTTGAATATCATATCAACATCCATAGTTTTCCATCCCTATATCACCATCATAGAGATCACCATCCCCACTGACAGCGGAATTATCCTGTACATTTTCGCTTTCTTCTCTATCTCATCCTGCGCCTCACGGATGTGTTCCCGTAACAGCTCGCCGTATAAACAGATATGTTGTCTTTGCGATTCACGATCCGCCGCACCCAGATCCTTCACAAAGGAACTGAGTATCCCGATATCTTTCTTTGATAATACATAAGAAAAACCGTTGATAAAACGATGCCACTGGACATCGAAGGGAATATTGTGTTCAAACGAAAAGCCCGCAAAGTTATCGGAGAACACCTCGCACAGATCACCCGCGTTGTATTCCATGCGGATCAACGCGGTATGAAACAGCACTTCGAACTGTGTCAATACATCCTTGCGGCGGCTCAGCCTTTGCGACAGATGGATCCCGATCACCGCGCCGCAAAACAGGATCACGATACACAGGATCAGCTTAATCACGCGCGTCACACATTTCGTAGATTTTTTCGATCTTCCCGACATTGCCGCCGGAAGAGAGAAACACGATATAGCGAAACGCGCCGGTATTGATCATTTTTGAAGTGATCTCTCTGCGTCTGAGGTCCTGCATCGACGACGCGTGTACCGTCGCGATGAACGCAACGCCGCACCGCATGGAATACAGCAGCAGATCGACGTCGTTTTGATCGCCCATCTCATCACATACGATGATCTCAGGCGACATACTGCGGATCGCGCAATGAGCGGCAAGCCCCTTCGGATAACCGGTATACACATCACATAAACCGAGTGAGTAACCAACCTTACCGCGATATAAAGCGCTCAGCTCTCCCCTTTCATCCAAGGCGCTCACACGGTACCGATAGGATAATTGACGAGCCAGATCCCGAATGAGCGTCGTTTTTCCCGATCCCGGAACACCGCAAATGAGTACGCCGCCGAGTGGGTCGAGCTTATCGATCAGCGAAGCCGCGCATCCGCTGATATCGCGCGCGATACGAAAACTGAGTGTGCCGATATCACGAACATTGCTGATCTCTCCGTTCGTCATCACCGCTTTGCCGCACAAGCCGACTCTGACGCCGCCTTCGATCGTGATGAAACCGCTGTTGATCTCATTCTGGAACGCGTAAACAGAATAGTCGCACAGTCGAAGAACCGTTTGCTCTATCTCTTTTGACGAAGCGGTCAACAAATTCTCTGCATACGCAGAGTCGGTCAGATAACCGCTTTCCGTTATGTAAAGCAGCCGTTTTCTTTCATAGATACAGATCGGCGCGTCCCTGCGCAATACGATCTCGGTCGCCTTGTCCTCATACGCAGATCGTGTGCGTTCTAACGGGATCCTGATCCGATCGGGCATTTTATCCAGAATACAATCCAGACTTTGTTTATCCATCATTTTCACCATCCTGAGTCATTCTCTGTTGTTATCGTCACATATCTTCAATGACAATGATAGTAAAATTTATGCGGACAGGTCATCGGATATAACCTGTCCGTAAAAGATTGTCCATAAACGCAAATGATCCCTGCCCGAAATGGACAGGGATCGATCGATCACTCGTTATTCTGTTGGATCATTTCAAGCAGTTCCGCTTCACTGATGATCGTCACGCCGAGGGATTGCGCCTTGGTCAGCTTTGATCCCGCGTCTTCACCCGCGAGAACGAAATCCGTTTTCTTCGATACAGACGATGAGGTTTTTCCGCCGTTTTGCTCGATCAAAAGCGACGCTTCTTTTCTGCTCATAGTCGGTAAGGTTCCTGTTAATACAAAGGTCTTGCCGACGAATCTGCCGGTCTTTTCCTTCTTTTCAAGGGGCTTCATCTCTACACCGAGCTCTTTGAGCTGAGCGATCAGGTGCGCTGTACCCTCCAGATGAAAATAATCATACACGGACTGCGCCATGATCTCACCGAAGCCGTCGATCGCCGCAATCTCTTCCACACTTGCGTCAAACAGCTTGTCGATACTGAGGAAATGCTCACAAAGCAGCTTAGCGGCTTTTTCACCGATATGGCGGATCCCGAGCGCGTACACCAGACGATTGATCTCAGCGTGCTTGGAATTGTCGATCGCTCTGATCAGATTATCCGCCGATTTGTCGCCCATGCGGTCGAGCCTGGCGACGTCCTCCGCTTTGAGTTGATACAGATCGGTAAAGGTCGTGATCAAGCCGGCGTTCATCAACTGTTCGAGAGAGGATGGGCCCAAGCCGTCGATATCCATCGCGTCACGCGATACAAAGTGGATCAGATGCCGCAGGAGCTGAGCAGGACATTCGGTGTTGGTACAGCGGATCGCCGCCTCACCCTCCTCTTTGACAAGTCTGCTGCCGCATGAAGGACAGAATTCGGGCAAGGTATACGGATCGGCGCCCTCGGTATGCTTGACGACGCTGAGTACCTCGGGGATGATCTCACCCGCCTTGCGGATCTTGACCGTGTCGCCGATGCTCACGCCGAGTTCACGGATGAAATCCTCATTGTGGAGCGTCGCGCGGGATACAGTCGTACCCGCGAGTAAAACAGGCTTGAAGATACCGACAGGCGTGATCGCGCCTGTCCTGCCGACATTGATCTCGATATCGAGCAACTCGGTCTCTTTCTCCTCGGGCGGATATTTATATGCCTCCGCCCAACGCGGATACTTGGCTGTACTTCCCAGTAATTCACGATCGGCTAGGTTATTCAGCTTGACGACAGCGCCATCGATATCGCAGGGCAATTCACCTCTATGCTTATCGATACGGTCGATCTCATCAAGCACATCATCGATATCGGTGTAACTGTGGTAGAACGCGGTCGGAAATCCCAGCTCGGTCAAATAATCGAGCGACTGGACATGGGTCGTGACCGCATAGCCCTCCATCGCCTGAATATTGAACACAAAGATGTCGAGGTTGCGTTTCGCGGTGATCTTGCTGTCCTTTTGTCTGAGTGAACCCGCCGCGGCGTTGCGGGGATTCTTGAACGGCTTTTCACCGTTGTTCTCCTGTTCGGCGACCAGCTTTTCAAATGTCGCGACCGACATATACACTTCACCGCGCACCTCTAAGAACGCGGGCGCGTTTTTCAGTCGCTTCGGCAGACTTTTGATGGTCATCAGATTATCGGTGACGTCCTCACCGGTCACACCGTCGCCGCGGGTCGATCCGCGCACGAAAACGCCGTTTCTATATTCGCATGAGACGGATAAGCCGTCAAACTTCGGCTCCACCACATACTCGGGAACAGCGACAACCTCACGAACTCTGCGGTCGAAATCGCGTATCTCATCCGCTGAGAAAGAGTCGTGCAGGCTTTCCATCGGCACGGTATGCACAACGGAAGAGAACTTCTCGCCTTTACTGCCGCCGACCTTCTGCGTGGGTGAATCGGGCGCGATCAGCTCGGGATACTCCGCTTCCAGATTCTCGAGATCACGCAGCATCGCGTCGTACTCAAAGTCGGAGATCTCGGGATCATCCTGATTATAATAGCGGTCGTTATGATAATTCAGCTCTTTGGTGAGCTGAGCGATCTTACTTTTTGCTTCATCAAAATTCATATACTTCTCCTATCCTTTGCTTTCGGCAAGTAGGATTGTTATCTTCTGACGGCGGAGGTGCCTTTCTCTCTGAGATAGGTGCTCTCCAAGTCGGCAAGATGGAGCTTAACAGCCAGCGGATAACGATCATAGGCATTGCTGACGTAGAAGCCGTTATTATCGTCAAAGCCGCCCATATGCCAGCGGATCGCCATCGCTTCGTCGAGCTTGAGGCGCATGAAGCGCTCGATCAAAAACACGCTCTTTTCACCGTGACCGTACGGAAAGGTATCTTCGATGGCGTAATACGGCACCTTTTCCCACTGTCCTGTTTCATCATTCTTGACGTTGCGGGTGGACACCTTATAGAACTGCGCCTTGCACAGATCATGGAGCAGCGCGCAGATCGCAAAGCTCTCCGGATTATCGTTTTCTTCGTCAAAATGCTTCTCGATCATGGTATTATACACACTGACCGAGTGCATCACCAAGCCGTTTTCACAGGCGCAGTGATACTTGGTGCTTGCCGGAGCGGTGAAAAAGTCGGTCTTTTGGATCCACTCGAGCAGCTCCGCTGAGCCCTTGCGGGTGATGTTCTCCGTATAAATCTTGATAAATTCATCTTTTGCAGTCATCATAACAGTACCTCTGATTCACAAAATAATCCGGTTGTGAGCGCCATACTCCATAGCAGCGGCGATCAAACAAAAAGGCGCACGCGCCTATAATAGCTCTTCGTCGTATACGGCTCTCGCGCCGCCGATGAATTTCGCGCGGGTACGGGCAGACGCGACGAACGCGTCCCCGATCTTCTTCTGCGGGAGTCTGAGAGGAACGGCGGTTTCTTTAAGGTGCATACCGATCAGCGTACCGCCGATATCGACGCCCGCGTCCGCTTGGATATGCTCCACCAAAACCGGATCGTCAAAGCGCACGTAGGCGGTCGTAGCGCTGCTGCCGCCGGCTTTCGGCTGTGGAACCGCGTTCACGATCGGGATATTGTACTTTGTTGCCAGCTCTCTTTCGATCACCAAAGCGCGGTTGAGGTGCTCACAGCATTGCGCCGCCAAAAAGATGCCTTTCTCCTTGAGCAGGTCAAAAAAGCCGTCGTACACAGCCGCGGCAATATCCATACTGGAATGGGTGCCGATGCGGCTGCCGCCGACCTCGCTGGTGGAACAGCCAAGCACGACAACAGAGCCCTCATGCAATTTTGCCGCTTCGATCAACTGAGTAAATACGGCGTTGGTATCTTTTGTAATCGTTTCCATCATACTATCAGATCCTATACTATATAATATGTATCCTATTTTAGCAGATTATCAGGATCAAAAAATTCCGTAAAAGAAAATAACGGGTACCCTTTCGGATACCCGTCAAAAAATTCATTATTCAGCGTCTGCGGGAGCAGCTTCTTCAGCAACCGCCTCTTCTGCAGGAGCTTCCTCAGCGGGAGTCTCTTCTGCGGG
>JAHKVW010000129.1 GCA_020624805.1 bacterium | reverse complement strand
GCGAAGCCCGCATCGGTTAAGGTTGAGATTGCCACGTCGGGCTCGGTCGCCCTCCTCGCAATGACTATTCATTTGCGGGCTGTGGCAATCCCCTTGTTATTCATGACATGAACAGTGAGATTCTGCTCCTATCAGGGGGATTCCCACGCCGGGGCTTTGCCCCTCCTCGGAATGACGACGAATACGAAAACCGCATTCATCGGCGTTTACTGAAAAGGTTGTTCATTCGGTTGAGATCGCCGCGTTTCAAGCGGTGTTATCTATAGTATGATTATAGCATAATCCGGCGAAAGTGCAACCGGAAATTTCCGTGATCCCCGTCAGAAATACGGTAAGATTCCCTATAGTTGCAAAATTTGTCAATATATGGTATAATAACCATAATTCAGAAATATCCACTCTTAATCACTGACCACTGATCACTGATCACTAACCACTGATCACTGACCACTAACCACTAACCACTGACCACTAACCACTGACCACTAACCACTAACCACTGACCACTAACCACTAACCACTGACCACTAACCACTAACCACTAACCACTAACCACTAACCACTAACCACTGATCACTAACCACTGACCACTAACCACTGACCACTGACCACTCATACTCCGACAGGGAGGTAAGTTATGGCTCGATTATGGGAAACCTACAAACAAAAGGCGCAAGACATCAGACCGTTTCTGCGGACGAAAATCGGCTCACGGATGGGGATCATCGCGATCATCGATTTTATCGCGCTGTTCTTCGCGCCGCTGATCCACGGCTTTGTCGGCACCGCCATCTTCGGCTGCGTCGGCAGCGTCTATCTGATACTGATGTGGCGCAAGCTCGACAAAGAGCATGTCATCGTCCCCACCGTCATCCTGTGTATCCCGATGCTGCTGGATATGCTGATCTATATGGCGCATCCGCAGATCAGGAACATCATCGTCGGCTTTCTGGTCACGATCATCACGCTGTTCCTCGTCGCGCTCTCTCCGATGTTCGGCTTCTTTGATAAGATACAAGACAGGATGAACACCCTGCTTGCCGCGGGCGTGGTTTGCGTGGTGGTAGTCGTGGTAGCATGCGTGATCATGCTGCTCGTCAACATCGCGTGGTGGATCCTGTGCATCATCGCGTTCTTTGCCGTGGTCGCGGTATTCATGGGCGTGGTATTCTCCACCGCGGCATACACCGCCTCGGACGGACGGCGTCAGGCGCGCCGCAAGCGTGAGCGTGAGCGAGGCTCCGCCGAAGATCGCTATCGTGATTACCGTCCCGTTGAGAGGGATACCACGATCTATAACGTAGAGGATGACGATATCCGCAACGATCCAAACGATCTGAACGAAGACGAAGATTCCATCGATCTTGATCTGTAACAGCGAAAGACCTTTACGGTATAAGCGCAAAGCTATCCGCCGGGTAATCTCTTCGGTTGAGATTGCCGCAGCATCGGCTTTAGCGCCGATACTTCGCAATGACTGTTTCATAAAAGACGAAAGCGTGCACACGGGGTGCACGCTTTCTCTTTGGGGAAAAATCCAAATAAAATGAGGGTTTTTTTACTAATATTCCATTAAAAGCTTTAACAGATTTATCAGCGGGATATTTCGCAGAGCAAGGCGGACGACGCAGGCATACTGTCGTATGTCAAGGAGTCCAACACGGCTATGCGGAATATAACGCAATAAATGTTAAAGTGTTTTAATGAATATTAGTATAATACGGATCGGGGTGATCCGTATGAGGAGGGTAGAACATACAAGGAGTTGCGGTATCTCTCTTGCATGGTTATATTATAGCGGAACGGTTCTGAAAGTTGTTAACGTTCTATTAACGAGCGTTGAACAATTTTCAAACACTTCGTCGTCGCTCGCCGTATTCGTTGGGAGCAGTCAAGGTTGACTGCTCCCGTACTCATGTGGCGGCTCCTCCTCTCCCCAAAAAGCAGGGGCTTTTTGGGGACCCCGAAGCACTTTGCAATGACGATCGATAATCACTCATAATTACGGATCAGGGTGACGACCTTGCCTAAGAGGATCGCCTTGTCCACGATGATCGGCTCAAAGGCGTCGTTCTCGGGCTGCAGGCGGATATGTCCCTTTTCCTTATAAAAGCGCTTGACGGTGGCGCTGCTCTCACCGCTGAGCTCATCCTCGACCATCGCGACGACGATATCGCCGTTGTCGGCGGAGGGGGTATGGTGCACGATGATGATGTCGCCGTCAAAGATGCCCGCGTTGATCATGCTCTCACCCACAACGCGCAGGGCGAACAGCTCCCTGCCCTTGCTGATATCCTTGGGCACGGGGATGTAGGTCTCGATATCCTGCACCGCTAAGATCGGCTGACCCGCGGTGACGCGGCCCATCAGCGGCACCTTGGAGGTGGGCTGTTCATTCTTCAGACGGATACAGCGGTTGAGTCCTTCCTCACGCTCGATCAGTCCGCGCTCCTCAAGCGCCTTGAGATGATACGCCACGGTCGAGGTCGAACGGAACCCCGTCGCGTCACACAGCTCGCGCACCGAGGGGATACGTCCGTTCTCGGAGCCTTCGAGGATGCAGTCATATACTTTTTGTTGTCCTGTGGTTAACGGCTTCATACAATCACCTGTTTCCTCTTTTGATACACTGTTATCATACCACATCTTTTCGCAAATTGCAACATTTGTTCGAGGGTTTATCAAAATTTTTCCGCCGCGATGAACAGAGTATTCACAGGCTGTTCACCAAAAGCGCCGACACAACTGATACAATCATATTGAACAGGTCAGATTACATTTATGTAAAGGTCTTGCAATTCCCGACGCTTTCTATTACAATATATATAATATACGTGATCACTCACGTTTTGATAATGTGTGTCATTTCGTGCGACAGGAGGTCGGTATGAAAATGAAAAAGATCCTCAGTTTGATCATCATCACGGCGCTCATCGCCTCTGTATTCACGGTCTTTTCGCTGAATACCGCGGCACAGGACGTCGATTTGGGAGATACAGGCGCGGATAATACGCTTACCGTCACCTGCCGCAGACAGGTTCTCGGCGTGGTCGAGGTCGGCAGCGAATTCATCTATCAGGTCGCGCTGGACAGCGCCGGCTACACCGTATCAACGGGCGAAGGTCAGCTCCGCTATGACGACAGCTACGTCAAAATCGTCGAGTACGGCGAAAAGCGATCCGACGGCAGCATCAATATGAACGCCTACAGCTTCCCCGCACGGATCCGCAACTCGAACCTGATCACCAACTATTTCGGAGAAAAGAACACGGCGTACTATAACTTTTCCAAACACAGCGGCGTCGGCACCTTTACCGATGACCAACACTACTTCAAGGTGCGCATGAAGGCGCTCAAGGCGGGCACCGTTGATATCTGGCATTACTCGGTCAAATTCAGTTCCGGTCTGTTCACCTCACTGATCACCGATGACATCAGCAACAAACAGCTCGACCCCATCCCCTACACCATCCGCACCGTCGAACCCGCACAGGGCTTTGTCGGTGACGCGGACGGCGACTGGAATCTCACCATCATGGACGCGACCTACCTGCAGCGCATCTCCGCAGGCGAAAATCTGACCTATAATGAGGTCAGCGCGGACGCCGACAGCGACGGCAAGGTCGACCTGCTCGACTCACTGAACGTCCTGCGCTATCACGCGGGCAAGCAGACAAAGGGCAAGATCGGCGAATGGATCTTCGCGTCGGAGCAGTGATCCCGACCGCGGCGCGGTAAGAACCCGATCTTAAAACCCAAGCATATCCAATAGCAAAAGGCGCAGTCAAACGACTGCGCTTTCTTTTTATGCTGCTATGCCATGTGCGAAGTCAACCGAAAGCCTTCTCCTCGCCGGAAGCGGCTCCCCCCTTGTCCGCTTTGCGGACATTCCCCCAACGGGGGTACCTCGGGGGGCGCGTGCGCCCTTTTATCTGACTATCGGAAAGGATCTGCATATAAAAGCCTTCCCCACGGGGGCGCGTGCGTCTTTTATCTGTTTTTCGGATAAGCCTTGCAAAACAGCCTTCCCCTCGGGGGGAAGGTGGCTCGGCGTATGCCGAGTCGGATGAGGGGCAAACTTATCCGAAAGATCATCTTAACAAAGAGTGCGGGGCATTTCCTTACTTCTCGGTAATCATTCAGCCACACCGAATCCGACATTAATAGGAGAGGCAGTCCCCTCATCCGTCACCTCCGGTGACACCTTCCCCCCAAGGGGAAGGCTTTTTGTTTTCGATAGAAACATAACAGTGCTACAGAAAAAGGATGCGCGCATCCCCCAAGGGGAAGGCTTTTTGTTTTCGATAGAAACATAACAGTGCTACAGAAAAAGGATGCGCGCATCCCCCGAGGTACCCCCGTTGGGGGAATGTCCGCAAAGCGGACAAGGGGGGAGCCGCTTCCGGCGAGGAGAAGGCTTTTTGTTTTCAACGGCACATTACAGTGACACGAAAAAGGGCGCACGCGCCCCCGATATTATTCATTATTCAGTCTTCAGTTTTCAATTTCCAGTTTGAACCGTTCTATGAGGGGAAGGCTATTTTATTTCCGACGGAACGTTACAGTGTAACAAAAAACGCGGTCGTGTGACCGCGCTGTATTATTCTTCATCCCCGCTCAGGATCAGGGGCAGGATCTTGCGCACATCGCCGTCCATGATCTTCCATTTGGCGGTGACCTCGCTCTCGTCCTTCACCTCGGGGCTGATCTCCTGATGGATGTACAGCCCGTCGATGCCCACGCTCTTGGCGCCGAGCATATCGGAATTCTTGTCGTTGCCGACCATGATACATTCCTTCGGGTCAAGGGAATAGCGGTTGAGCAGCTTCTCAAAGAACTGGCGCTGGGGCTTGCTGACGCGCTTCTCGGAGCTGATCATGATGCCGTCAAAGTACGGCAGGATGCCGAGGTCGTCCATCTCGGGGATGGTAAAGCTCTCCTGCGCGTTCGAGAGCAGATAGATCTTCTTATCGGCACTCTTCAACCCGTCGAGCAGCTCGATGACGCCGTCATACAGGCGGATAAAGGTCGTCGAATCCTGTCTAAAGCGCCGCGCGGTATCACGCAGCAGGGTCATATCGGCATTGATACCCTTGTCGGAGTAGAGGCGGCGGAACACCTGCAGCAGGTCGATATCGACGTGCTTATAGGTCGGGTGCTTGAGCCGCTCGCGCCGCAAAGCGCGCTTGACATACTTTGCGTAAGAGGTGCGCAGCTCACCCGGACTGAACGAAGCGCCGCCCATCGCGAACACCTGCACCGCCTTGCGCCAAAAATCGAGCGAGAACTCGTCGGTGCGGATATCGATCAGTGTGCCGTATAGATCAAAAATTACGTTACGAACCATATTCTGACTCCCTTGATAATGCCCTTGGGTTGACCGAAACAAAAGCAGACACTTTTGATATTGCTATTCTACCAATAAACCGTCAAAATTTCCATACCTTTTTACAATAAACTCTCACAAATTTTGCCGAAAATTTTGTGAATATCGGCGTCGGTTAACGGTGAATGGTGAATAGTGAAGGGTTGAGGGAAAGCCTGACGGCTTTCGGATTGTAAGGCGTTACAGAGATATTTGTAGGGGAGGGGCTTGCTCCTCCCGCGGCAGGGCTTTAGAAAAAAGGTAACGCCGGTTAAGGAGATGTGCGTTTTGTAGGGTACGGCGCTCAACACGCGTGTTCGACGTACCGCAACCTATCCACCATATCTCACCACCGCGAAGCAAATGAAGCGTTTATTGTAGGGGATGACGCTTGCGACATCCCGCAGAATGCCGGGCGTATCCGTTATCGAAAGCGTGAGATAGGAAATAAACGCCTCTGCCATGCGGATGGTCATTGACCATCCCTACGGAAATGTTAAATTTGCTTTGCATTTAAACAACATCGAAACAAACGCGTCGGGAGGAGCAAGCCTCTCCCCTACAGTAAACGTTGCAGTGTCACCATTCACCCTTCACTATTCACCCTTCCCCAAATTTACCGCATTTTCCCCTTTACATTATCGACAAAAAGTGCTAAACTATAGGATGGAAAAGTGAGTATTGTTCGTACATATTCACTAATTCTAAATTATCCGCGTCAGTGTAGGACAGAGCTCATCTTACAGTGATGCAAAAACAGGAGGAAAACACATGGCAAGAAACAAAAAAACCATGGACGGCAACAACGCCGCCGCTTGGGTGAGCTACGCGTTCACCGAAGTAGCCGGTATCTACCCCATCACCCCGTCCAGCCCTATGGCTGACTACGTTGATCAGTGGTCGGCACAGGGTCTCAAGAACATCTTCGGCACTACCGTCAAGGTAGAAGAGATGCAGAGTGAAGCAGGTGCGGCCGGTACCGTACACGGCTCGCTGAACGCGGGCGCGCTGACCACCACCTACACCGCTTCTCAGGGTCTGCTGCTCATGATCCCGAACATGTACAAGATCGCGGGCGAGCTGCTGCCGTCCGTATTCCACGTAAGCGCCCGTACCGTATCGTCACACGCGCTGAACATCTTCGGCGACCACTCTGACGTATACGCGTGCCGCCAGACCGGTTTCGCGATGCTGGCTGAGACCAACCCGCAGGAGGTCATGGATCTCGCGGCTGTCGCGCATCTGGCTACCATCAAGGGCAGAGTTCCGTTCATCAACTTCTTTGACGGCTTCAGAACCTCTCACGAGATCCAGAAGATCGAGGTCTGGGACTATGAGGATCTCAAGGAAATGACCGACATGGACGCTGTCGACGCGTTCCGCAAGCGCGCTCTCAACCCCGAGCGCCCCGTGATGCGCGGCTCTCACGAGAACGGCGATATCTTCTTCCAGCATCGTGAGGCTTGCAACAAGTACTATGACGCTCTCCCCGAGATCGTTGAGGAGTACATGGACAAGGTCAACGCCAAACTCGGCACCGACTACAAGCTGTTCAACTACTACGGCGCTCCCGACGCTGAGCGCGTGATCGTCGCGATGGGCTCTATCTGCGACGTCGCTGAGGAAGTCATAGACTATATGAACGCAAACGGTGAGAAGGTCGGTCTGGTCAAGGTCAGACTATATCGTCCGTTCCGTGCCGACAAGTTGGTTGAGGCGATCCCCGCTACCGCGAAGAAGATCGCTGTCCTCGACCGCACCAAGGAGCCCGGCGCTCTGGGCGAGCCGCTCTACCTCGACGTAGTCGCCGCTTTAGCTGCCAACGGCTGCACCGCTAAGGTCGTAGGCGGTCGTTACGGCTTAGGCTCCAAGGACACCCCGCCCTCCAGCGTATTCGCTGTCTATGAGGAGCTCGCGAAGGACGCTCCCAAGCACAACTTCACCCTCGGTATCGTTGACGACGTCACCGATCTCTCCCTCGAGGAGAAGCCCGCTCCCAACACCGCCGCGGAAGGCACCATCGAGTGCAAGTTCTGGGGTCTGGGCGGCGACGGCACCGTAGGCGCGAACAAAGACTCCATCAAGATCATCGGCGACCATACCGATAAATTTGTACAGGCATACTTCCAGTATGATAGTAAGAAGACCGGCGGTATCACCATCAGCCATCTGCGCTTCGGTGACAAGCCCATCAAGTCCCCGTACTACATCAACAAGGCTGACTTTGTCGCCTGCCATAACCCCTCTTATGTTGAAAAAGGCTTCCGCATGGTCAACGACGTCAAGCCCGGCGGCGTATTCCTGATCAACTGCCAGTGGGATGAGGCGGAGCTCGCTGAGAAGCTCCACGCCGAGGCAAAGCGCTATATCGCGCAGAACGATATCCAGCTCTACACCGTCAACGCGATCGACATCGCGCGCGAGATCGGTCTGGGCAAGCGCACCAACACCGTACTGCAGAGCGCGTTCTTCTCTCTGGCTAAGGTTCTTCCCGCTGAGGAAGCGATCGGCTATATGAAGGAAAAGGCGCAGAAGTTCATGAAGAAGGGCAAAGAGATCGTCGAGATGAACGAGAAGGCGATCGACGCCGGCGCTACCGCTTATGTCAAGATCAACGTACCCGCAGAGTGGGCTGACGCTGCCGATGAGGCTGCTCCCGCTGCTTCCGAGGGTCGCGCGGATCTCGTCAAGATGGTTGACAGCATCATGAAGCCTGTCGGTAAGATGGACGGCGACAGACTGCCCGTATCCGCTTTTGTGGATCATGCCGACGGTACCTTTGAGCAGGGCGCTTCCGCATATGAGAAGCGCGGCGTCGCGGTTCTCGTACCCGAGTGGAACAACGAGACCTGCGCGCAGTGTAACCGCTGCTCCTTCGTCTGCCCGCACGCTACCATCCGTCCTTACGCGATGGATGAGGCTGAGGCGGCTGACGCTCCCTCCAACATCAAATACGGCAAGAGACCCGTCAACAAGCTGTACAAGTACACGCTGGCTGTCTCTCCGTTCGACTGCATGGGCTGCGGCGTCTGCGTAGGCGTCTGCCCGACCAACTCCCTGACCATGGTTGCCCGTGAATCTCAGGACGACCAGCAGGCAGTATTCGATTATTGTGTCGCCAAGGTCACCGAGAAGCCCGAGACCACCGCGAAGATGAACCTGATCGCTTCGCAGTACAAGCAGCCGCTGCTTGAGTTCTCCGGCTCCTGCGCGGGCTGTGCCGAGACCTCTTACGCGAGACTGGTCACCCAGCTCTTCGGCGACAGAATGTATATCTCTAACGCGACCGGTTGCTCCTCCATCTGGGGCGGTCCCGCCGCGACTTCTCCCTACACCGTCAACAAGGACGGCCACGGCCCCGCATGGTGTAACTCCCTGTTCGAGGACAACGCCGAGCACGGTCTGGGTATGCTCCTCGGTCAGAAGGCGATCCGCGATCGTCTGGTTGAGGACGTCAAGAACATGGTCGCTGACGAGAGAGCGTCCGACGAGCTCAAGGCTGCTGCCGATGAGTATCTCGCTACTCTCAACGACGGCGAGAAGAACGGCGCCGCGACTAAGGCACTCTTAGCAGAGGTCGAGAAGGTCAACGAGGCTTGCCCGTACAGAAAGGACATCCTCGACAACAAGGAATATCTCTCTAAGAAGAGCGTATGGATCTTCGGCGGCGACGGCTGGGCTTATGATATCGGCTTCGGCGGCGTAGACCACGTACTCGCTACCGGTGAGGACGTCAACATCATGGTATTCGATACCGAGGTTTACTCCAACACCGGCGGTCAGGCTTCCAAGGCTTCCAACATCGGTCAGGTCGCGCAGTTCGCGGCAGCCGGTAAGGCGATCCAGAAGAAGAGTCTGGCTGACATCGCGATCTCCTACGGCTACATCTATGTCGCTCAGATCGCAATGGGCGCTGACATGAACCAGACCCTCAAGGCGATCCAGGAGGCTGAGGCTTATCCGGGTCCGTCGCTGATCATCGGCTACGCTCCCTGCGAGATGCACTCCATCAAGGGCGGTATGCAGAACTGCCAGAAGGAAATGGCTCGTGCCGTTGCCTGCGGCTACTGGAACAACTTCCGCTATGATCCCAGACTCAAGGCTGAGGGCAAGAACCCGTTCATCCTCGACAGCAAGGCTCCGACCGAGTCTTATCGCGACTTCATCATGAACGAGGCTCGTTACTCCGCGCTGACCCGCTCCTTCCCGCAGAGAGCAGAAGAGCTCTTTGACAAGGCGGAAAAGACCGCGGAGGCTCGCTACGAGACTCTTACCGAGAGAGCGAAATCCGAATAATTAACGGTTTAACCGAATATTTGCTGTAAAGCATAACGATACCCCCGAGGACGCTTGCGTCTTAGTCCTCGGGGGTATTTGTTATCTGAAAGCCTTCTCCTCACAGACCGGGTCAAACTGAAGACTGAAAACTGAAGATTGAAGAATGAATAATTAAGGGAAACACTTCGTGTTTTGGATTTTATAAGCCTTCCCCTCCGGGGGCGCGTGCGCCCATTTATCTGATTATCGGACAGGCTCTATGTATAATAGCCTTCCCCTCGGGGGGAAGGTGGCTCGGCGTATGCCGAGTCGGATGAGGGGCTAAGTTAGCCGAATAATCATCTTAACAAAGAGTGTTCGGCTTTTCCTCAATCCTCGGTATACGAACATCCTCACCGAATCCGAAATCTATAGGAAAGGTAGTCCCCTCATCCGTCTCCCGTTGGTCGACACCTTCCCCCCGAGGGGAAGGCTTTTCACTCAACTCCTACCGCGGGAGGTGTCTCCCCGCTGGGGAGGTGCCCGGACACTTGTGTCACGGGCAGAGGGGTGCCGTCTGCGGCTGAGCAACAAGACCCTCCCCTACAAATTCTATGAAACGCCCTACAATCAAAAAGCCGTCAGGCTCTCCCACCACCATTCACTATTCACCATTCACCAAACACCGCCCCTCCCCTACAATATATGCCAAAATGATCGTATTCATCGTACAAACTCCCGAAAACGGCTTATCCATGCGGTTTATTGACGTACGATAGCGTATTTTGTCATCGTACCGCTATCGTACATCACCGCGGATTATCGTACCGATCTCTCGACATAGGTCACTTTCAGTCTGCGCTGATTCTTCTCACGGAAGGAGTCGAAGCTCACGCCGTGATCCTCCAGCTCAAAGCGGTAGAGGTTCATCAGGCGCTTGAGGTGATTCGGCCGGATCTGCAAGCCCGTCTCCTCATTCAGCCATCGCGCGAAGCTCGCGTTATAGCCGTCATAGATCTTCTTCACCTTCATCAGGCGGATCAGCGCGGTGATCGCCTCGGGCAGCTGACGGCGTTCATCCTCCATGCTGTCGCTGATCAGCTCCCAGATACAGGTCTCGTTGTTCAGCCTGATCTTCATCTCTCTGTCCTCGATATCCCTGCCGGTACAGCTGAGCACCGCCTCACGAGAGGCGCGCTTCTCCTTTTTGAGCACCATCAGGGTGTCGGCGGAACCGGCGATACCGTTGGTGCCGGATATCTCATTCATATAGTCGCTGTCGCCCATCTTGCGGGTATGGTGCACCAGCACGACAGCGATATTCAGCGTGTCGGCAATGTTTTTGAGCACTGATATCTCCTCATAATCATTGGCGTAGCTCAGTTCTCTGCCGCCCGTGCGGATCTTTTGCAGGGTGTCAAAGACGATCAGCTTGACGTCACGGTGTTGGCTGAGAAAGAGGCACAGCTCCTTTTCCAGCTCCTCCGAGATCGGGGAGCAGCGGTTTGTCAGATAGAGGTTATCCGCGCTCTGCTCGGTGATGGTGAGGATACGCCGCTGTAAGCGACGCGCGTCATCCTCCAGCGCGACATACAGTACGCCGCATGGGCGCGTGTCCAGCCCTAAGAAGGGTTCGCCCTTCGCGATCTGCAGGCACAGGTTGAGCACCAGCCAGCTCTTGCCGACCTTGGGCGCGCCTGCCAATACGGTCAGTCCCGAGCACAGCAGGCTGTTTACCCAAAACTCCCTGCGCTCAAAGCACCGCTCCGTCAGCTCCGTACTGCTGTACACCTTTAAAGGGTGCTCCGGCAGGCTGATAACAGGCGTGTCTGCGACATACGTGTCTGCGACATACGTGTCTGCGACATACGTGTCCGGCACATTGACAGCAGGCGTGTAATCCTGTCCCGCCTGTTCAAAGCATTGATCGATCTCCTGATAGACATTGTTCATGATCATACCACCTTCGTTGATAGTAGAAGCACAGCTCCTCTACCTATGCCGTATCGGGGAGAAAAGTTGCATACTTTTATGCAACCTGAGATAGTTTTTTTCGATGATGTACGGTCACGGTACGATAAGATACGATGATGATTTAAGGTATCGTACCGCCGAAAACCGCATGGATAAGCCGTTT
>JAHKVW010000016.1 GCA_020624805.1 bacterium | reverse complement strand
GGCGAATTCCAGAACCTTGCCGTAATCCATGTTAAGTACAAAGTCGGAGGGGGAGATCAGGAGGTAATCCTCCTCGCCGTGTTCGATGTAGCCGTGCAGGTTAAAGAGGGTTTCAACCAGAGTCGCAAAGCTGTGCTCGCCGTACGGCGGCAGGATGCTCAGACCGCTTCTGCTGCGGGCGAGATCCCACGCGGAGCCGGAGCCGACATGATCCATCAGGGACATAAAGTTGGATTTTGCGACGATACCGATATTGTTGATACCGGAGTTGCTCATATTGGAGAGCGGGAAGTCGATCAGACGATACTTTCCGCCGAAAGGAACGGAGCCGGTGGTACGGTAAGCGGTCAACTCGGGCAAGTTCTTTTCATTTGTATTCGCAAAAATCAGACCTAAAATTCTGTTGCTTGCCATGCTTACACCTCCATATCCTTATCGATCATTGCTTTGCAGGGAACCGTCACGCCCTCGCCGATCTTGAGACCGTTTCCGACGACGGTGATGCCCCAGTCGTCACGGTTTTCCATCTCAGTGGGAGCGGCGCCGACCTTGGCGTTCTTCCCGATGGTGGTATTCTCGGCAATGATGGAGAATTCCACATGAGCGCCGTCCTCGATGACAACGCCGGGGAAGAGGATCGAGGAGTTGATCACCGCGTCCTTGCCGATGATAACGCCGGGGAAGATGATGGAGAATTCCAGCTTGCCGTCGATATTGCAGCCGTCGGATACCATGGAGTTCTGGATCTCGCCGGTATCGCCGATATGGTGCGGCGGCATCATCGGATTGCGGGAGTAGATGTTCTTTAAGTCGAGCTGTACCTTGGGATCGAGCAGATCCATGTTCGCCTCCCAAAGGCTGTCGATAGTACCGACGTCTTTCCAATAGCCTTCAAACGGATAGGCGATCATCTTTTCGCCGGAATCGAGCATCAGCGGCAGAACGTCCTTACCGAAGTCGTTGTGTGAATCGGGGTTCTGCGCGTCCTTGATCAGATAGCTCCTGACGGTCTTCCATGTAAAGACATAAATGCCCATGGATGCGTTGGTGCTCTTCGGATGCTCGGGTTTTTCTTCAAATTCATAGATCGTGTTGTCCTCGTTAGTGTTGAGAATACCGAAACGGGACGCCTCATCCATCGGTACGTCCATCGCGGCGATGGTGCAGGCGGCGTTGTTTTCCTTATGGTAATCTACCATGGCGGCGTAATCCATCTTATAGATGTGGTCGCCGGAGAGGACTACGATATAATCGGGATCATAGCGGTCTACAAAACCGATGTTCTGATAGATCGCGTTAGCGGTACCGGAATACCAGTCGGAGCCTTCCTTGGACTCGTAGGGCTGCAGGCAGGTGACGCCGGAGTGGATGCCGTCCAGATCCCACGGCTGACCGTTACCGACATATTCGTTGAGTTCGAGCGGCTGATACTGGGTCAAAACGCCTACCGCCTCGATGCCGGAGTTGATACAGTTCGACAGGGGGAAGTCGATGATTCTGTATTTACCTCCGAAAGGAACAGCGGGCTTCGCGATCTTCTTGGTCAGAACGCCGAGGCGTGAGCCTTGACCGCCTGCAAGCAGCATAGCCACTACTTCTTTTTTAGGTATCATGTGTTTCCTCCAAATATTCAGTCAATACACCGTATAACATGCGGGATTGCCTTCGTTGCTGAGCCCCGAGCTTGATCGGGGCTCAGTGAAAGTACTGTTGCGGCAGATGGATGATCAGGGATCATTTATCTGCTTTTTTCTTAGCGGTTTTCTTAGCAGCTGACTTCTTTGCGTCTTCGATCTTATCCTCGATCTTGTCATCGATCTTCTCAGCCGCGTCTTTTACCTTTTTCTTTGTAGCTGCTTTTTTCTTTTCTACGTCCTTCTTGACGTCCTCAGCCTTCTTCGCGGCGGCTGCTTTCTTCGCGGCGCGGGTAGCGGCTGCCTTCTTGGCGGCTTCCTTGCGTCTTGCGATCTTTGCTTCCTCTTTGATCTCCTTGGGGCTCTTTTCCTTCTTGACACACTTGAGATACAGTGCGCTCATCGGAGGCAGGTTGAGGTAGATCGCCTGATCGAAGCCGTGCATCTCTTCGTCGACGGTGTGGATATCGGTGCCGTTCGTCTTGCCGGTACCGCCGTACTGCTCGTCGTCGGAGTTAAAGACCTCCGCGTATACGCCGTAGTCCGGAACGCCGATGCCGTAGTTCTCACGATACATGGGCTGGAAGTTGCAGACAACGATGATGTTGTTGCCTTCCTTATCGATACGGCGGAACGCGATAACGCTCTGCTGATAGTCGTCGTGATGGATCCAGTTGAAGCCTTCCCATGTGAAGTCGACCTCATACATGCAGCTGTTCGCCTTGTAGAACTCATTGAGCGCGCGGAAGAAGTCGTTGAGCTTCTTATGCTTCTCAAATCCAAGCAGACCCCACTGCAGCTCTTCGGTGCTGTTCCACTCGTCGAACTGACCAATCTCGGCGCCCATGAAGGTGAGCTTCTTGCCGGGGTGAGCCATCATGTAGGACATGAATACGCGCACGCCCGCGAACTTCATATCATAATCGCCGGGCATTTTATTGATCAGAGAGCCTTTGCCGTATACGACCTCATCGTGAGAGATCGGCAGCAGGAAGTTCTCGGAGAACGCATAGAGGAAGGAGAAGGTGATGGAGTTGTGATGATAGGGTCTCCACAGCGGATCGAGGGACATATAGGACAGCATGTCGTTCATCCAGCCCATGTTCCACTTGTAGTCGAAGCCCAGACCGCCGTCGGATACGGGACGGGATACCATCGGCCAGGAGGTGGATTCCTCAGCGATCATCATAACGGTCGGATGATGCAGATGAACAGCGGTGTTCAGTCTCTGGATGAACTCGACCGCCTCAAGGTGCTCGTGACCGCCGTATTTGTTGGCTACCCACTCGCCGTCACGGCGGTTGTAGTCAAGATACAGCATAGAAGCGACCGCGTCGACACGGATGCCGTCGACATGGTACTTGTCCAGCCAGAACATCGCGGAGGATACCAGGAAGGAGATGACCTCGTAGCGCGCGTAGTCGAATACGTAGGTGCCCCATTCCTTGTGCTCGCCCTTACGGCTGTCCTCATACTCATAGCAGTGGATGCCGTCGAAACGACCCAAACCGTGCGCGTCCTTGGGGAAGTGAGCGGGTACCCAGTCGAGGATGACGCCGATGCCTTCCTGATGGCACTGGTCGATGAAGTGCATGAACATTTCGGGGGAACCGTAGCGGGAGGTGGGGGCGTAGTAGCCGGTTACCTGATAGCCCCAGGAACCGTCGAAAGGATACTCGGTCATGGGCATGAACTCGATGTGGGTGTAGCCCATTTCCTTGACATAGGGGATCAGCTCATCGGCGAGCTTGTTGTAGTCAAAGGTGTTGCCGTCGGCATACTTGCGCCAGGAGCCCGCGTGTACCTCATAGATGTTGACGGGGTTGTCGAAGTGGTTATGCTCCATCTTATACTTATACCAAGCCTCGTCATTCCACTCATACTTGTTGTAATTATAGATGATAGAAGCATTGTCGGGACGGGTCTGGGTATGGAACGCGAAGGGATCTGCCTTGAGGATCTTCTCAAACCAAGGGGTCTCGACGCAATACTTATAGATCGCAGTCTCTCCGAGATTCGGGATCCAAACTTCCCAAACGCCGCCTTCGGAAATCTTGTGCATGTGATTCGCCATTTGATCCCATCCGTTAAAGTCGCCGACAACGGATACGGTCAGAGCGTTGGGAGCCCATACGCGGAACATGGTTCCCTGTACGCCGTCCATCCAAAAATCGTGGGCGCCGAGGAAATCATAGATGCGTACCGCGTCACCGCCGTGGAACAAATCAAGAGGGAATCTTTCGTCGTTTAATACATAATTCATAATCTGACTCTCCTTATAGTAAGAATTAGTACATAAATATACAACTCTATAATAACAGACCTTTTTGACAATTTCAAGTAAAAACGGAAATTAAATTCCAAATATTTAGTGCAGTTTTTATAAAAATTGCCTATTCGGTTGTCATTATAGACAATGAATCTCAAATTATTTATTTAGGATGTACAAATCAAGCGTTGTTTTTCGGACACGGAGGATGAAAATGAAGCATCCGTCAAGTGCCGTCCGATGAGGGAGAGAGGAGAGGATCGACGAGGGGAAACCGGCGTGATCCCGAACGGAAAATGGTTTTCATCGGATGAACGAATGTGATTTATTTTTCTTTTATCTCATTTTTCACTTGACATTTATGCGCGGTTATATTATGATAAAGCATGGTATAATATTAGTATTATGCCCTGAACCCGTTTTGCGGTTCATCCCTTTTTTATTAGACTCTCTTAGAGAGCCGTTATATATAGATATTTTACCCTATTACCATTTTACCCGCGTTATGTTACCCGCGTTATGCTTTGACATATATTTCATATTATTAAAAGTGACATTATATTAAAAGTGACATTTGCGGAACCCTTATTTATCTGTCTTTGACAGTGGTGATACAAAACTGAATATCTGAGTAACGGCACCGTGAGTTGAGTTTGATTAGGAAGAATCAAATCAAGGAGGTGTCATGTATGACTGTTTTAGGCATCATCCTCATAGTGGTCGCCCTGATCCTCGGCCTCGGTATCGGCGCCGTCATCGGCAACGCGTACCGTAAGAAGGTCGCGGAGGCGGAGATCGGCAGCGCTGAGCAGGAAGCCAAGCGCATCGTTACCGACGCTATGAAGACTGCCGAAGCAAAGAAAAAGGAAGCTGTCCTTGAAGGTAAGGATGAGATCCATCGCCTCAGAAATGAGAACGATAAGGAGATCGCCGACCGACGCAAGGAGGTACAGCGCCAGGAGCGCCGTATCCAGCAAAAGGAAGAGACTCTTGACCGAAAGCTCGATAATGTCGAGAAAAAGGAAGAAAGAGTAAACAAGAAAAACAAAGAAGCCGAGGCCCGACTCGCCGAGGCGGAAACAATCAAGAAGAGTCAGTTTGAAATGCTCGAGAGGATCTCGGGCTACACCGTAGATCAGGCGAAGGCTTATCTGCTCGATCAGCTCGAGGGTGAGTTGGGCAGAGAGAAATCGCTCAAGATCATGGAGTATGAGCAGCAGCTCAAGGATGAATCCGACAAGCGTGCCCGCAATATCATCTCCCTCGCGATCCAGCGCTGCGCTGCCGATCAGGTGGCTGAGGCGACCGTGTCGGTCGTCGCGCTGCCCAATGACGAGATGAAGGGTCGCATCATCGGTCGTGAAGGCCGCAACATCCGCGCCATCGAAACGATGACCGGCTGTGACCTGATCATCGACGATACGCCCGAGGCGATCACCATATCCTGCTTTGAGCCGGTTCGCCGCGAGATCGCTCGCGTCGCGCTCGAAAAGCTCATCTCCGACGGCCGTATCCATCCCGCGAGAGTCGAGGAAATGGTCGAGAAGGCTCGCCGTGAGGTTGAGGCAAGCATCAAGCAGGCAGGTGAACGCGCGGTGCTCGACGCCGGCGTACACGGACTGCATCCCGAGCTCGTCAAGATCCTCGGTCGTCTGAAATACCGTACCAGCTACGGTCAGAATGTGTTGATGCATTCCCTCGAGGTTTGTTATATCTCCGGTATGATCGCCTCTGAGCTCGGTCTTGATCCGACCGTGAGCAAGAGAGCCGGTCTGCTGCATGATATCGGTAAGGCGCTCGATCATGAGATCGAAGGCAGCCACGTCGAGATCGGCGTCGATATCGCCCGTAAGTATAAGGAGAGCGACGCGGTTATTCACGCGATCCAGGCTCACCACGGCGATGTCGAGGCAAAGACGGTCGTCGCTTGTATCGTACAGGCGGCTGACGCGATCTCCGCGGCTCGTCCCGGTGCACGCCGCGAGAATCTTGAGAATTACATCAAGCGTCTGCAGAAGCTCGAAGAGGTCGCGTCCTCCTTTAAGGGCGTCGAAACCTCTTATGCGATCCAGGCAGGCCGTGAGATCCGTATCATGGTCAAGCCCGAGCAGGTCAAGGATGACGCGATGCCCGCTCTTGCGAGAGATATCTGCAAGAAGATCGAAGATGAACTCGAGTATCCGGGTCAGATCAAGGTCAACATCATCCGCGAATCCCGCGCTGTCGGCTACGCAAAATAGCAACATGTTGTTGCATCCGATCCCGCCTTTTGCAAGGTTACGGTTTGCCTGACCTTCATTAACGGCGGTCGGAAAAAAACCAATCATACACAACAAGAAAAAGCACTGCTTCGGCAGTGCTTTTTTAGTTGAAAATGTCAAATGGGAAATGTAAAGTGTATGGTGGGCTCCGCCCACGCCCAAATTGTATTCAATTTACAACTTTCAATTATCAATTACAGTAGTCCCATTCCGGGACATATTTTTGATTCGACGAATCCAGCTCCTGCGCGAAGCCGTCGAGGTCAAGCTCTATAAATTTGTTTAATACTTTATGATACTCCCGCTTGGTCAGCTTGCGATTGATATCGGGATAGTCTGCCGCTTTACCCGCCGGCATATACTGCGCCATCAGGCTGACAAGGGCACGTGATCCGTTTTCGGTATTCTCTGAACCGTTCCATCTCTGCGCGATCGTTTCCAAAACACCGATACTGTTCTTGGTGTGGGAGGGGAGGACGAGGTGGCGGATGATCACGCCGCGCTTCATGACGCCGTTTTCGATGATGGTTTCGGGCTGTTGGCGGAGCATTTCATCGATCGCCGCGATGGCGGCCTCGACATAATCGCCGCAGTTTGACAGCCGCTTTGCCAGCGCGTTGTCGCTGTATTTGAAGTCGGGCAGGTAGATATCGATCACACCGTCGAGGCGCTGTAAAGCGTCGATGCTGTCGTATCCCGAGCTGTTCCATACGAGCGGCAGTCGCGGACGATAATACGTCAGACTTTCCAAAATCGCTTCGATATAATGCGACGGGGTGACGAATTCGATGTTTTCCGCACCCAGCGCTTCGAGTTTGCGGTATTCTTCACTGAGCTGATAGGGCGTGATGACGACGCCCTGATGCTCCTCGGAGATATCGTAGTTCTGGCAGAACACACACCGCAGGTTGCATCCGCTGAAAAAGATCGTTCCCGCGCCGTGGGTGCCACTGATGGGCGGTTCTTCGTCAAAGTGCAGCGCGGCACGCGCGATCTTCGGCAGCTCGCCTACACCGCAGTAGCCAAAATGCTCTTCTGTACGTTCCGTATGACAATGTCTGGGGCATTGATCGCATTTCATGATAACACATCCTCAGGATGATTATATCATAATCTATTTGACTATACAATTATAATGTGAAATCATATAAATAGTTTTCGATCGCTTCTTCAAGGTGTGCGGGGGAGAGCTGTTCCTCGTTGAAGTACTTTACTAACTGTTCGACCTTGTTTTTATCCAACGAGATATCTTCGATGGTACAGAAGACTTTTCCGCGGAAATACGCTGTGACGCCGTATGTCACATAGGCTCCGTATTCGCTGTTATACGCATGTCCGATTTGCAGGTCATATTGTATCACACGGCGCCTCCTTAGTGAAGAATCATCACATTACAGTGTGATTGTAGCACCGTGCTATCGCGTTTGCAAGCATTTCAACAAAAGTGTAAATATCGTTACAGGAATCGACACGAATCAAGGTGTTTTGTAACCAAAAACCGCTTTTCTTCACGCTTTTTCGCTTGAAAACAGTCGGTCGATATGCTATGATATGACAAGATTTATTCTTGATATGATAATGGAAGATCATTATGGAAAGTATGATTTACGCGGAGAATTTGCGAAAGGAATTTAAAAAGATCATCAAGGAGCCCGGACTGAAAGGATCGGTCAAATCCCTTTTTCATCCGAAAAAAGAGATCGTCAAGGCAGTGGACGGCATCTCATTTGAAGTGCCGAAGGGTGAGATCCTCGGCTTCATCGGTCCCAACGGCGCCGGTAAAAGCACGGTCATCAAGATGCTGACCGGTATCCTGATGCCTACCTCGGGCATGTGCCGCATCAACGGCAAGATCCCGCAGGAGGATCGAAAGAACTATGTGCGTGAGATCGGCGTTGTATTCGGTCAGCGTACACAGCTGTGGTGGGATCTGGCGCTCAGAGAGACCTATGCCGTATTAAAAGAGATCTATCAGGTGCCGGACGATCAGTATCAAAAGCGCATGGCGTTTCTCAACGAGGTGTTGGAGCTTGACAGCTTTATCACCAGCCCCGTTCGTACCCTGTCGCTCGGACAGCGGATGCGCGCCGATATCGCCGCGTCGCTGCTCCATTCTCCGAAGGTATTGTTTTTGGACGAGCCGACCATCGGTCTGGACGTTGTCGTCAAGGATAATATCCGCAACGCGATCATGAAGATCAACAAAGAAGAGGGCACGACCGTGATCCTCACCACCCACGACCTTGCGGATATCGAGCTGTTGTGCGAGCGTATCGTGATGATAGACAAGGGCAAAAAGGTGTTCGACGGCGGGCTTTCGGAGTTGAAGCGCAATTTCGGCGATGTGCGCACGCTCGAATTCGAGCTGGTCAACGCGCCCGATTTCAAGCTGCTCGATTATCATCGCCGTTTTCATCTGACAGAGGATGAGCTCAGCGCCGAGCGTGACGGCAGTTTGGCGCGCGTGCGCTTCGATACCGCCGAGGTGAGCGTGGAGGACGTTATTTCCTATACCTTATCGACCGTCCATGTCAAGGATCTGAATATCAAGGGCGTCGAGATCGAGGAGATCATCAAGCGCCTGTACCGCCGTGAGGTGAGCCTATGAGTCGGATCAAACGCTTTTTCCGTACCTATAAGCCGTTCACCCGCGCCGGTATGCAGGAGATGATCGCCTATCGCGCGAACTTTATCTGTCACCTGATCGGCGAGATCATGGCGGCGTTCATCATGTACTTTGTATGGAAGGCAGTTTTTCTCAGCTCCGACAGCGAGACCTTCATGGGCTTTACCATGGAGGATATGGTGGTCTATATCTTCATCACCTTTCTGACGGGTTACATGACCTACTCCGACGGCGCGTTCGCGGTAGGCGAGGAGATCATCGACGGTTCCATCGCCATGCGGATGATCAAGCCGTGCTCCTTTGAGATGTGCTTTCTGTTTCAGGAGTTGGGCAGTCGGTTGATCTCGATCTCGATGATCTTTGTGCCGATGGTAGCGGGTGTGGAGATCTACCGCTATGCCGTTTGCGGCGAAGTGCGTTTTCAGATCGGTTACTTCCTATTATATATTGTCAGTTTGCTGTTGGCTTACATGATCTCTTTCTATTTTAATGTATGCTACGGATTCATGGCGTTCTTCTTCAAGAATCTGTGGGGCACGACGCTGATCAAGGAAACGCTGATCTCCTTCCTGTCGGGCGCGATCATCCCGCTCGCGTTCATGCCGTCGGGACTGGCGGCTGTGTTGAACATCCTGCCGTTCGCGTCGCTGTCGTATACGCCCGTGATGATCTACATGGGGATGTATTCGACGTCACAGATCCTGTGGAGCTTCGGGCTGCAGATCTTTTGGGTCGTCGTGATGTACGGCGTCACCAAGCTGATCTGGCGCAGCGCGGTCAGGTACCTTTCGGTGCAGGGAGGTTGAGATATGAAAAGATATTTACGCCTCCACCGCATTTTTGTTGTCCAATATCTGAAAAAGCTGATGGAATACAAGGTGGATTTCCTGCTCGGCGCGATCGGTCTGCTGATCACGCAGGCGATCCAGATCCTGTTTCTCGGCATCATTTTCAGTCAGATCCCTTCGCTGATCGGCTATACCTTTCCGCAGATATTGTTCATCTACGGCTTTTCATTGATCCCGAAGTCGCTGGATCATCTTTTGACCGATAACCTGTGGATGGTGGGCTACCGCATCGTCCGCAAGGGCGAATTCGATAAATACCTGACGCGACCCATCAACACGCTGTTCCATGTCATTTCGGAAAACTTCTGCGTTGACGCGTTCGGCGAGATGCTGTCCTGTATCCTGCTGCTCGGCTATTCCGTTCCGCAGCTCGATCTGCCGTTTCACTGGTACACGATACCGCTGGCGTTGGTCGCGGTCGTGTTCGCGACGCTGATCTACACATCGCTGAAGATCATGACCGCGGCGATCGCGTTCTGGACAAAAGCGAGCGGTCATATCATCCATATGCTGTATATGGTCAATGACTTCTCCAAATACCCGGTCACCATCTACAATAAGGCGGTGCAGACGATCATCACCTATGTGATCCCGTTCGCCTTTACCGCGTATTTTCCGGCGAGCTACTTTCTGACCGGTAAGGATCCGCTGTTTTGTATCGGCGGCACGGTGATCGCGGGAACGGTGATGTTCACGCTCGCTGTGTTTGTCTGGAACAGGGGACTGCGGGCGTATGAGTCCGCGGGTTCGTAGCGGAACATTCGCGAGTATTTTACAATAAGGTTGATATAGATGAAAAATCCGTTTATCTGTTATTCCGAAGAGGACAAAACCGAATATTTATCCCCGCGCTGTTCGCTTAACCGTGCGGTACTCAAAAAGCTCCCGTTGTACGGGATCGAAGATGAGATCGAGGGGATGGGCTTCAACGAGATCTTCTCCACACCCGCGATCGTCGCTTGTATCAGACGCGTGTCGCGCCGCTACGGGATCGATCTGAGCGAGGAGCCCGATTACAGACTGCCGCAGATTTTGAATGAATCGCTTGAGTCCGACGACGCGCGTTATCGTCAGATGGCGGCACGCGTCGTCAAGCAGTTCGGCAACCGTCTCGGACTGCTGCTGTTGGCGCTCAAAAAAGGGTAGCGGGAAAACCGTCTGGCGCGTGATGATTGGGACGACGCCTGCTGGGAATACTGGCGGTCGCTCAAGACCGTTATCCTCACCGGCGGTCTGGCAAGCTCGATGATGGGCAGACGCTTCAAAGAAGATATCCAGACGATCTTTGATAGCGCGGGCGAAAAGCCGTACCACATCATGCTCTTTGATAACGGCACCTACATCGGCATGATGGGGCTGGCGCAAAAGCTGATGAAGAATGATACATCATCGTTGGTGCTGGATTTCGGGCATACGGGGATCAAGCGCGCGGTCATCAAAAAATCCGGCGGCGAGATCGCGGAGTTCACCGCGCAGGAGAGCCTGCCGTCCCTGCATATGAAGAGCCATTTTGACAGTGAAGACGAGAAACGCCGTGAGGCGATCGAGCTGCACCGCTATATCGTCAACACGATCGTCGCGTCATATCGAGCCGCCGATCCCGCGACGCTGGATGATACGATCCTGATCAGCATCGCCAATTATACGCACAACGGCATTTTGAACGGCGAGCGAGGCGGTTACGCAAAGCTCTGCGCCATCAATCCGGACTATGCCGCTGTGTTGGAGGATGACCTGTCCGGAGAACTGCACCGCGATATCAAGGTCAGGCTGGTGCATGACAGCACCGCGTCGGCGCTGTACTTCGCGGACGTCGATCGATCGGTATGTATCACCCTCGGTACCGGCTTCGGCGTAGGGTTCACGGATATCAAGATACAATAAGCGGTTGAGATTGCCACGGCTTATGCAAGCCTCGCAATGACAAAATGTATGCGGTTGAGATTGCCACGGCTTATGCAAGCCTCGCAATGACAAAATGTATGCGGTCGGGATTGCCACGGCTTTTGCAAGCCTCGCAATGACAAAACGGTTAGGAAAGAGGTGTTTCGTTTCGGAATGCCTCTTATTTCTATTTTAGAATTATATATGCATAATCGCATTTTCGGTGTGTTCGGGTACAATCGTTTTTGTACAAACAAAAACTTTCTTTGTTATTATTAACAAAAAACAGACAAAAAGATTGTGCAAAACATCGTGACGAAATATTCTGTTTTTCATTTATTTATTATTGAGGTTATGCTATAATGATTGTAACTGGATTAGTATGTATTTTTCCATGCCGATTCACAGTACGTATTCTTTATGAAGGAGAGGATTACATGAAAATTCGTAGGATTATCTCCATAGCTCTGGCTGTACTGATGCTGATGTCAGTATTCACCGTAGCGGCTTCTGCCGCTGAGGCGGATCTGGCCGACACCGGTTATTCCAACCAGTCCTATCTCGAGAACTACGCCACAAAGGCGGCTGCGGAGAAAAATCTCGGCGCGACTTATACGCCGTCTGCCACTACCTTTAAGGTGTGGGCTCCCGAAGCTACTTCTGTGATGGTAAAAATGTTTACCACCGGTACCGACGCTGAGTCGGGCGCTGCCGTTCTCGGCACCTCCGCCATGACTTATGACAGCACCACCGGTATCTGGTCCCTGACTAAGTCCGGTGACCTCAAAAACACCTATTACACCTATCTCGTTACACGCAACGGCGTTGTCAGCGAGACCGTTGACCCGTATGCAAAGGGCGTCGGCGCGAACGGCGACCGTTCCATGGTCGTTGACCTCGATTCCACAGACCCTGCCGGTTGGGATCAGGACAGCCACGTTCTGTTCAACAACCCCGGCGAGGCTGTCGTATGGGAAGTTCACGTTCGTGATTTCTCTATCGATGTTTCTTCCGGCGTAAGTGAAGAAAACCGCGGTAAGTATCTCGCGTTCACCGAGGGTAACACCACCGTCAACGGCGAAGGCGCTGTTGCTTCCTGTGTTGACTATCTGGTCGAGCACAACGTCAACTGTGTACAGCTGATGCCTGTCGAGGACTTTGCGTCTATCGATGAGACCGATAACCAGAACAAGCGCAACTGGGGTTATGATCCCAAGAACTACAATGTTCCCGAAGGCTCTTACTCCTCCGATCCTTATGACGGCAACACCCGTATCAAGGAGTTCAAGATGCTGGTTCAGGCGCTGCATGACCGCGGTATCTCCGTTGTCATGGACGTTGTTTACAACCATACCTTCGTTCGTGAGGGCTCTCCGTTCTCCAAGACGGTTCCGAAATACTTCTATCGTATGTCCAACATGGCAGGCAACACCTATCATAACGGTTCCGGTCTGGGCAACGTTCTGTCTTCCGAGAAGGCAATGACCCGCCAGTACATCCAGGATTCTCTGCTTTACTGGGCAAATGAGTATCATATTGACGGCTTCCGTTTTGACCTGATGGGCTGCTTCGACACCAACTCCGTCAAAGCTTGGAGATCCGCTCTTGACCAGGTTGACTCCCGTATTCTGATGTATGGCGAGCCGTGGGCAGGCGGTTCCGACAACGGTATCACCAACGCTGTCAGCAAGTCCAACATCGCTTCTCTGACCAGAGTCGGCGGCTTCAACGAAGGCTACTCCGATGCGCTCAAGGGCAGCCATGAGACCGCTACCGGTACCGGCTTCCTCAACGGCGGCTCCGCTACCGAGGTCCTGAAGGCTGCGGGCGGTACCGCGACCGATTTCTCCGGCGCTAAGCCCGAGCAGATGATCCAGTACACCGATAACCACGATAACTTCACGCTCTTCGATAAGATCTTAGCGGCGAACAGAACCTCCGGCTTCAAGACCGGTAAGGACGATCCCACTCTGTACAACACCAACAAGAACATTGTTGAGACCACCGACGCCAAGGTGCTCGGTCAGGTCAAGCTCGGTCTGACCTCCGCTTTGACCGCTCAGGGTATTCCGTTCACCGTAGCGGGTACCGAGTTCTGCCGCACCAAGTACGGCGATCAGAACTCCTACCGTTCACCTGACAACATGAACGCGATCAACTGGAGCCGCGCTTCCAAGTATAAGGCGGTTTCCGATTACTATGCAGGTCTTGTCGCGATCCGTAAGGCTGTTTCCGCTTTCGGCGACACCACCGCTAACAATATTTCCACTGTTTCCGGCTGCACTGCATGGCAGATCACCAACAACAAGTCCGGCGAATGGAACAAGGTCATCGTCGCGCTGAACAACTCCGATTCCGCGAAGTCGATCAGCCTGTCCGGTTCCTGGAATGTTGTCGCTAACGGCACCAAGGCCGGTACCACTTCTCTGGGTACTGCTTCCGGTTCCTACAGCGTTCCCGCATGGAGCAGCGTGGTCCTCGTTGACTCTGCTTCCTTCGGCAACTACAGCCAGCCCGCTCTCGGCACCTCCAAGCTGACCGTTGAGCATTACACCCGTGATTCCGCTTCAGGTTCTTACAGCAAGGCTAAGACCGAGAAGTTCGAGTACAAAGAGAACCAGACATGGCGTGCTTCTCAGAATCTTTCCATCCTGTTTGACCATACCCTGACCAACACCGAGTCCACTGCTTCCGGTAACGCTACCTACGGTACGGCTGTCGCAGGTCAGGATATCACCGTCAAGTTCTATTACACCAGAGAGATCGGCTCCGCTTATCTGACCGTCAACTTCATTGATAACGCGACGGGGACACAGGCTAAGGCGCCGATGAAGTATCGCTTGAAGGACGGCGACAAGTTCTCCATCCCCGCGACTCGTGTACAGGGCTATCAGCTCGATACCACGAAGGTTCCCGGCAACACTGTAGGCGAATTCAATTCCGCTTCTCCCGCGACCTTCAACTTCTATTACAACAAGCTCTCCAACACCACCACCAAGGTGCATTATTACAACGCCAAGGGTTGGTCTTGGGTCAACTGCTACGCTTATGACGATCTGGGCAACGAGCCTCTGGGCGCATGGGCTACTCAGGGTAAGAGAGACGCTTCCAAGATGAACGACGATCCCGATCAGTCCGATTCCAAGTGGCTGGTTGTCAATGTTCCTTCCTCCGCTTGCTACGTCATGTTCCACAACACCAACGCCAACGCGCAGGTTCCGGATCAGGGCGAGCCCGGTTACGAAGTTGCCGGCGAGGCTTGGATCAAGGATAACGTCACCAGCTTCAACTGCTCTATCGTTACCTCTCATATCGACCTCGAGACAGGCGAGAAGCTCTCTCCCGACGTCACCAAGTCCTTTACCAACGTTCGTTCCAACCAGACCTACACCACTACTCCCGACACTTCTCTCAACCGCAACTATATCACTCCCGCTCTGGCGTCCGGCTTCTATCAGCCCGGCGTGCTGAATGTGGTTTATCTCTACACCGGTGACGCACCCACTCCCGATCCCGGAAAGCAGATTTACGGTGATGTTGACGGCGACGGTTACGTCACTGTTATGGACGCTACCGTGCTCCAGAGATCCTTGGCGGGTATGTCGACTTTGACCAACGATCAGAAGACCGTTGCCGATGTTGACGCGGATGACTCTGTCACCTCCGTTGACCTTACCTGCATCCAGCGTTACCTCGCTGAGGTGAAGGTCAAGGGCAACCGCACCGGTCGTATCGTCGGTGAGGCTCCCGTAGGCGAGCACACTTATGATGAGTTCCTTAACGCGTATTCCGCATTGAACACGCTGTTTGCGAAGTATCCGGCCGATAAGTACGGCTCCAACGCCGCTTATCAGCAGGCACAGGCTGCTCTGAGCGCTTATGCCGCTACCGCGATGAATCCCGCTGCCGACGTTGAGGATATCGACGAAGGTTATAACGCATGTGCCGCGGCATACGCTGCGCTCAGCGCTGTTCCGCTCGATGACGACGATGATGATGACGATACCGGCAGAACCATCCTCTTCTCGAACAACAAGGGCTTCAGCACTGTCAATATCTACTATTGGGGAGATGGCGTTGAGCCTGTACAGTGGCCCGGTGTTGAGATGACTTATCTCGACACTAACGAGTACGGCGAGCAGCGCTACACCTTCGAGATGCCCGAGGGTATGACCAACTACATCATCAATGACGGCACACAGCAGACTGTTGATATTCCGTTCACCGGCTCTACCGGCGTTTACATGACCGATAAGGATGCCGAAGGTCACTATCTGGTCGAATTCTTTGAGATCGAAGGCGGCACCGGCGGCGGTGGCGGCGGAGATGATCATCAGAATCAGGATTACTTCCTGCTGACCGATAACTTCGGTTGGGGTACAGCCTATGTTTACGCTTGGAACGATAACGGTCCTTTGAACGGCGAGTGGCCGGGTTCCGCTATGGCTGAAACCGTTACCAATGATATGGGTCAGACCCAGTTCAAGTGCTATGTTCCCGAAGGCGCTACCGGCGTTATCCTGAGCAACGGAAACGGCGCTCAGACCGAGGATATCACCGACTTCAGCCATGCAGGCTACTGGATGGACGGTTCGAAGAATGACTTGGGTCACTTCCTCGTTACCGCTTGGGATTGATCTTGACTGATCATTGAAAACCGAATAATCGATTAAAATGAAAAAGGGAGCAGATTTCGGTCTGCTCCCTGATTTTATCTCTATTTCACTTGAAATATGATGGGTTTCATGGTAGTATATCCATAAATAGAATAATCATTATACTAAGTTCAATTAAAAAACGGACATAGATTAACGAGGATGATTTTCGTAAAACTTCGTTGTCGTCCTTAATATTAGGTGATAGAATGGATTTATTAGAGAAAGCGATCATCTTTGCGGTGCGCGCGCACGAAGGGATGATCCGTGAAAAAAGCGGAACGCCGTATATTTTGCATCCGATCGAGGCGACGACGATCGCTTCCACGCTGACAAGTGATCGCGAGGTGCTCGCGGCAATGATGCTCCATGATACGGTCGAGGATACCGATACCGCATTTGACGATATCCGCCGGGAGTTCGGCGATCGGGTGGAGCAGCTCGTACATGGCGAGACAGAGAAAGAGTACGCGGAATTATCGCGCGAAGATAGCTGGAAGCTGAGAAAAGAAGAGTCGCTCACTCGTCTGCGCGCCAATCAGGATCGTTCCGTCAAGATCATGTGGCTCTCTGACAAGCTGTCCAACGCGCGTTCTTTGCTGCGTATTTTTGAAGAGCGCGGCGACACGATGTGGGAACTCTTCCATCAAAAGGATAAGAAAGTACAGGAATGGTACTATCGTTCCGTTGCCGACGCGCTGTCGGAGTATGCCGAAACCCCCGCATACCGAGAGTATGTTCTTTTGATCGATTATATATTTGGAGGTCAAACATGAAATCAGAGCTGAATAATGGTACTTTGACGATCTGGCTGGATGGTCGTATCGACTCACACCGTGCGCCGACGGTCGAAATAGAGATCAATAATATTGTCAAAAAAACGGAATTTGATCATTTGGTGCTTGACGCCGAGGATATGGAATATATCAGCAGCGCGGGTCTGCGGATCATCTTAAAGCTGCTTAAGAAACATAGGGACGTTAAGCTGATCGACGTCAGCTCCGAGGTCTATGAGATATTGGAGATGACCGGCTTTACAGAGATGATGACGGTCGAAAGAGCGCTGAAATGTATCGACGTTACCGGAAAAAAGATCATCGGCAAGGGCGCTAACGGTGTGATCTATCGTATCGATAACGATACCATCGTCAAGGTGTACAACGAGGCGGATACCCTCGATCATATCAAGGCGGAGCATGATATGTCCCGCACTGCTTTTATCCTGGGCATCCCCACCGCGATCCCCTTTGGGATCGTCAAGGTAGGGGAGAGATACGGCTCGATCTTTGAGCTGATCAACGCAAGGACCTTTGCCGAGCTGCTGCAGCAGGATCCGACACAGATCGAGTTTGTCGCGCAGCAGACGGTCGAGCTGGCAAAAACACTGCATGAAACCGAGGCGCCCGTCGGGATACCGCTTCACAGCGACGTCGCCTGTCAGTGGCTCGATGAGGCAAGGAGCAGCTTTGACCCGGAGCACTTCGCTAAGCTCAGCGCGCTGATCAAGACGATCCCCGAGACAGGCACCATGCTGCACGGCGATCTGCACATCAAGAACATCATGCAGTATGAGGATGAGGCGCTGTTGATCGATATGGATACACTCAGCTCAGGTCATCCGATCTATGAGCTGGCGTGCATCTATAACGCGTATGAGGGCTTCGGTATCTGTGATCCGAACGTGTTCAAAAACTTCCTGTCGGTGGATGAAAGCGTGGTCAAGCCGCTTCTGCACCGTATTCTGGAGCTGTATCTCGAAACCGATGATGAGGACAGGATCAACGAGGTCAAGGAGAAAGCCTCTGTGATCGGACTGCTGCGCGTATTACGCAGGATCATCCGTATCGGTGAACAGGATACACCGGATGGCAAAAAGCTGTTAGAGGAGTGCCGTGATCGTATCAATCGCGCGATCGATCATCTGGATACATTGACTTTTTGATATAAGGGAACGATTATGAAAGTCTTCAAAAAACTGTTTAAAAACTTTGAAGCGAATATCATCACCTTTACCGTGCTGCTGTTGCTGTTGTTCAGTATTCTGGTATCGGTGATCGGTTACGGTAGTTTTACAAAAGCGTTTGAGCTGGAGTACGACAACACCACTTATCATATGGCGGATACCGCTACAGCGCTGATAGACGGTGATCAAATCGATGATTATCTGGCTAACGGCGCCGATGACGCATCCTACATAAGCACGAAGAATGCTTTGGATACGTATTGCCTGAAGATGGATGTGTCTCTGGTCTATGTGATCCAAGTGGATACGACCGATTATAATCACTTTGTTTCCGTCTTCAATTGCGTCGGCAAGAATACTCCGTATACAGAATGGGAGTTGGGCTCGGTTCATGATACGACCAACGATGAGTACAGGGAAACCTATCGTCAGTTGTATGACGGCACTCTTGAACATGGCACGATCTATCGTACCGATAACCTGAGAGGCGCGCCGCCGCATATCACGACGCTGGTACCGCTGAAGGATTCTGACGGTAAAACTGTCGCCGTATTATGTATACAGCGTATGATGGACCGCATGGTTGAAGCCCGCAGACCCTTTTTATACATTATCGCGTGCTCCGCGGCGGGTTTGATGCTCGTTTCATCTATTATCTCCGTGATATATATCCGCAGGCAGTTTGTCAGACCGATCAACAAGATCATCCGCGAGGCAAAGCGCTTTGCAACGGAAAATAAACCCGGTGAAAAGCTCGGCGCGGATATCAGCTATATCGAAGAACTCTCCGTATTAGCGACCTCGATCGACAAGATGGAGGATGATATGCTGCAATACATCGATAACCTGACTGCCGCCACCGCTGAGAAGGAGCGTATCGGTACGGAGCTGTCGTTGGCGACGGCGATCCAGGCAAATTCTCTGCCGAATACATTCCCCGCATTCCCCGACCGCAGTGATTTTGATATCTATGCGTCCATGACCCCCGCGAAAGCGGTCGGCGGTGATTTTTATGATTTCTTCCTGATCGACGATGATCATCTTGCCGTCGTGATCGCAGATGTATCCGGAAAGGGTATTCCCGCTTCGCTGTTTATGATGGTCACCAAGATCTTAGTCAACGAGATCTCGCAGCACAGCGGCTTTACTCCCGCACAGGCGCTTCAACTGGTCAACGAGCGTGTTTGTCCGCGCAATCGCGAGGATATGTTCGTCACGGTGTGGCTGGGCGTCATAGAGCTGTCAACCGGCAAGGTAATCAGCGCCAATGCCGGTCATGAGGATCCTGCCATTATGCGGAAAAACGGTGATTTTGAGATCCTTAAATCCCGTCACGGATTTGTCATCGGCGCGATCGATACGGTCAAATATCATAATTTTGAATTCACACTCGGGCGAGGCGATAAGCTGTTCCTGTATACCGACGGTATCCCTGAGGCTACGGATATGGATAATAACATGATGTCCATTGACGGTATGCTCAAGGCGCTGAATCAGTATAAAGAAGAAAGTCCGCAGGGTATCATCGAGGGCGTGATCAGGAGCGTCAACGAATTTGTCGGCGAAGCGCCGCAGTTCGATGATATGACGACTGTTTGTCTGGAACTGAAGGGAGAAGAGACTTCCCAACTCGTTGTTGACGCCGAGAGATCTGAAATGGACACGGTCAATGAGTTTGTCCATCAGCACCTCAGCGATACTCCGTGCTCCCTCAAAACGATGATGGATCTGGATCTGGCGGTCGAAGAGATTTTTGTCAATATCGCGAATTACGCCTACGGAGAGGAAAGGGGAAAGGCAGAGATTATTCTTTCAAAGAATAATGATTCTGTTTCTCTGACCTTTGTCGATCAGGGTATCCCGTATAATCCGCTCGCTAAGCCCGATCCCGATACCACGCTCAGCGCGTCGGAGCGACAGATCGGCGGTCTGGGGATCTTCCTCGTCAAAAAGGTGATGGATGAAACCTCCTATGAATACAAGGATGGCTCCAATCGCTTTACAATGGTGAAGAAGCTCACATAATAGTATCAATAAAAACGCAGGACGTTCGGTAACGTCCTGCGTTTCGGTTTATTGGATATATATGATCGCTGTTTTCTTAAAGGCAGTGATGATCTTTCTGATCCCCGCATAGGCAACACTCAGACAGAAGCCGTATTTCAGGATGACCGTATTCTTCATGATCAGCCCGATGATCACCAGCGCCAGCGCGAAGATCACCATGGCGAGTCCTATGACCAGCTTACGGATCCAGTGGTGTGAGCCGTTCTTTTTTTCTTCAAACGCTCTGAGGATGTCCACAAAGCCGCTGAACGCGTAGATGATCAACAGGAAGATCAGGATGGTCAGGGATTTGTCGTCATAGAGCGAGTAGATGAACAAGCCTAAATCAAGGATGATGATCGCTTCACACAAGATGATCTTTCCGCCGACCATATGTCGTGCCATCCTTATGTAATAGATCAGCTGGCTGATACTGTAGAAGAGAAGCATGAAGGAGATGATGAGTGTGATGACGCCGTAGGAATCCTTAGGCAATAACAGCAATAGCAGGGAAATGACAAGATAGAGGATGCCGAGGATGAAAGAACGAACCAGTTGGAATAGACTCATGTTTCGTTTCCTCCCCGGTTCTGCTTGATCAGCGTGCAAAAGTCATTGATACCCCGAAATCTGTTTTCATCATACTCGACAGAATCCCCCGCGGCATAATTGTGTAAATCCGGATTCATGCGCTGACCTCCTGTTTTGCCTGTTTTCTGATCTTTCTCAGCGCAACAGAGGAATAGATCAGTTGGATCAAAAAGATCATCCTTGTCACATCGATGAAGATCGTGATAACCAGTATGAGCGGATCATCGATATCGATAAAATCAGTGATCAGATAGAATACTTCGAGCAGGATCATCGCGAAGCCGTAAATACAGATCATTCCGGCAAAGAACAGGTAGACGGGCTTTACGTGCTTACCCTTACCTTCCGCTCGTGCGGACATCCCCAGCCACACATACACCAGTACGGTCAGTATGGCGACGACCCATGTCAATATGATGACAGCGAGCTGATCCTCTTCGCCGGTATCCTCATAGTAGGCGCTACCGAGCAGTATAACAGTCAATATCAGTTTAATGAAAGCCCACAGACCGAAAGCAATGACGCCGGTGCCCAGCGTTACCAGATTGTTTTCCAGCCTTCTGGTTTTCGCTCCCATCATTTTTCACTTCCTTTTTTGTGATGGGATTTTAATCGGTTGGACAGTTTGACATTGAACGTTAAGCCGTCTTCGGTGGGCACCGCCTCGATGGAGCCGCCGTGCAGGACGGTGATGCGCTTGGCGATGGACAGTCCGATCCCGTGACCGCCTGTCGAGGAGGTACGGGAGGAATCGGGACGGTAGAAGCGGTCGAACAGATGCTTGTAGTCGGCTTCTTGATCGACCTCGCAGGTGTTGTAAATGCTCAGCGTCGTATAGCGCAGCTCCTTATTCAACGTGACGCGGAACTCACCGTCATCGGTGACGTACTTAGACGCGTTCTCCACCAGTACGGAGACCAGCCGCTTGAGCTGATCGGTGTTGCCGTTGATGGTGACGTCGGGTTGCAGCTCATAGCTTGTCTGAACGTTTTTGGAACGGAATACTTCTTCAAAATCAGCGCAGACCGCCTCTGTCATTTCGCTGAGATTGACCGCTTCGATATCGGAGATCTCATCGACCTCTTCCAGACGGTTGAGGGTGAGCAGTTCTCCGACAAGCTCGCTGATACGCGTTACCTGCGTCGTGATATTGTTGAGCCATTCGCTTTCTCCGTTTTTATAGGCGAGCACCTCCGCGTTGGCGGAGATAATGGCGATCGGTGTTTTGATCTCATGGCTCGCGTCGGTGATGAACTGCTTTTGCATACGTGAGTTCTCTTCAAACGGCTTGACGATACGGTTCGACAGGAACCAGAACACCACGGTGATCAGAACGATAAAGACGACCGCCAACAGTGAGAGCATGAGCGTCAGCAGATCGACCGCGCTATACTCATAGGTGTAGTCGACGAAAACGACCATATCATTCTCATCGCTGACGCGGTAGCGAAAATCGTTGTAATCTCCGGTTTTGAGCTTGGACATTTTCACGATGTCCGCCATAGCGACAGCTTTTCCCTCGTCGATCGACACGTTATGATCGACGTAGACGACCACATGATCATTTTCTTCGTATTTCACCGCGAAATAACGCATACGAAAGGGAGAATCCTCGTTGTAGCTGTAGATGCTGAACAACTCAGGTTTGTTGATCTCGCTTTTTGGGGGAACTTCGCCCTGATTATCGGCGATCAGCTTCGTCATGGCGTCAGCCCGTCGGGTGATCTCCGCGTTCAAAAAGATCGAGACGAACAGGATCGACAGCGCAAAGACAATGGTCGCGGAGATGAACACACCGAGTACGATTTTTCTTCGCAGTTTTTTCATGAGAGCTCCTCTTTCAGCTCGAAGGTATCATCTTCGATGACGACGGCGACGTCGGCGTGTATCTGTCTAAGCTTGTTTTTCAGATAGTATAGGTACAGCTCCGCCTTCTCGGGGCTTTCTTTGCCGTTCCAGACCGCCTCGTTGATCTCCTCCGCGGAAAAGATCCTGCCGACGTTGCGGACGAGATAGGTCAAAAGCTCCGCCTCGGGATTGTTCAGCCGCAGACTGCCCTTGTCGGATCTCAACTCGCAGGTGTTGGAGTTCAGCTCGATATTTGCGTATTTGATGACGGAATGGCGATAGTCGTTATTGCGGCGGATCAGGGATTGCAGACGCGCTACCAGCTCCTTCATCGCAAAGGGCTTAGAGAGATAATCATCCGCGCCCGTGGACAGTCCCGTGATACGATCGTCGAGCGTCGCTTTGGCGGTGAGCATCAGCACACAGGTGTGGTTGCCGTTTTGCCGCATGGCTTCGAGCACCTCGATGCCATCCTTTTTCGGCATCATGATATCGAGAACGACTGCGTCAAAGTAGTCCTTGTCCAGTGCCTCGAGCGCCTCTTCACCGTCATAGACGGGCGTGACGTCAAAGCCTTCCATCTTTAAGATCTCGACGACAGCGACAGAGAGCTGTCGTTCGTCTTCTGCGTAAAGTACCTTCATCGTTTACCCCTTTTGGATCAGATCTCTGATCGTTTGCATCGACAGGTCGGTGGACGCCATCTCATCGGCACAGCGCTTGAGCTCGTCCACGATCAGAGCCGTATTTTTGATATGCTTCTTGTATTTGAGCTGGTGCTCCAGACTTGCCCAGCAGTCCATCGCGATCGTGCGCAGCTGGATCTCAACGTTGATGGCGTCGATACCGCCGACGCCGAAGGGGAGATTGAGCAGAACATGCAGGCTGCGGTATCCGTTGGGCTTGGCGTTGGCGATATAATCCTTGACGGTGACGACCTTCCAGTGATCGTTTTTCTCGATCAGCTCAAGGACGGTATAGATATCTCCGACAAAGTGCGTGATGACGCGAACGCCCACGATATCGGACAGGTTTTTGATCGCGCATGCAGCGGTTTCTTCCAGTTCAAATCTTCTGAGCTTTTCGCACAGACTGTCCGCGCTTTTGACGCGGCATTTGATGTGTTCCGCAAGCGCCGTTTCGGGATCGGTGCTGATGCTGTCGAGCATCGCCTGGATCTCGCGCATCAACAGCTGTTCTATTTCTTCGAGCTTCGGCGCGAACTCGCCGTAGAATCGTAAATCTTCTTGTTTCATAGTACCTCGACGGATCCTTATTGTATTGGCTGCGGATAAATGATCACAATACTCATTCTCCGCATATATAACCATTTTATATTATATCATCTATATCGAAAAAGACAAGAAAAAAATGAAATGTGTTACTGTGCGATGAAATGAAAAACCCGATCTGTCCTCATTGACAGACCGGGTATGATTATACTCTCCAGTTGTGACCGCAATTCTGACAGACTGCCGTGCTGTGCATGTGATTGACGATCCTTTGCTTCTTAGGCTTGAACAGCTTGATGATCAGCGCGGGCACGGTGAAAAAGATCCATTTGACAGGGATCCACCACCAGCCGATGAACAGCCACCACGCACATCCGTGATGGACATTCTGTAATTGGACCTGATTGATCACCTGAACGTTTACATTGGTGCTGTGACACCTCGGACACGTGATGCCGCTATGAGCTTGGTTCTGTATCGGAGCGACCTGCCGCGGCATCGCTGCGGGTTGTTGTAAGGCTCCGCAGTCGTAGCAGAATCGTGAGTCATCTGGCAGATATTGACCGCAATTCGTACAATACATAATAACCTCCGTATGAGAATCTAAGCGTTTAGCGGAAGAACACAAGCGTTGTTTGGTGCTTGATAAATCTATTATATCATCTTCGTCAACATGATACAAGCAAATCTGTGTTTTTAGTGTAACTGAAAAACTCTCGCATATCGGAAAAAACTTAAACCGCGATATTGAAATAATACTGATATCATGTTATATTAAAATCAATAGTTTGATGAAAAACATCGGTTTCCCCGTGAGCCGCTTGACTGCTCGTTAAGTGAAGGATCGGATGATGGTTTTCGGAAAGGCAGGATGATTTGATGAAAAGAATGTTGAGAAAAGCCCTTGCGGTTTTGCTTTCTGTTATCATGGCGGGTTCTGTTTGTATGATCGGCGTTTCTGCCGATGGCACAGCGCCCGATTCCGACAGCACCTACTACAAAGGCGCTTTCTATTATCATCCCGGTATCGGTGAGGTTAACCCCGGCGAAGAGCATGTGGAGGTCTATACCTATACGGATGATTATTTCAAGAAATCCGGCAGGGACTTTGATGAGCACCTTGCTACTCTGAGCTTTGCGCTGGCGACCGCATCTGCCGGCAGTACCAGAGAGCCCAATACGGAAGAGGGCTATCGGAACAAGAGTCGTAACGCGGTCGCGTTTTTGGAGGATACCGGTTTTTCCGAAATAGCCTGCAACCATGATTATACCATCAAGCCCACCAAGGATACAATGGGCGTAGCCTGCGCGCAAAAGCAGATCATCGAGAACGGTAAACCGTATACCCTTCTGGTCATCTTGCCGCGCAGTGCCAATTATGAGGCGGAATGGGGCAATAACTTTGTCCTCGGCGCTGACGGTAATGCTACGGGATTTGATACCGGCGCCGAAAAGTGTCTTGCGTTCGCAAAGGACTATATCGCGCAAAAGGCGATCAGCGGTGATATCAAGGTCTGGACGACCGGCTTCAGCCGCGGTGCCGCGATCGCTGATCTGATCGCGGCAAAGCTGATCGACGACCCTCAGGGATATCTGGGCGATACCGTCGCTCTGACCTCCGATAATCTCTATGCTTATACCTGCGGTACACCGAGCGCGGCGGATGTTGATAACGATCCGCGTAACGAGAAATACGCCGGTATCTTCAACGGCTATCTGGAGACTGATCTTGCTGCCGCAATGGCGCCTGTGGATATGGGATTTGCGCGCTGCGGCACCGACCGCGTAATGTATCAAGCAGAGAATTACGATAAGATGCTCGCTGATCTCGCGATCTCCAACGAGGCTGTCTATTCGGAATACACCACTTCTGTCAACCCCAAATACTTCCATCCTAAAAGACTCGATCTCGTGAATGGCTCGATCGGTCTTGTAGATGATAACAACTCCTATATCCCGAACGACGCGAAGGTGTATTTGCAGGGATTATGTACCTATCTGACTCAGATCACGGGCGGCAGAGAGGAATACGCGAGGACCTATGAACAGCCGTTATCGGATCTGATCGCTTACTATGAATCACTGTCGAGCGATGAGAGTGCCGCCATGACGGCGTCGATCACCGGCAACGAAAAGAGCTTGTATCTCGCGGTGGCGCTGTATACCTACTATATTCTTAAAAGAGATGAAGGGAAAAAGGATTTTACCGCGGAACAGATCAGACAAATCGTAACGCAACTTGCGGGAATCGTCGCGACCAGAAATGATTCCGGCAATACCGGTATTAACGCGGCGGCTTTTGCCAAAGCGTCTGTTTTACTCGCCACCTTCCTGCTTCTCGACGCTGATACGGTCAAGGGGTACGCTGCCGGATTCCTCGGCGATGTGCTGAAAGGCGCGATGACGGCTTCCGGCGCGACACAGGAGGAGCTGGACAGCGTGACCGATACAGAATCATGCCTTGCGTTGACCCATTTTCTTTCTCACCTGATCTTCGGCAACATCTGGCAGAGTGATGAGCACAGAGCGCTGAATCCTAACAACGAGCAGATCAGAGCTGCCGCAACGCTGATCGGTAATCTCACGAACCTTTCTGTCGATCACGCGAATGAGATCATCATTTCATGGCTCAAGACGGAGGATCATTACTATGATGATTATACCGCTCTTACCCCTGCGCAGCTGGCGGGCTACCGCCGCGTCTATGTCAGCGCGTCCGATGATACGGCGTTCAACGGAAGTATCACCGACGCGGATGGCAAGGATATCGCTGTGGTGGAAAACGGCGTTGTGAAAAACAGTACCGATAAATGGATCGGTTTCACTCAGACGGATAACGGCGGATTCTTCCGTATCCCGGCGGATCAGGATATTTTCATCCGATTGAACACCGTTCGTTCCGCGACTGTTTCCGTCGGCATCGGCGAATATGAGCTCTATGACGCGAAAACGTCGATGCTGTTTGACAAAAGCGTGAACGCAAAAGCGACCGATACGGTCATCATTTCTCTTCCTGCTGCCAGTCAAAACGAGATGCCGTCCGATACGGAGTATTCCGTGACGGTGATCCCCGGCGGTGAGGGCAGCAACATCCTGGGAGACGCGGATATGGACGGCGCCGTTGAGATGATCGACGCCACCTGGATCCTGCGCCACAACGCCGGGCTTGTCACTCTTTCGGATGACGCGCTCGCGCTCTGTGACGTTGATAAAGACGAGTCGGTCACGGTCGCGGATGTGACTGCGATCCAGCGCTATTTCAGTAATCTGAAAGCCCCTGACGGTATCGGAAAGCCGATCGTGTAACCTGAACGATAGGGGAGACGCTTCTCTGAGAATCATCAAATTAGAATCAACCTGAAAGGCTCCCTTTGGTAAAGGGAGCTGTCGCGAAGCGACTGAGGGATTGCAGGAATTGTTTGAGCGCCAGTGAGTAACACAAAAAGCCTGATCTTCGGATCAGGCTTTTCTGTGTGTTTACTTTTTCTTGAAACAGTGTTTATCAAAAGCGGGGTTAAAGGCATAGAAATTCTTGCTGTCAAGCTTGTCGGTCAGCAGTCGGAGATTCTCGCCGAACCGCTGATAATGCACGACCTCTCTTGCTCTGAGGAAGCGGATCGGATCGATCACATCGGGGTCGTCGCAGAAGCGCAGGATGTTGTCGTAGGTGGTACGCGCTTTTTGCTCCGCGGCTAAGCTTTCGTGCAGATCGGTGATCGGATCACCCTTGCTGGCGATCGAAAATGCGTCAAAGGGTACGCCTGCCGCCGAATTGGGATAGATGCCGGTGGTGTGATCGACAAAGTAGGCGTCAAAGCCCGCCTTTTTGATGTCATCCTCACTGAGGTTGCGCGTCAGCTGATAGACGATCGCGCCGATCATCTCCAGATGGTTCAGCTCCTCGGTACCGATGTCGGTCAACGTCGCTTTCAGTTCGGGCAGCGGCATCGCAAACCGCTGTGACAGATAGCGGATCGACGCGCCGAGCTCGCCGTCGGGGCCGCCGTACTGTGTGATGATGATTTTCGCGAGCGCGGGGTTGGGGTTCTTGATCTTGACCGGGTATTGCAGTTGCTTTTCGTATACAAACATAGTTAACCCTCCGTATCCAAAGGCCACGGGTCTTTGACCCAAGCCCATGTGTTGGCGTCGTTTTCGCATTTGGTCAGCGGACCGAATTGCGCCTCAAATTGTGTTATCAGCGGTTCGAGCTGACTTTCATATTCCTCGCGCTTTTTCAACATTGCGGCGTCACCCGGATGGGTATCGAGGAACAGATCGATATCGGTGACGGCAAATTTGAGGGTGCCGATCTTTTTGAGCATCATATCGCGTTCAGTCATTGTCGGCACCTCCGCATTTACTGCCGTAGAACGGCTTGTGCAGCGCGCGGAACAGCGTACCGTTCTCATATCCGAGCACCGCCTTGCACATTTCGGGCTCATATGGCTGGTAGGGGATGTATGCCATCGCTTCGGTCGTATCCTTCGGTAACGGCGCGACGCCGTATTCAGCCATGATTGTTTTCCTGTCCATGAATCATTCTCCTTTTGCTCCGATCTGTATGGAGATATAGGATCAGCGTGACAGATCGGAATGATGATGGCGAGTCGCCACAGTACATACTATGCCGAGGTCGGCGGAATGCGAGTATGATTCTCTGTGATTGAGAAAGAAACGACTTTTCATCGGCAGTTTTTTTCAGATTCCGATTGATTCCCGCATTTGATTGTGATAAAATGATTGTCGGTGATTCTATGTTGATCGATACCCATGTGCATATCGGAACGATACTTGATTTTGAGATGCGTGAAGAGGATGTAATTTATTCTATGAACCGTTACGGGGTGGATTTCTCATTGGTGTCCGGCGTCAACGCGGCTGAGTTTGATCATAACGGTCAAAGAATACCTGACGCCTTGCAGACGCCGCAGAATCAGGTGTTCGAGAGCACCCTCCGTTTCGCTCGCCGTTATCCCGACCGGATCGGCGTGACGCCGTGGATGAAGCTCTATGCGGAAACACCCGATGATGGATTCATCCGCTTGTTGGAGGAGAACCGCGAGCTCGTTTACGGAATCAAACTGCATCCGTTCCATTCGCGTGTCGCGCCCGATGATCCCCGTGCCGAGTCGGTGTATGAGATCGCGCGAAGGTATCATCTGCCGGTCGTTTCTCACACCGGCGGCTGCGAGGAGGCGCGTTCCGTCCACCTGTATCACGCGGCGCTCAAGCATCCCGATATCAGCTTTGTGATGGTGCATATGGATCTGGGCTCCGATAACAGCGAGGCGATCGAGCTGCTTGGTAAAGCGGATAACCTGTACGGCGATACGACATGGGTGCCGGTCAAAAGCACTCTCAAAGCGATCGAGCGATGGGGGAGCGGTAAGCTCCTGTTCGGCTCCGACAATCCCATCGACGGCGCCGATACCTATCTGCATAACAAGACCGGTGACAGATCGCTGTATCAGGAATACTTCAATGAATTCCGCGCGATGATCAGCCCCGAGGATTATGACAACATCATGTATCGCAACGCGGCAAGATTGTTTCATATCGATCTGAAATAGTCTTTGCTGGTTACAGTGTGGCATAGACCATGCTATAAATCGTCATTGCGAGGCATTTATGCCGTGGCAATCTCAACCTTACAGAATGTCATTGCGAACCCTGACACTCGTGTCGGGGTGTGGCAATCTCAACCATTAATATTCGATTAAGGAATTATACCATGTTCAGAAGAATAACAGAAAACGATTGGGAGCTTTACCGTCATTATGTCGATGTGTTTTATCACACCGATGTGGTGAACGCACCCGTACCTGAGGAGAATTATCGCGCCACCTTTGATGAGATGCTGCGCAGTGACGCCTATGTCAAGGGCTACATCTTTGAATGTGACGATACGCCCTGCGGATTTGTGCTGCTGTCCAAGACCTTCTCACAGGAGGCGGGCGGTGTGAGCGTGACCATCGAAGAGATCTACATCGATCCCGAGTACCGTTCACGCGGCTTGGCGACCGAGTTCTTTGACTGGCTCAAAGCGCAGCCCGGTATCATGCGGCTTCGATTAGAGGTTGAGGATTATAATGAAGGCGCCAAGCGTTTGTATGAGCGCATGGGCTTTGAATTGTTGCCGTATTTACAGATGGTGATCGACAAACAGCGGCAATGACCGGAACGTTCATGTTCTGTTCATAATGTATTCATATATTTTTGCTCTTTGTTCATACAGATGACACATAAAAGCTTTATGATAGTGTAAGATTCAGAAAGTATATTGCGCCTTGATTCGGCGTTACGATAAATGGTAGAATAACAGGAGGTATATTATGTCTGATAATCAATATGAAAACCTGCATTTCCCCGAAGATAATGAAAAAACAGAGCTGTTGCATGAGACCCCCCGGCACGCGGCTGAGAGCGATCACGCTGCTGTACCCGATCCCGTTCACAGATCGGAACCGATTCAGCAGCCCGTAGACCCCCAGGAGCAACGCCCCTATAGCAATCCTTATGTCGATCGCGGCAACTATCAGCAGCCTGTTCAGCCGAGACAGGACGCCTATCAAAATCCTTATCGAGCTGCCGGCACACCGTCATACAGTCGTCCTGAGCCCACTCCCGCGTCGACTTCGAGTCAGCCGAATCAAAACCCGAATGACGGCTTCTATCATTACAATACCCGCGCAACGGAAAACAGCCGTAACATCTATTCCGGCGTTTCCGATACACCGCAAAAACCGGTGAACAATTGGAGCACGACGAATTCCGCGGACAGCGGTAACAAAAAGGACAAAAAGTCCGGCGGCGGTATGTCGAAGGGCAGTATCGCGCTGCTGCTCATTATCTGTATCATCGTTTCCGGATTGACCGGCTTCGGCGGCAGTATCCTGGCACAGAAGATCAACGCTTCCAAGTATGAAAGCAACGACACCGGCACGATGGTCATCCATAAGGTGAATACCGAAAAGGAAGACGCTGAGAATACGGTCGAAAAGTCGACCGAGACCATCACCAATGAGGTCGCGGATACCGTCGTAGAAATCACGACCGAGGTCATGCAGACCAGCACATTCTACGGTCAGTATATCGCTCAGGGCGCGGGCTCCGGCGTTATCATCAGCAAGGACGGCTATATCGTCACCAATAACCACGTGATCTCCGGCGCAAGCTCCATCAAGGTCACGACCCGCGGCGGCGACAGCTATGACGCTAAGCTGGTCGGTACCGACGCTAAGGTGGATATCGCGCTGTTGAAGATCGAAGCGTCCGATCTGCCTGTCGCGGTATTCGGCGACTCATCCAAGCTCGCGGTCGGCGCGAAAGCGGTCATCATCGGCAACCCCTTGGGCACGCTTGGCGGCTCCGTCACCGAAGGTATCATCTCGGCGCTGGATCGCTCCATCGTCATCGACGGCAAGACCATGCACCTCATGCAGACCGATGCGGCTGTTAACCCCGGTAACTCCGGCGGCGGTATGTTTGACGGTCAGGGTGCGCTTGCGGGTATCGTTGTCGCAAAATCCTCTTCCGAAGAGATCGATAACATTGGCTTTGTCATCCCGATCAACGACGTTATCGAGATCATCGACGACTTGAAGGATTACGGTTATGTTCGCGGCAGAGCGGATACCGGTATGACCTTCATCGATCTGTCAAACAGCATGTTCGCGTGGTACTATTACGGAACCTCTCAGGCGGGCGTCTATATCAACTCCGTCGAGAACGGTTCCAATGCCGCTAAGGCAGGCTTTGCAAAGGGCGATCGCGTTGTATCGCTCGACGGTAAAGAGGTCAGCAAAGCGGATGATATCACGACCGTGATCAATGATAAATCCGCAGGCGATAAGGTCACGTTCGAGATCGATCGCGGCGGCAGCAAGAAGACGATCGAGCTGACGCTGGATGAGGACGTCCCCGATCAAAACAACACGAACAGCAGCAGTAGTCAATCCAATAACAATAACGGCAACGGCGGTAGCCAGGGAAGCAATCCCTTCGGAATGTTTGGTAACAGATAATGAAATCATAGGATGAAGAGAGTTGAACCCCAATTGGTTTATAGCGGTAGATTTCCGCCTGCTCTTCGTCAAAATCCTCGTGAATACGCCAGTATTCACTCCGGCTTTTCCTCGACCAGACAAAAATCTACTCGCTATAAACTGCTTCGCACCGAGAATGAGATCATTTTT
>JAHKVW010000128.1 GCA_020624805.1 bacterium | reverse complement strand
TTTCAGACGGTGCAGGCATTATGCTTTCATCCTGTGTCACATTGACGGAATCCGACGTCGCCGGATCGGCGGGTTCGGGTGGATCGTTCTTTTTGCACGAGGTGAGCGTGATCATCATGATGACGATCAATAAACACAACGCCCTTGAGATATGCTGTTTCATTTGACGTCGGTACCCTCCTTAGGGACTTGTTTCCGAGATGTATGTGATACAGGTATCATCACATTCTTTTCCTTTTTCGATCGAAAGAATGGTGATCTTGACCGATGATGTGGTGACACTGTTGAAAGAAACATGCTGGATGTCTTTGCGGTTGCTGACGCTTTTCACACTCAGCGATTTTGTAACGCTGTTACCGTTGGAAAACTCGATCTTGATTTTTGTGACCTTTGAGTTTGCTTTATACTGTTCTTCGCTGCCCGCGTAACCGTTGACGATGTCAAGACCGTTGATCTTTTTTGATTCTCCGAAATCCAGCTTGATCCATTCACCCACGCCGCTGCCTTCCTTCGGACACCAGCAGGTGCCGTCGTTTGACAGAACGTTAGAGGGATGATAATTGTGTCCTGCCTGATCTCCCAGTACATCGCTGGCAGACGCGGTCGTTTGAGGAGTCGGCCTGACCGGGGCGGGCGGTTCGGTTGGCGTCGTCTTTTTCGGCTGCGGAGCAGGATCGGGAGCGGAATCATCGGAATCCTCCTCCTGGCTATCATTTGCGGTGGTTTCGACTACGGTGATGATCTCGGTCGCGGTCGTGATTGCTTCATCCTTGGGCTGAGTATCATACTTCATGAACAAGAAGATGACCGTACCCGCGATCAGTGATACACACAAAAATACCGTGACAGCGATGATGATAGGCGTTTTGCCGGAATTCTTATTATGATTCTGCTGATTTTGTCGGGGATCGTTGTAGGGCGGCTGGTAGCCCGGGGCGGGATCACGATATCTGTCATATCCGTAGGGATCGGGCTGTCCGGTGTACCGGTTATAAGAATAACCGCCGGTGTTGCGGTGAACGGACTGCGGATCGACTTCTTGACGATTAAAATTGCCACGGTTATTGATCGCGTTATCAAAGTCCTGCATGAACGTGGTGCTGCTGTTGGCGATCATCGTCTGATTGAGCCGATGATAGTAATCGGCGCTTTCGACCTGGATTTTTTCATTCGCCAATGCTTTTTCCATTAAATAGGAAAGCTCCTGCATGCTCTTGCAGCGATCGTTTTTGAATACGGCTAAGCCGTACATCAGGGTGACCTGCATCGGTTCGGGGATCTGTATCCCTAACTCGGAGGGCGGGATCAGCGTATCCTGTTTGATCCTGTCGACCGCGTCTACGGGGATCTTGCCGGTGATGCATTTGTACATCGTGGCACACAGTCCGTATACGTCTGTCCACGGACCCTGATCGCCGTTTTTACTGTATTGTTCTTCGGGCGCGTAACCCTGCTTGACGACGACGGACATTTCTTTTTGCGCGTTGCTGAAATACCGCGCCGAACCAAAGTCGGTCAGCTTTAATGTGCCGTCGGTCAGATACATGATGTTATCCGGAGAGATATCGCGATGGATGATCCCTTCCTCGTGCATTTTTTGCAGGGAGTAGGTGATGGGGAGCATCAGCTGAAAGATCGTCTCCGGCTTGAAAATACCGTTTTGGCGCAGATATGCGGACAGGTTGATGCCGTCAAGGTATTCCATGACGATATACGCCGTACCGTTTTCTTCAAAGTATTCTCTGACGTCGACAATACCCGAAACATTGGTCAGCTTCGCGATCTTTCTGGCTTCCTCCAAAAAATTCTGTAAGCCTTTTTTGAAGAAGGAAACCTGATTGTCGGTGGTTGCCGATACCAGCTGACTGACGTTATTGTTGCGGTTGACATAACCGTTGGGAAAGTATTCCTTGACAGCGACGCGCCTGTCCAGCGTCAGATCTCTGCCGATATAGGTGATGCCGAATCCGCCTTCACCGATACAGTTGCCGACCAGTATTTTTTTGTTGAGTACGGTACCGGGCTTTAGCCGATACACAACTGAGTCGGCGACATTCTCTTTATTACAGTACGGACAATAACTGCCGTCGATCTCATTCATACATGAATAACAATAGTTTGACATTCAACACACCCTGTTTCCGTTAGTAGATTTGTGCAATATCGGTAAGTGGATCATTTTTTATATGATAGCATAATCATATGATATAAGCAAGCGTCCCGCTCTTTATTTGTGCCGAAAATATCTGAGTATTCATGAATATCGGTATTGACAACGGCGGGGAATAGCGATATAATACATTTCGGCTGAGATGGGACGAGCGTATATGCTCCCGTTCAGAGAAGGGTCGGTCGGTGCGAGACCCCGCGGGAAGTATCCGCAGCCACCCCGGAGCCTCCGCGTGAAAGCGCGGCGTCACTCTGCGTTAAAGAGAACTGAGTGGTCGTATCATTGATACGGCAATTTGGGTGGTACCGCAGGTCAGCCTGTCCCATTTTCGGGATAGGCTTTTTTGTTTATCTGTAGGGGAGGGGCTTGCTCCTCCCGGATAAGTGATTTGATACAAAGTGAGGTATTTGTTATGCAGTATATGGGTTTGAATGAACTCAGAGAAAAATTCCTGTCCTTTATGGAGAGCAAGGGTCATCTTCGTCTTCCGAGCTTTCCGCTCATTCCGAAGGACGATAACTCCCTTCTTCTGATCAACTCCGGTATGGCGCCGATGAAGAAGTATTTCACCGGTGAGATCACACCGCCGAGAAGCCGTGTGACCACCTGCCAGAAGTGTATCCGCACACCCGATATCGAGCGCGTCGGTATCACCGCGCGTCACGGCACCTATTTTGAGATGCTGGGCAACTTCTCCTTCGGCGATTACTTCAAGCATGAGGCGACCGCGTGGGCATGGGAGTTCTTCACTAAAGAACTCGAGATGCCGGTCGACAAGCTCTATGTGTCCATCTATCAGGATGATGACGAAGCCTATGACATCTGGACAAAGGAAGTCGGCGTCGATCCCTCTCATATGGTTCGCATGGGCAAGGAGGACAACTTCTGGGAGCACGGCTCCGGTCCCTGCGGCCCCTGCTCCGAGATCTACTTTGACCGCGGCGACGAAAAGGGCTGCGGCAAGCCCGATTGCCATGTCGGCTGTGAGTGCGACCGCTTTGTCGAGGTCTGGAACCTCGTGTTCTCTCAGTTTGAGTCCGACGGTAAAGGCAACTATACCGAGATGGCGAAGAAGAATATCGATACCGGTATGGGTCTGGAGCGCCTTGCCTGCGTGATGCAGGGCGTCGATAACCTGTTCCTCGTCGATACCGTTCAGAATATCATGAAGCACATCTCTCAGGTCGTGGGCGTGAACTACGGCGAGGATGACAAGAAGGATATCTCCCTGCGCGTCATCACCGACCATATCCGTTCCACCACCTTTATGATTGCAGACGGCGTTATGCCTTCCAACGAGGGCAGAGGCTATGTTCTGCGCCGACTGCTCCGCAGAGCGGCACGCCACGGCAGACTCTTAGGCAGAACCGAGCCCTTCCTGTATCAGATCTGTGATACTGTGATCAAGGAGAACGCCTCCGCTTATCCCGAATTAGTCGAGAAGAAGGATTATATCATCAAGCTTATCCAGGTCGAGGAAGAGAACTTCGCCAAAACCATTGACGCGGGTCTCGCGATGCTCAGAGAGATCATCGAGAACAAGGACGTCGATATCCTCACGGGTGAGGACGCGTTCAAGCTCAATGATACCTTTGGCTTCCCGATCGATCTGACCCGTGAGATCCTCTCCGAAAGAGGTATCAAGGTCGATGTTGAGCGCTTCCATGAGTTGATGCTGCTGCAAAAGCAGCGTTCCCGCAAGGCGCGCAAGAATGCCGGAGCGGACGCGTGGGACAGCGATTCGATCGATTTCAACGATCTTTCCGCGACTGAGTTTGTCGGCTACACCGATTATCAGTGTGAAGCCAAGGTCGTCGCGATCGCCAAGGACGGCGAGCGTGTTGACCGCGCGCAGGAGGGTGAGAACGTCATCGTCGCGTTCGACCGCACTCCGTTCTACGCGGAGAGCGGCGGTCAGGTCGGCGATTCCGGCGAGATCAAAGCGGGCAATTGCATGATCGAGGTCGATGACGTCAAGAAGGATCCTACAGGCGTGTTTATGCACATGTGTGTCGTTGACACCGGTACGATCGCGGTAGGGGACACCGTCACCGCGAAGATCGATATAGAACGCCGTCTGGATATCATGCGCAATCATACCGCGGCACATCTGCTGCAGGCGGCACTGCGCGAGGTGCTCGGCACCCATGTACAGCAGGCGGGTCAGCTGGTTGATGAAGATGTTGTTCGCTTCGACTTTACCCATTTCTCCGCGATGACTGCCGAAGAATTGTTGGCGGTCGAAAAGCGTGTGAACGAGATCATCCTCGCGGGTATTCCCGTCACCTGCACCGAGATGTCGATCGATGAGGCTAAAAAGAAGGGAGCGATGGCGCTCTTCGGCGAGAAATACGGCGATATCGTGCGTGTCGTAGAGGTCAGCGATTTCAGCAAGGAATTCTGCGGCGGTACCCATGTCGATAACAGCGCGAAGGTCGGTATGTTCAAGATCAAGCAGGAAGGCTCCGTAGCGGCGGGCGTCCGCAGGATCGAGGCTGTCACCGGTCATAACTTTATCAAATATCTGAACAATGCCATCCTGATGATCAGTCAGGCGGCGTCTACGCTCCATGTCAACAACCCGTTTGAGCTGGTACAGGGCGCCGCGCGTATGATGGTCAGGATCAAAGAGATGGAAAAGCAGATCGAGGAGCTGCAGAATGAGATCGCGAAGGATCAGACCGGCGCGATCCTCGATAATGCCGAGGAAGTTCAGGGCACCAAGGTCATCACCGCAATGCTCAACGGCGCTCCTGCCGACGCGCTGCGCAAGACCTGCGAGAATATCGAAGAGGCTGTCGATGACGCGGTTGCTGTTCTGGCGTCCGTCACGGACGGCAAGCTGATATTTGCTTGCGTTTGTACCAAGAACGCGATCGCAAAAGGTCTCAAGGCGGGCAATATCGTGCGTGAGGTCGCGCAGATCGCCGGCGGTAACGGCGGCGGCAAGCCCAACATCGCGATGGCGGGCGGTAAGGATCTTACCAAAGCCGATGAAGCGCTCTATGCCGTTAAAGGCATCGTAGAAAAGACCTTAGGCTGATCCGATCCTTTATATAACTGTTTATACACAAGAATCCCGCAGGTGTGACAAAACGCCTGCGGGATTTTAACGTGTATGGTGCGGTGACTGCAATTGATCGGGCAATTGCGAGAGACCACTTTCAGTTTTTAATATAATGATAACAATAAACCCCCGAGTTTCCTCGGGGGTCGTTTGCTGTTGATTAAACCGCTCTTGTTACCTTACCTGAACGTAAGCAACGGGTGCAAGCGTGTACTCTTTTAGGAGTGCCGTCAACAATAGCCTTTACTCTCTGAACGTTAGGCTTGAAGGTTCTGTTGGAACGTCTGTGTGAGTGAGAGACCTTGATGCCGAATTTAACATCCTTGCCGCAAAAATCACATTTTGCCATGCTTGTACACCTCCTTTGAAAATCATAATATAAAGTAATACATACGTTAACTCGTTTATAATAGCAGAAATCTTTTTAAAATGCAAGTGTTTTTTCAAAATTTATTCTATCTTTTTCAACTTGCTATTTGTTTCGATTTATAGTATACTATAATCTGTATTGATATGTAAATATTAGAATTGATAATTTGGTGATATTTATGCTGTTCAGTTTACTCAGAGGTAATTTGGATTTCACCGCGGCTTTGACACAGGTTCTCGCGATATTGGTGATCGTTTTTCTCGTGTTGCCGTTCCATGAATGGGCACACGCGTTCACCGCGCTCAAACTCGGCGATACTTCCGTCAAATACCGCGGCAGACTGACCCTCAATCCGATGGCGCATATTGATCCGTTCGGCGCGCTGGCACTGCTGCTCTTCGGATTCGGCTGGGCAAAGCCCGTTCCGATCGATCCCCGTAATTTCAAGAACCCCAAGCTCGGCATGGGCATCGTCGCTTTGATGGGACCCGTTGCCAATATCGTTGCCGCGATCGTCGGCGGACTGATCTTCCATGCGATCGCCGCGTTTGCGCCAACGTTTTTCACCGGTGAGGGCTTCGGTTACTATCTCAATCTGTTTTTGGTGTTCTATATCCAGATCAACGTCAGTCTGGCGGTGTTCAACCTGCTTCCGATCCCGCCGCTCGACGGCTCCAAGATCCTGTTCGTGTTTTTGCCCGACAGAGCGGTCGCGTGGTTCTATCGCTACCAGAACATCATTTCCATCGTGCTGATCGCGCTGTTATGGATGGGTGTGCTGAGTGTTCCGCTCAACTTCCTGAGTAAATACGTGCTGACCTTTGTCAACTGGATCACTGCGCTGCCGTTTTCCTTTGTCAAATAAATATTTATAGGGGAAGGGCTTGCTCCTCCCGATATGTGCTTGCTCCTCCCGAAATGGGCTTGCTCTACCCGGTATAAGAGAAATCAGCTTAACGTTAATCATAGGAGTGGTATGATGCCTGAACAAGAGAATAATCAGATCACCATCCTGCCCTCCGACGCAAACACGATGCAGGTCGGCGAAAAACAGTTGACCTATCACTTTGAGGTCTATGACGGTCCTTTGGATCTGTTGCTCACGCTGGTGATCAAGAACAAGATCGACATCTATGATATCGCGATCGCCGAGCTGCTCGAGCAGTATATGGCGCAGATCGAGCTGATGCGCGAGAATGAGATGGATATTGCCTCGGAATTCCTCGAGATGGCGTCCCGTCTGGTATATATCAAATCCGCGATGCTCCTGCCGAAATACGAGGATGAGGCGGAGGACTTGAAGAAAGAACTCACCGGACAGCTTATCGAGTATCAGCAGTGCCGTGAGATCGCCCGTATGCTTGCCCCGATGGTGGACTTCGACACCTTCACCAAGACACCGTCCAAGGTGGAGTTCGATCTGACCTATAACCGTATCCATGACCCGATGGATATCTCAGCGGCGTATGTCAGCGCCGTCGGACGCGGACAGCGTAAGCTCCCGCCAGATCGCTCCGCGTTTGCGGGCATCGTCAGTAAAAAGATCGTATCCGTTTCGTCGCGTATCATCCACGTGATGCGCCGTCTGTGGCACGGCAGGACAGTGACCTACAAGGAGCTGTTCGAAGCCGGCAGCGGCAGAAGCGAGCTGGTCGCCACCTTCCTCGCGGTATTGGAGCTTGTCAAGGGCAAGCGCGTCCGTATCGAAGGCGACGGCGACGAAGCGATCGTCCATATGATAGAAAAGTAAGGAGGGATCATCGTGACAGAAAAAGAATATCGTTCCTCGATCGAGGCAATATTGTTCGCGGCGGGTGATACCGTAGATATTAAACGTCTTTCTGAGGCACTGGAGATCCCCGAAAGTGCCGTCAAGACGCAGATGGATATCCTGATCGGCGAATATGCCGAGATGGAGCGCGGTATCACCATCATTCAGCTCAATGACAGCTATCAGATGGTGTCCGTTAAGCAGTTCGCTCCGCAGGTACGCAAGGCGATGGATCTCAGGCGCAACATCCCGCTTTCTCAGGCGGCGATGGAGGTGCTTGCCGTCATCGCGTACAACCAGCCTGTCACCAAGAGCTTTGTCGAACAGGTGCGCGGCGTCGATTGCTCCGGCGTTATCGGCTCCTTGACGACAAAGGGTCTGATCGAAGAGAAGGGCAGACTGGAATTGCCCGGCAGACCGCTTCTCTACGGTACGACCGACCATTTTCTGCGCTGTTTCTCGATCCGCTCGCTGGACGAGCTGCCGCCCATCCCGAAGGATGAGGATAAGGGCGATCACGGCAAACAGCTCAGTATCTTTGAAAATGAAAAGGAAGCTGAGAACGGTGAAGATTCTCAGCCCGATGAAACCAACGACGATACTGTCACCGGTACGGTTGAGGAGATCGTCGCCGAAGCAGTAGAAGGTAAGTAACTTGGTAATCCTGTATATATTACTGGGGATCCTCTTGCTGATCTTTCTCATTTCGCTGATCCGGGTTCAGGTGTTCCTGTTGTATTCGGAGGATCTGACCCTCTCCTTGAAGATTCTTTTCTTTAAGATCAAGCTCCTGCCGCAGGACGAAACCAAGAAGAAAGAAAAGAAGCCGAAAAAGGAAAAGAAGCCGAAAAAGAAGAAAAAGAAAGAAGAGGAAAAACCGGAGAAGGATAAAAAAGAAGAGGAGAAAAAGCCCTCCTTCCTCGCAAAGCTCAAGGATAAGCACGGCGTGACGGGGCTGATCGAGCTGTTCCGCTCGATGGCGAACATCGCGACAGGTATGCTCAAGGGCATCTTTTCTCATGTCGTGTTTGAGAAGCTCGACGTCGGTATTATGCTGTCGGGTGAGGACGCCGCTACGGTCGCGCTGACCTACGGCAAGGTGTGTTCCGCGCTCTATCCCTCCATCAATATCTTAGCTTCGGCTACGGTGTGCAGGGATTACAATATCAGCATCGAGCCGGTATTCGATCCCGAAAAGCCCACCGAGGTCTACGCGGATATCCATGTGTATCTGCGCATCATCTTTGTCCTCGGCGCGGCGCTCAAGGCAGGCTTCAGATTCCTGATCCTGTTCCTGAAAGCAAAATTCAAGAAATAATTTGTTGTGAAAACATTTTCTCGGCAATTACAAAGATATCATAAAAAGGAGATGTAATTATGAGTGACCATCCTATCAACAGTTTAATGGATACCTCTATGAGAAAAATCAAGGAAATGATCGACGTCAACAGCATCATCGGCGATCCGATCACTACTCCCGACGGTACGGTGATCATTCCCGTATCCAAGGTGACCTACGGCTTTGCGTCCGGCGGTTCCGATCTGCCGACCAAGAAGGAGAACCGTGATTGCTTCGGCGGCGGTTCCGGCGCGGGCGTTACGATCCAGCCTCTTGGATTTCTCAGCATCAGCAAGGGCGTTACCAAGTTCATCCCGATCGAAAAGTATGACGGCGCTGCCGATCGTATCGTCGGTATGATCCCCGAAGCGTTCGATAAGATCTCGTCCTTTATCAAAAAGGATAAGGACGACAAGACCGATCTCGAAAACGATCTCGACAAGTTTGAGGCTTGATCATAACAACCATCAAGATAAGGCAGCTTGACTGCTTTATTATCCGATCAGGGCTGAGCGCATCATAAATCTCCAGTATCTCTCATAAGATATATCGGGTGATTCGATGAAAAAGCTATTCTCTCTGCTGCTGTCATGGCTGATCTGCGTCCTTTCGACCCTTTCCGTTCACGCGGAAGAGGTTCCTGTTTCCGCCGCGGCATATGTGCTGTACTGTCCGGATAACGGAAAGATCCTCTTGTCGGAGAACGCCGATCAACAGCTCCCGATGGCGTCGACCACCAAGATCATGACGACCCTGCTGACCCTCGAAGAAGCCGCGGTCGATAATCGCGTGGTGGAATTCACCGATGAAATGGTCGCCGAGGGCAGCTCCATGTACCTCAAAAAAGGGGAGAAGGTCACGCTCTATGACCTTGCTGTCGGCATGATGATGCAGTCGGGCAACGACGCCGCCAATGCCGCCGCGATCGCGATCGCCGGCAGTGCACAGGCGTTCGCGGACTTGATGAATGAGAAGGCGGCTGTGATCGGAATGAAGCATACCCGATTCGTCACACCCAGCGGCTTGGATGACGAACAGCATTATTCCACCGCCTATGATATGGCGCTGTTGATGGCGTACGCCATGCGGAATGAGGATTTTGCCTTCATCACCTCGCAGACCTCGATGGAAGTACGTTTCATCTATCCCGCCGACAAGTTCATCACGTATCCGAACCATAACAAGCTGCTGAGGATGTACAAGGATTGTATCGGCGGCAAAACCGGTTTTACGGATCAGGCGGGTCGATGCCTTGTCACCGCGGCACGCCGCGACGATCTCACCCTGATCGCCGTCACGCTCAATGACCGCAGTGATTGGGGCGACCATACCGAGCTGTATGAAGAGGGCTTTTCGCGCTATAGAGCGATGACGGTCGATACAGACAGGGATTCCATCAGCGTTGTCGGCGGAGAGGCGGATTCCGTTTCCCTGAATACGGAGGAGATCCGCGTCGTCGTACCCGCCGATGCGGAGGACGTTTCCACACAGGTCTATCTGCCTGTGTTCCTGTATGCTCCGATCGCGGAGGATACATGCGTCGGAAAGGTCGTCTGTACCGCTGACGGAGAGGTGTTGTCACAAGCACCGATCAAAACGGCGCAAGCCGTCGATCAGGATCATCAAAAACGAAGTTTATTCACATATATAAAGGATTTGTTACATTGGCACAGTTAGTCAGATTGCAGAAAATGCTCGCCGACTGCGGCGTTGCTTCGCGCAGAAAAAGTGAAGAATTGATCGCGGCGGGCAGGGTGCGCGTCAACGGAAAAGTCGCTCAGATCGGCGACAAGGTCGACCCGCGCCGTGATAAGGTCTATGTCGGCAAGCGCCGCGTTACCGGCACCGCCAAGCCGAAGGTGCGCTATATCATGCTCAACAAGCCGCGCGGCGTGCTCACCACGATGAGCGATGAACGCGGCAGAAAGTGCGTCGCGGATCTGATCAAGGATATCGACGTTCGTCTTTATCCTGTCGGCAGACTTGACCGCGACAGCGAGGGTATGCTGTTGATGACCAATGACGGCGAGTTCGCCAACCATGTCATGCACCCGAAAAAGCATGTCAATAAGGTCTACCGCGTGACCGTGCGCCCGAATATCAACGATGAACAGGTCGCGAAGCTCGAAAGCGGCGTTGTCATCGACGGCAGAAAAACCGCTCCCGCTCAGGTGCGCGTCGTCAGCCGTGACAAGGATAACGAGCGCTGTATCCTCGAGATCGTCATCCGCGAGGGCAGGAACCGCCAGATCCGCAAGATGTGTGATGCGGTCGGACTGGAAGTCGCTCGATTGAAGCGTATCGCCATCGGCGGCGTCAAGCTCGGCAAGCTGCGTTCGGGAATGTACCGTGACCTGACCGATATCGAGGTGCGCAAATTATCCGCAGACCCCAATCCCAACCCGGATTTTGATATTGAATCCCTAATGTAGGGGAGAGCTTCTCTCGGTTCCGTTCGTTAAGAAGGCTCCTTTTGGTAAAAGGAGCTGTCGCACGACACGAGTGTCGGGTGACTGAGGAATTGTATCAAATGATCGAGCATTCGCGAGATACATTTTCTTAACGAAACGACATTGGGCGCAATCTTTCTGTTTTGGCTTGTTCTAAAATAATATTTCTAACGGAGAATGATCATGCTCGTAGTCAAACCCGATCCGAAAAATGAACAGAGTGAGCAAAAGGCGCTGAACGCCTTTTTGGATGACACGCCCTGCGGCTATATCCGCTTTCATCACCGCGGCTACATCATTGTCGTGGACGAGCTGTTGCCGCTGCCTGAGGATCCGGAGCGTATCGATAAGCCGACCTACGCGATCCTCGACACGATCATCCGCGCCATCGGTTCTTATGGGCTGAATCACTCCTGCTATTATTTTGAGTGCGCTGATCCGGTGCTGTTTTCGACGCTGGAGGCATTGCGCTTTACGGTCAAGGACGGCATGGCAAAAAGCGATCTGTCCAAAATATTGAACCACTCACACGATTGATCCTACCGCTCCCTGAAAAGGTAGTATCATTAAGTTAAGAAGGCTCCTTTTGGTAAAAGGAGCTGTCCCTGAACAGGGACTGAGGAATTGTATCAATTGATCGAGCATCAGCGAGATACGATTTCTTAACTTAATGACATTGCCCCGAGAAGGGGGCTTTTTCTTTTACTGTTTGATCCGAATACTCTCTGTTTACGCGGCAGATGATATCCTGCGTTTATCTTGAAGGATTCAACAGATATTTCTTGTTTTTCCCTTGCTATTTTGGAATGGTTGTAATATAATATAAAATGAAAATTTTTGTGGCACAGGTTTATCGGTGTGCCTGTTAGGAGGAATGTTTGTGGGAGTTGAAAAGTATTCATCCTACGATGTATTGAACGCCTTTTTTGATGAGGGCAGCTTCAACGAGACCGATGCTTATTTAAAGGGCGAATCGGGTGAAGCGGAGGCGGTCACCGGCTTCGGGACCGTCGAGGGCGTCAACGTCTACGCGTTCGCGCAGAACGTCGACGTCTGCGGCGGCGCGATGAGCAAGGCGCAGTCCAAAAAGATCACCGAGCTCTATGATCTGGCGCTGAAAACCGGCGCTCCCGTTGTCGGCTTCTACAATTCTGTCGGCGGCAGACTGGAGCAGAAATATGAGCTTCTCTCCGCGTACGGCGAGATATTGAGAAAGTCATCGAAGCTGAGCGGTATCGTCCCGCAGATCTCCGTCATTCTCGGCACCTGTATGGGAACCTCGGCGCTGATCGCGTCGGCTGCCGACTACATCATCATGGAAAAGGACGCGAAGCTGAGCATTGATACGATCGGCGACAAGGCTTGTGCGCAGGATAATCTGGAAGCGGGCGCTGTTTCCTTTATCTGCGAGGGGTATGAGGCTTGTGTGGATCAGGCGAAGGCACTGTTCGGATATTTTCCGGCAAACAACCTCGAGCCCGCTCCCGCGTTTGAGCCGATCCCCGCGTATGCCGAGCCGGATAAGCTGCCCAAGTACTTTGCCGATGAGGATTCGCTCCTCTGTGTCGGCGGCGGCTACGGCGAGCCTGTCTGCACCGCTTTCGGCAGGGTGAACGGCTATCCTGTCGGTATCATCGTCACCAAGGGCGGCGTGATCTCTGCTGACGGCGCCAAAAAGATGACAAAGCATGTTCGCTTCTGCGACGCGTTCTCGATCCCGCTGATCACCATCGTTGACGCGGAAAAGTTCGAGAATCTCTCTGACGCCTCCAAGCTGATCTCTACCTATGCCGATGCTACCGCTGTCAAGATCTCGATCATCTCCGGTACCGCGGTAGGCGCGGTCTATATCGCGCTGGCGGGTTCGACCGCGGGCGCCGATCTGGTTTACGCGCTGGATGACGCGATCGTATCTCCTATCGCTCCCAAGGCGGCGGCGTTCATCCTCGACAGCAGTATCGCCGACGCTCCCGCGGCAGAACAGGATCAGCTCGCGATGGATTATGTCAAGGCGAATCTCACCGCGATCAAGGCGGCTGAGGACGGCTATATCGACGATATCGTCGAACCCGACACACTGCGCGATAAGCTGAGCGGCGCGATCGAGATCCTGCTGAGCAAGCGCGTTTCCACCTTGCCCAAGAAGCATACGACGAAAGTATAATAGCGGTCGCATAACGCGCGATCCTTTCGATCTGATAAACTATAGAAATATGAGGTAACGATTATGAAGAATCTGAGAATCACCGTCAACGGTGTCGCATATGACGTACAGGTAGAAGAGCTGGGCGCTGACGCTGCACCCGCTCCCGCTCCTGCGGCTGCTCCCCAAAAGACTCCCGCTCATGTGAAGGCTGCTCCCAAAAAGGTATCCGGCGGCGCGGGTGAGAAGGTCGCCGCGCCCATGCCCGGCACGATCGTATCCGTCAACGTGTCCGACGGTCAGTCCGTCAAGAAGGGCGACGTCCTCGTTGTGTTAGAGGCGATGAAGATGGAGAACGAGATCAAGGCGCCTAAGGACGGCACCGTCACCGGTATCTCCGTCAGCAAGGGCGAGAGTGTAGACACCGGCGCGACCCTCGTGACCATAGGCTAAGGAGAATAAGATGAGCAAGAAGATTTTAGTCACAGAGACAGCGCTGCGCGACGCGCACCAGAGCCTGATCGCGACCCGTATGACGACCGAAGAGATGCTTCCGATCCTCGATCAGATGGACAAGATCGGTTACTATTCTCTTGAATGTTGGGGCGGCGCGACCTTCGACAGCTGTCTGCGATTTTTGAACGAGGATCCGTGGAATCGTCTGCGCGTTATCCGCGCGCATTGCAGGAACACCAAGCTCCAGATGCTGTTCCGCGGACAGAATATGCTCGGCTACCGTCATTATGCCGACGACGTACTTGAGTATTTTGTACAGCGTTCCGTTGCGAACGGTATCGATATCATCCGTATCTTTGACGCGCTGAACGATATCAAGAACCTGCAGGTCGCCATCAAGGCGGCTAAGAAAGAAGGCGCTCACGCGCAGGTAGCGATCAGCTACACCACCGGACCCGTCTTTACCGATGAGTACTATGTCGAATACGCCAAGCGTATCGCCGACGCCGGCGCCGACTCCATCTGCATCAAGGATATGGCGGCGCTGCTGACCCCTTACCGTACCGAAAAGCTCGTCAAGGCGATCAAATCCGAAGTTGATCTGCCCCTGCAGCTCCATACTCACTATACCTCCGGACTTGCCTCCATGTGCCTGATGAAGGGCGTAGAAGCGGGCGTCGATATGATCGATACCGCGATCTCTCCGCTGGCGCTGGGTACCTCTCACGCGCCGACCGAGAGCATGATCGCCGCGTTCATGGGTACCGAATATGATACCGGTATCAAGCTCGAGAGCATGACCCCGATCCGTGAGTACTTCATGACCCTGCGCGAGAAGTATATCAAGAGCGGTCTTTTGGATCCCAAGATGCTCGCTACCGATGCCAAGGCGCTGATCTATCAGGTGCCGGGCGGTATGCTGAGCAACCTGCTCAGTCAGCTCAAACAGGCGGGCAAGGAAGATCAGCTCACACAGGTGCTCGAGGAAGTACCGCGTGTGCGTGAGGACAGCGGTTATCCGCCGCTCGTCACCCCGACCTCTCAGATCGTCGGTACGCAGGCGGTGTTCAACGTCATCATGGGCGAGCGCTACAAGATGTGCACCAACGAGTTCAAGGATCTGGTCGCGGGCAAATACGGCACCACTCCGATGCCTATTGACCCCGAGTTCCGCAAGCGCATTATCGGCGATATGGAGCCGATCGAATGTCGTCCCGCCGATCTGCTTGAGCCGGAGCTTGAAAAGCTGCGCGCCGAGATCCCGCAGTATATGGAGCAGGAAGAGGACGTCCTCAGCTATGCCCAGTTCCCGAAGGTCGCGATCGACTTCTTTGAGAAGCGCCGCAACAAAAAGCTCGGTATCAACTCCGAATTACTCGACAAAGAGAATAAAGTCCATCCTGTCTGATCGGGATAAGAAAAAGGCTGTCGTCATGACAGCCTTTCAGTTTGTCGAAAAAGTATATAAGTTAGGAACAGTACGTCTATCATCCTCCCTCTGACGAGGGAGGTGGGCTCGCTTGCGAGCTCGGAGGGAGA
>JAHKVW010000127.1 GCA_020624805.1 bacterium | reverse complement strand
ACACGTCACACCGTCGATATTGACGCCAACTGGAATACCGACACATCACCGACCGGTGAGCAGATGGTTGCCTCTTTACAAAAGGCAATTGACAAAATCGGTCTTGGTTTGAAGATAAGCCTTTACAGAATGTATGGTGAAAGACGTTCAGCAGGATTTGAGGTAATAGATTCCGCAGCAGACAGAACGTTGTTTACAATGGATATTGACGTTAACCGTCCTGAGGTACCGACTCAAATCTATGAGGTAACAGGGTTCCGTTTTCGCGGCGTATCTCCCATACAGATGATAGCGGATAAAACTGCTGTAGTATCATCGGAAAAGGTGTTCCGCAGGATAAAGGATGTCATCGATCTGTATTATCTGTCAGGCGTGTTTGAGTTCAACCGCGATGAGGTTCTTCAAACACTGAAAAACAGCAACAGGCATTTAGAAACCTTCAATGGATTTCTCCACAAAACGGAAGATTTACGGCACTCGTATGAAAAGTTTCGTTTTGAAGGCGATGTTTTCAAACCGCCGTTCGACGAGGTGTATCTGACTGTCAGAGAGTATATCAAAGATGTGCTGCCGCGGGAAAGGTACCGGGATCATGAAAGATAAAACAATATTTCAGCAAGCCGATGAGCGTAACTGTTCATCGGCTTTTTGCTGCCCAAAAAGATTGAGAGGTAAAATATGAAAACTAATACAAAAGGCTTCTTCTTCACTGTCAATGAGCGGGATAAGGAGAGAATAAAAAAGAATGCTGCGCTTTGCGGCTTGAACACAACCGAATATCTCAGGCAAAGGGCGTTGGGCTACGCACCGCAAGCGGTGCCGCCGGACGTCTTTTTTCATTTCTGTGAAAAGATCGACGCGCTGATGGAGCCGCCGTTTTCACCCGAGGTGAACGAGCGTGCCTTGGCACTTTTGTCTGAGATCGAAAATGCACTTTTGACACCTCATAAAGAAGGTGATCAGCCGTGGCTACCACCGGATTCTGTCCTGTCAAAAACAGGCGGATGGAGGCCATCGACTACGCGCGGAACCCCGACAAAACCATCGAGCGTAAATACCTTGATGACGATCTCTACGCAACGCTGGAATACGCGGCGAACGCGGATAAAACCGACGAGACGATGTATGTCAGCGGGATCAACTGTTCCAAGTTCCGGGCTTATGAAGAAATGACGGCGGTCAAACGGCGTTTTGGTGAGCGCGGTAAGGTCGTCGCTTATCACGGATACCAGAGCTTCCGCGCCGGTGAGGTCACTGCGGAAGAGGCGCACGAGATCGGTATACGCACCGCAAGGCAGATGTGGGGAGACAGGCATCAGGTAGTCGTCACGACCCATCTGAATACGGGTCAGCTGCACAATCATTTCGTGATCAACGCCACCTCGTTTGTGGACGGCAAAAAGTATCGCAACAAGATCCGCGACCATGTCGAGCTGAGGAATGTATCGGATCGCATCTGTCGTGATTTCGGCAAAAGCGTCTTGCCCAAATCGCCGATATACAGCTCCGGCAAAAAGCAGTATTGGATCGAGAAAAGCGGTCAGCCGACCCCCAGGGATATCCTGCGGCAGGACATCGATGAGGCGATCGCCCACAGCTACAAGGAATCCATGTTCATCTATTATCTGGAATCCATCGGCTATGAGTTCGTCCGCGGATACGATTATCAGCATCCGTCTGTCAAAGCGCCGTCGTGGCAACGTCCGATCCGTATCGACAGCCTCGGAAAAGAGTACACGCGTAACGCCATCAACGAACGCCTGCACAACAACCTCGGCAGTAACTTGACATTTGCGGATTTCCAAGCGCCGCCGCGCAACAGAAAGCCGCTGCTGATCCTCATACAATCGAATCCGAGATACAGAGAGCCGGACGGCTTCACGATCTTCTTTCAGCTTGTCGTCGAGCTGTTTCGATTGATCTCAGGCAGACCGTATGTCGAGATCAAAAACAATATCCCGATCTCGCCGGAGTTCCGCGCCATCTGGAAGGACTTGGACAAAATCTCCGAGGCCGCGCAATTCCTCGGGAAGCATCATATCGTCACCGAGACCGATTTTCATGATTATGAGAATCTGATCGACGAGAAGATACACGAGCTCGAAGGTGTGCGGCAGAAGTATCGGAACAAATTGCGACGCATCAAAACGCCCGATGAAGAAATCGCGCTGAAAGAAAAGTGCAAAGGGATAACACGGCAGATCATGCCGTATCGCAAGGATAAGGAGATCTGCCGATTTATCGCAAAAAGACAACCCGAATTAAAACAAGCCGTTGAGCGGGAGCTGCAAACAGAGCTCGGTACCCAGCGGCAAAAACAAATACTTTACAGAAAGGACAATGAAAGATGAAAACTATATCAATCAACCAATTACACCCATTCAAAGAACATCCCTACAAGGTGCTCGATAACGACGAGATGAACAGCCTGATCGAGAGCGTTCAGGAGCATGGCGTTATGTTGCCGTTGATCGTCCGACCTTTAGAGGGAACAGCAGACCAATATGAGATCATCTCGGGACATCGCCGTTTCCGTGCGGCGCAAAAGGCAGGGCTTAGCGAAGTTCCTGCCTTTATTCGTCCCGTCAGCCGTGACGAGGCGGCGATCATGCTGGTGGACAGCAACCTCCACCGTGAGCACATCCTGCCCTCGGAAAAAGCCTTTGCTTATAAGATGAAAGCAGAGGCGCTCAAACATCAGGGCAGACGAACCGATTTAACTTCGTCGCAAGTTGCGACAAAGTACGACAGTGCCACGGAGATCGGTAAGCAGTCTAATGAGAGTCGAGACACCGTATACCGCTATATTCGCTTGACTAACCTTATCCCCGAGCTTCTGGAGTATGTTGACGATAATCGAATCGCATTCAGCGTTGCAGTACCTTTATCCTATCTATCGGAAGCAGATCAATATGATTTGTTGGAGATAATGGAAGTCGAGGAGAGAACGCCTTCCCTGTCACAAGCGTTAACATTGAAGAAGCTCTCACAATCCGGCGACCTTGATACCGAGCGTATTGTCCGCATTTTATCCCAAGATAAACCCAATCAAAAAGAAAAGGTCAGTTTTTCGTATGAAGAGATCCGCAAGTATTTCCCCGAAAACTATTCCGTCGGAGATATTCAAAGGTATATCCTTCATCTTATCGCAACCGACTACAACCGTCACCGTGACCGAGGCAAGGGAGGTGACGCAAGATGAGGATGATCCAATCCCTGTATGCAAATGATCAGACCTATACGGTCAACGGCTGTACCTTTATTGTGACGCCGGTGTTCCGACATCACGGAAACATCCATCGTGATCCTACACTTGACAAATCCGTAAAACGGATGATTGAAAATGAAGCGGTACATTTGTCGAATGAAGATTCTGATGATACAATGACAGCAGAAAATGTGTGTTCGGCTGCCGGAAAGGAGGACAACAATGCAGTCGAAGAAGAAAACTAATGTAGGAATTACCGCTCTCTACTGCCGTCTGTCGCGTGACGACGGCATGGAGGGTGAGAGCAATTCCATCTCTACACAAAAGAAAATGCTTAAACAATTTGCCAAAGAACACAGTCTCGGCAACACCCGCTATTATGTGGATGACGGCTATACCGGTACCAACTTCAACCGTCCGGGCTTTCAGAAGATGATCGAAGACATCGACCTTGGATATATTTCAACTGTGATCGTCAAAGATCTATCCAGACTCGGCAGGCGATATGATACGGTCGGTTACTACACCGATACCTACTTCCCCGATCGTGACGTTCGCTTTATCGCCATCAACGATAATGTAGACAGCGATGAGGGCGAAAACGAGATCGCACCATTCAAGAACATCATCAATGAATGGTATGCAAAGGATATCAGTAAAAAGTGCCGATCATCCTACCGTATCCGGGGCAGCTCCGGTGAGCCGCTGAGCTTTCCGCCGTATGGGTATATCAAATCCCCCGATGATCCGAAAAAGTGGATCATTGACCCCGAAGCCGCCGCAGTGGTGAGGGATATCTTCCGCATGGTATTGGAAGGAAAGGGAAATGAGACGATCGCCCATATTTTGCAAGAGCGAAAAGTGATTACGCCGACTTATTACTGGATACAGAAAGGTATCCGCAAGGGAGGCAGAAAGACCAATCCCGATCCGTACCGTTGGAGCTATACCACCATTGAGCACATCATCACCAAACAGGAGTATTGCGGAGATGTGATCAATTTTAAGACTTACAGCAAGTCGTATAAGAATAAGAAGCGTCTGGATAATCCGCCTGAGAATTGGGCGGTATTCAAGAATGTTCATGAGCCGATTATCGACCGCGAGACGTTTGAATTGGTGCAGAAGACAATCCATAAGAATAAACGTCGTCACCCAAAGCCGGAGAACGGTGAGAAAAGCATCTTTGCTGATTTGCTCTGCTGTGCCGATTGCGGTAGTAAGCTGTGGCATCATACCAACTCCGGCAACAAGGATATCCATTTCTTCAGTTGTTCCAACTACAAAAGCGATACGCGCGGTTCCTGCAATTCGCGCCACTATATCCGAGCGGACGCGATTGAAGAGGTAGTCAAGCAGGAATTGAGGAGATTGGCAAAGTATCTGGAATACCACGAGGATGAGTTTGCCGAGCTGTTGGCTGAGAAAACTAACGCGGATATGATCAGTGAGCAAAAGTATCTGGAAAGTGAGCTGAACAGGATGACAGTCAGAAGTCAGACGGTAGCCGACTTATTTGTCAAAATCTATGAGGACAACGCTACCGGTAAGCTGACGGACGAGATGTTTATGCAGCTATCGCAGAAATATGAGTTGGAGCGCATGGAGTTGAAGGATAAGATCTTTGAGTACAAAGAGCGTATCGCCAAGCTGCATGAAATGGAGCAGAACAAGGATGATTTCATCAAAGCGATCCGCAAGTTCATGGAAATGCAGACCTTGACCGCCCCAATGCTAAGAGAGTTGATCGATCATATCGACGTCTATGAGAAAGAGGGCAGCAGCAAGCATTACACCCAGCGGATCGCGATCTATTACCGTTTTGTCGGGTATATTGAAATTCCCACAGAGCCGGATTACGAAAACTATACTGCCGATACGAGGCAGGGCGTAAAGGTGGAATATCTGCCCACGGATATGTTCCCAAGCCAGCGCGGAAAAACCGCCTGACAAAATAAACCCATATAATAAAGCAGGAGCAGACCGAAATCTGCTCCTGCATGAAAAAATCACAAAAAGAAAATGAGTGTTGATAACTTAAGTCCGTTATCAACACTCATACTGGTTGCGGGGGTGGGACTTGAACCTCACGACCTCCGGGTTATGAGAGCGAAAAAGGGCTTTTTGTAACCCCTGATATCCTTAAATAATGGCTTATCTATGCGGTTTTTAAGATTTATATTTTTTGTAAATCTTGATGTTTATTCGTATCTTTTAGTAACAATAAACATCAAATAAACATCAAGTCGTGAGTCTGTTTTCGGGGGTTTGTTGTACAGGATAAAGCGAGATACACGGCAGGGAAGTATCACCGATATCATTCTGCTGTTTTATATGCCGAGAGAGCGATCAAGCGACGATATGCGGTCATGCGGTATACATAGATCACAGGGAAAAGAAAACCGCCGCACACCTATCATCCAGTGTACGGCGGCTGTATTGTGTCAATCGTTATTTTGCGGCGTTCTTTCCTGCGTGATAGGCGGCGACAGCCATCATCACAATGTACTGTGATCGGTTGTCATCCGTGAGGGGGTTGTTACGCATATAATCCGTGACAAAGTCAAGCCCCTCGGTGATATCATCATCGGGAATGTTCAGCGCTCCCACAGTGCGAATAAAACGGTCATAATCTTCCTGAGTAAAGGTGCGGTTTGTTTTGGTAGTCATAATACAATAATCTCCTTATCAAATCGTATGAAGCGCGCGCACTCTTCATCATCTCTATTATACTACGTGCGCACGTATAAAATCAATAGTGATAATGAACAAACATACACACGTATATTTGTATATCTTTATACTTGCACACGTAGCGGTAATATGATATAATAGTAGATGTAGAAAGACAGCGGCGGCTGTTTTGCTCCCTTTATGTGAACGAAAGGGGGATAGTTGCAATGACTGAGGTATACAGCGTGTTAGCGTTTGTATTGCTCCTCGTAGCTCTTGCTAAAGTCATTGAGAACATAAAGAAATAACCGCCCTGTAGTTGCGATACAGAGCGGTTATGATCGCCAATTTTAAGCAATCAAAGCGGTTCGGTGAGCAAGACAGTCAAAACTGTCTTTCTACGTTCACATTATACTCGATAATCATCATTTTGTCAATGTTTAGGGGGCGTGATTTTGGCTGAGAGCAAAGGTAATTCACAGACCAGAGCAAAGAATAAATATAACGCAAAAACGTATGACCGCATAGCGCTTCAAGTAAAAAAGGGGCGCAAAGAGATCATCCGCGCCCATGCTGAGAGCCGCGGCGAAAGTCTGAACGGCTTTGTCAATCGTGCGATCGATGAAGCAATGAAGCGCGACGGCGAACAGTAAGCCGCTACTTGTGATAATATCAAAGAGAACAGCCCACACAGGTTTGACCGCTTGTGTGGGCTTGCTTGTATGTATGCTGATTTGCTCAGATTTGCGCTGTATTGCGTTTTAAGGTGTCAATGCGATACCGAACCCATTTGATATCATGAAGCGACAAAGGGCGAATATAAACGCGGCTATGGTCGAACGTCGGGATTATCGGACAGACAACAGATAAAAGATCACGCCCGAGGCGATCACCAGAGCCGACAGCACTGTGATAAATGCAGTGCGCCAGAATTTGGATCGCGCTCTTTCATCCTGTAACAATTCGGTTGCAAGCGGTTTGTTATCGTTCGTCAAGGTTGCTATCTCCTTTCAAAATATACTCGGCTGAAACTCCGAACAGGGTCGAGAGCTTCAAGAGATTATCAGCATAAGGCAGTCGGGTATCGTGCTCCCACCTAACTACGGTCATCAAAGCAACGTCAAGCGCTTCTGCTAATCTTTCCTGCGTATAGCCGCTATTCTTTCTCAGTTTTCTGATTCTTTGCCCTGTAGTCAGCATGATATCAGCTCCTAATTATTATGTTTCGTCATCCAAAATACCCTGCGCCTCGCGTGCGTTTATTCGGGCAGTATCTAAGCGCGATACTGTGACATCAACCTTGATCGGATAACAGGCACGCTGTAAGATTCTGTCATAAATTCTCTGTTTTTCAATCGGGTTGGACTCTTTGAGCTGTGATAAGCTCAAATTCGTTGTGACGATCAGGGGTATATTAGCCCGATAAATATCATCGATGATGTTGTACGCGGTTTGTGTTGCGCCTTCAACGCCGATATCATCTAATACGATCAACTCAAAATCATGTAGATCGATGACGGCAGACTTGTCCTGTACCCTGTTTCGCACTAAGTCCGACAAACGCGTGACAAGTACCTTTACCCCTCGGTCGATTAGTGCATTAGCGATACAGCAAGCATAAAAGCTCTTACCGCCGCCAACTGCACCTGTGAACGTGATACCGTAGCGGCGTTCTTGCATGGTGCCCCACTTTCGAACGTACCGCATACATTTTTCGGTAACCTCGAGGTTTCGCCCGTCATCATTCTCAAAACGCTGTAGGGTATATGCTTCATCCGTTACACCCTGTCGGCGTAACTCTGCAACACGTTCTTGAAACGCTTCAAGGCTTTTGTGCCGCCGATATTCTTCTTCATCCTCGATATCACATTGACATGGGATAGTTTTGATGATGTTTTTTCCGCTACCTTTGGGGTATTCGATGAAACACTCGCGAGCCTGACGGCATTTGCCGCAGAATAACAAGCCTTGATTATTCTTGAAATCGTCCTCGCGCGGTTTGGCAGGGGCGTTTTTATATAACTGCTCAAACATAAATTACCATTCTCCTGTATAGCTTGTAGTTGTGGGATTGTTGCCACTGTTGGCAGTGTTGTCGTATGTCCCCTCGATGACCTTAGTCATATTTGACGGCTTCAAAATCCAGTCAAAGCCGCATGACCATTCACCTTTGCGTCCAGTCAGAAAATCAGAACGCTCAACGATGGCAAACAGCTCCTTGAATGATAGATCGCCTAACTGCGCCGAGGCTGATTTGATCGCCTTACGGCGCTTATCCGTTAACTTTTGCACTTTTGGCAACGATATACAGACAGAATTGAAACAATCCATAACTGATTGATAATCAAAAGGCGGTTGTCTGTCAACGGTAGTTGACGAAGATAATACTATTTTATTATTTTTTTTCTTGTTTGTTTGATTATTTAGTTGGGTTGAATTCAAGCGGTCGGTTGTTTCGGTTGTTTTGTCTTTTTTCTGAGCGTTTTTATTGCCCTTTGGCGCACCGCCGTTTTTTCCGTTTTCTCGTGCTTTGGCGCATATACGCTCATACGAACTAAAATCTTCTTCAACGCGCCCCAGAATTCCCTCGGCAACGACAGACAACAGATAATCGTCATCGAAAGCAATTTGTTCATTACGTGCCTTGTATTTCATGATTCCGACAATTAACCGTCCGACTTGTTCATAGCTCAGTTTTTCAAGCTGTGACAAATTGCTGAAATACAACCGTATATAAGTGTTGGGTTTGTCAGCCAAAGAAACACCGCCTTATGATATGCGCCTGATACCGTTAACCGTAGCGGTTTGGCGCGGTTGGAATTTGTCGGCGGTCGGGTCACTCATATACTCGATCAGGGTATCAAGGTCGAGCAGGATTTTCTTTCCGGCTTTGACTGTAGGGAGTACGCCATCCAGACATAACCGCCTGATGTGATAGGGCGACATTGCCGTGCGTGGGTCAAGGGCTTTCAACTCGTCCGAGGCTTCATTGATAGTGCGCATGCGAGGGATTTTTATGTTTTTATCAGAGATCAAAAAATCATTCCTTTCGGGGTAAGATATTATTTACAGCCCGATCATGATATGATATAATTTAGTCAGGCTGTGAGCGTGCGCGCAAAGTCGCGATCAGTCAATGCCGCTTGAGGTAGTGCGATACCTCGGGCGGCTTTTTCATTGTTCCGCCGTAGCGGTTGACTGTTCCGCGTGCTGTGCCGCTACGGATTGGATAATTTCAATGATCTGCGCCTTTTGCTCCGCTGATAATTCGCGGCGCAGTTTGCGCGAGAAATTGCCGTCGGTAATGTTGAGGCGCTCCGCGATCTCCCACAACATAACGCCGTGTTCTTTGGCGATAGCTCGGATATCCTGATTACAAGTGCTCATTAATTCACCCCCTTTGATATGAAAATTGTTGTTGACAATCTCCATTTGTTATGTTACAATTCTAACATAGCAAAACAACAACGTCAACACTTTTTGCTATGTCAATTTGACAACATAACAAACTTAAAAGAAAACAGCGAGGTCATTGTGATGGATAACACATTGAGCAAAATTGTAGGTCAGCGCATTAATGCGAGGCTTGCGGAGAGAAACAAGAAACAAAAAGAACTTGCCGCGGCGCTAAATGTCACGGACAATACAATATCATACTACTGTAGCGGCACACGGTTACCCAATACTTCACAGATAAAAATCATTGCGGAGTTTTTGGATTGTTCCGCTGATTATCTTCTCGGGTTGAGCGATACGCCGACAAACGATAAAGATATGCGCTATATGTGCGACTATACAGGACTAAGCGAAAAGGCGATCAGGGAGCTCAGAGAGTGTATAAACACAGAATACTATACCGATCTTGTTCCCGATTATCAAAATCTCTGGATAATGGAAACTATACCAGATTTTAAAGAGGTGTTGAACCAGATTATTGAAAGCGGTTGTATGCGTAAGGTTGTTGGGCTGATTTCAGATTATTATCGGAGTATGGAAATGGCTACAGATGTTTGCAATGATCTTTTGAAACCCTTAGAAGAAATCAATAGTCACAACAGGGTATCAGGTACAGATAACATGACGATATATGAGCCTTTAGAGCTAATTGAAATACTAACCGAACAAAAAGAAATCAGGTTGCATTACTATGAAATTCAAGAGTGCCTAAAGTCGTTTGTAAAACATTACAGGGAAAAGACAATAAAGGCATATAGTGATAAGACAAAAGAATTTAACACAGTTTACAATGAGTATGAACGCTTAACAAGACATTACTATGATGAACGCTTAACAAGACAAGAAGGTGAAGCACGTGGCAACAATCAGGAAACGCAGTAACGGAAAATATCAAATCATTGTGTCCTGCGGCTATGATATGAACGGTCGGCAGATTCGCAAGACCGAAACATTCACGCCAGAGCCGGGGATGACCGCACGCCAGATCGACAAAGCCGTACAGCATGAAGCCGCTTTATTTGAAGAAAACTGTATCAACGGCACTGTCACGACCGACGACAAGATGAAGTTTGCTGATTTTGCCGCCGAGTGGTTCAGCCACAAAAAGAATGATCTGCGCCCGAAAACATACGCTCGATATGAAAGTATGCTCCCTCGTATCAATGCGGCGATCGGACACATGAAGCTGAAAGATATCAAGCCGCCGCACTTGCTCAAATTCTATGAGAATTTAGCCGAGGGTGGGATCAGGAGTGATACAAAATTCAAGTGCAGGATCGATCTTGAGGCATATTTGAAAGCGCATAAACTGTCAAAGGCGGCTGTTCAGCGTGAATACGGTATCGCGCCGAGTAATCTGTTATCGGTTGTACGCGGTCATAACTGCTCAATCAAAACGGCTGAGAGTATCGCCGCTATGGTAGGAAAACCGCTACGCGAAGTATTTGAGCCGATCGGAACGGATAAGCCGCTCGCTTCTAAGACTGTACTGCACCATCACCGCTTGATATCATCCATTTTGAGCACGGCGGTCGAGTGGGGCGTACTTTTCGCAAATCCGTGTGACCGTACTAAGCCGCCGAAATGTGAGCGCACAGAGCCAAAGTATCTCGATGAAGTACAGGCGGCAAAGTTGCTTGATCTGCTCGAGGATGAAAAAGTCGAGTACAAAACGGCGATCCGTCTGCTCTTGTTTACAGGACTGCGCCGAGGTGAGGTGCTCGGGTTGGAATGGAAAGACATCGATTTTGATCACGCAATTATGCAAGTGCGCCGCACCTCGCAGTATCTTCCCGATATGGGGATATTTGAGGATGAAACCAAAAACCAATCCTCGAACCGAACGATCAAGATCCCGCAAAACGCCGTCAATGATCTGAAACGCTATAAAGTGTATCAGCTTGAAATGCAGTTAAAGGTCGGCGACAGATGGCAGGAAACCGACAGGATATTCACAACGGAATTCGGTACACCTTTACACCCTGATACTCTGTCAAGATGGTTTTCGGAGTTTATCAAAGCGCACAGCGACGTATTACCGCCGATCTCCCTGCACTCGCTCAGACATACAAACGCGACCTTGATGATTGCAAGCGGTGTCCCGATCACAACGGTTTCAAAGCGCCTCGGTCATGCCGATACCACAACGACAGGCAAGATATACGCGCACGCGATCCGCTCAGCCGATGAAGCCGCCGCCGAAACGCTTGATAATCTGCTGACACCGACATTAAACCGAAACGCAGGATAATATCACAAAGGGGAGCCGCTATCGCTCCCTTTTTCTATTGTACAGCTATCATTCAGAGTACAGACAGTATACCGCCTTGACAAGAACAAAACAGGAACAAAACACGAACAAAATAATCCAATATGCGGCGGTGATTCGTTGATGACAGAATGAGTACAAAGTGAATACAGACGTAAAAAAGGCTGTACACTTCACGGTGAGGTGTACAGCTTTATGTATTGATTCAAGGGTTATGTTCAGCGGTCGATATGACGGTAACACGATCGGGTTTTGCGGCATTAAATAAAAAGGGGAACAGTAGCGGCATTATATGACCCACGTATACGGCTTGATCGGTTCCATTATGGTTCTGTTTTGGTTCGTTTTTGAACACATTTTTTTACAAAAGAGGGAAAAAGGGGTTTGTTTCACTCCGCAAAATGCAGTAGAAGTCAAAAAAAGGAACGTCACTATACCTATTTCGTTTATCATGGATCATCTTTGCGCTTGTGCCGCTTTCATGAGTATATGCAGATCAATCTGAAACGCTTTCTTTTTTCTTCCGCTTTTCTGCCGTTTTGCTTCGCGGTCAGCGTTTATCGTGCCGCACGCTACAGAATTGATAAACATCACGATAAGCGCCAAAAACACCGAAAAAATGCACAATAAACATCAAATAAACATCAGCTCGTGAGTTTTGAGCAAAAGAAGAACCGCACGGACAGTCAAAAATGGCTTATCCATGCGGTTT
>JAHKVW010000126.1 GCA_020624805.1 bacterium | reverse complement strand
CGTAGGTCGTCATTTCTTTTCACCTTTCTTTTGATGCTTTTCATTATATCACATCTTTGGGTGTTTAACGACTCTACTTTTATGATAACACTCCACCGCTAATCACTGACCACTGACCACTAACCCCTCAACTCTTGATTTTTCCTCGAATCTATATTATGATAGAATCAACATAGAAAGGAGAGTACGATTATGATGTTTCCCAAAGCCAGAAAAGGTGTGACAAAAATCTTTATCGCAGAGCTCTTTACTCTGATCGCCGGTGTGCTCGGCGGTATTCTGTACGTGATCGTCACACAGGCGGGCGGTATCGACAATTTCAGCTTTGAAGGCAATAACTCGTCCTCACAGATCGTTCTGATCTGCTTCATCGTGGCGGCGGCACTGCTGTTGCTCTCGGGTCTGCTCAAGATCATCGGCTATATCCAGGCGGCAGGTGACGAAGAATACTTCACCCGCGCCATCATCTACGCGGTCATCGGGGTCGTCCTCTATGTGATCGCCGGCTTTTTACAGATCCTGAATGACGTGGTAATCAACGGGATCTACACCATCGTGATCGCCATATCGGAGCTGATGCAGCTGCTCGTGATGACGTCTACGATCAACGGACTGTGTGAGCTGTCCTATCGTTGCCGCAGAGATGACCTCGAATCCCGCGGCAGCACCATCAACAAGATCATCGGCACCGTATTCAGCCTGAACATCGCGCTGGTCATCGGCGGCAGAGTGCTCAGACTGTTCGTCAGCGAGAACATCGTCAATACGATCACCATGATCGTCGCCATCATCATCGTGATCCTGACTGTCATTGCCTATATCCTGTATCTGGGCTATCTCGGCAAGGTCAGCTCCATGCTCAGAAGAAACTGATCACTTGGTAACGAATCGTAAGCCCTGTACGCAACCACGCGTACGGGGCTTTTGTGATGTCGCGGTATTATTCACAGCCATCCCCCTCGGGTAAACGCCGAATCAATCGACATAACAATAACAGTGTCATTGCGAAGTCCGAAGTTCTCTCGTAATGACAATATAGAGGTTTCCTTCATGTTGATAACTATGTGGAAAATGTGTTGATATGTTGAAAAGTCGACCTGCTTATCTTTTCCTTTCTCATTTCATTATCATTCTCTTTTTCTTTATTCTTTTTCTTTTCTTTCTCTTAGCTTATTTTGCTTAACAAAAAAACCAATTGCTTATTTTGTTAACATTTGTTGACACGTGTTGGTTTTGTTGCAGTTGTTGACGACATAAAAATCCCCTGCAAACGCTTTTGCGAATGCAGGGGTGTTTAATCTTTATTGGTATCGCGATACCTTACTGTACGCTGAACAGCAGTTGACCGTAGCTCGGATAGGGCCAGTGCTTGCTGTCGGTGCACATCTCCATCTCGTCGGAGATGGCGCGCAGCTCGGACATGGTCGAGAGCATCTCGTTACAGCAGTATTCGGCGTGGCTCTGGATATTCTTGCGGTAGGCGATGGAGCCGCCGACCTTGGAATCCAGCTCGTCGATCTTGTCGCTGAACTGTGACAGCAGATCGCTCAGCTTCGACAGCAGCTTGACCTCGGCGTCCACACGGATATCGTCGGACACCGCGCGTTTTCCGCGGATGGTCTCGGCGAGCTCGCCGGTAAAGGCGGACACGGCGGGGAAGATGTCCTTCTTCGCCATATCAAGCATCGTCAGCGCCTCGAGGTCGATGATCTTGATGTAGTTTTCGAGCAGGATCTCCTGACGCGCCTTGACCTCGGTCTCATTAAAGATGCTGTTGCGCTTGAAGAGGTCGAGGTTCTTTTTGAGGGTATATTTTTTCAGCGCCTCGGGGGTCGATGTCAGGTTGAGCAGACCGCGCTGTTCCGCCTCGGCGACCCACTCGTCGGTGTAGCCGTCGCCGTTGAAGATGATGCGGCGGTGCTTTTTGAGATTCTTGCGGATCAGGCGGCGTACCGCGGCGTCAAAGTCAGCCGCGTTCTCCAGCTCGTCGGAGAAGCTCGACAGCACATCCGCGACCATCGTGTTGAGCATGATGTTGGGGCAGGAGATGTTCAGCGCCGAACCCAGGGAGCGGAACTCGAACTTGTTGCCCGTAAACGCGAAGGGCGAGGTGCGGTTGCGGTCGGTGGTATCCTTGCGGATCTCGGGCAGCGTCTCGGCGCCCGTATTCATGACGACCTTGCCCTGACTCTCGTACTCCTCGCGGTTGATGATCGCCTCGACGATCGCTTCCAGATCGTCGCCCAAGAACATCGAGATGATGAACGGCGGCGCCTCGTCACCGCCCATGCGGTGATCGTTGCCGGCGGTCGCGACGGAAAGGCGCAGAAGATCCTGATATTCATCCACCGCGGTGATAACGGCGGTCAAAAACAGCAGGAACTGGGTGTTTTCCTCAGGCTTTTTGCCGGGCTTGAGAAGATTCTCGCCCGTGTTGGTGGACAGCGACCAGTTGTTATGCTTACCGGAGCCGTTCACGCCCTTGAAGGGCTTTTCATGCAGCAGGCAGACCATGCCGTGCTTTCTGGCGATGCGCTTCATCAGCTCCATCGTGAGCTGGTTGTGATCGGCGGCGATGTTGACGGTGGTGAAGATCGGCGCCAGCTCATGCTGTGCCGGAGCGACCTCGTTATGCTCGGTCTTGGCGTAGATGCCCAGCTTCCACAGCTCCTCATCCAGCTCCGCCATAAACGCCTTGACGCGCTGCTTGATCGCGCCGAAGTAGTGGTCGTCGAGCTGCTGACCCTTGGGTGAACGCGCGCCGAAAAGGGTGCGGCCGGTATATTTCAGATCCTTGCGGCGTTCGTAAACGTCCTTGTCGATCAAAAAGTACTCCTGCTCGGGGCCGACGGTCGCGTCCACGCGGGTGACGTCGGTCTTGCCGAAGAGGTGCAGGATGCGCACGCTCTCGTGATTGATGCGGTTCATCGAGCGCAGCAGGGGCGTCTTTTTGTCCAGCACGTCGCCGGTATAGGACATGAACGCGGTGGGGATGCACAGGGTATTGTCCTTGACGAACGCGGGCGAGGTGGGATCCCATGTGGTATAGCCGCGCGCTTCAAAGGTGGCGCGGATGCCGCCGGAGGGGAAGGAGGACGCGTCGGGCTCGCCCTTGATCAGCTCCCTGCCCGAGAACTCCATGATGACATGACCGTCCGCGTGAGGGGAGATAAAGCTGTCGTGCTTTTCGGCGGTGATGCCGGTCATCGGCTGGAACCAGTGGGTGTAGTGGGTACAGCCCTTCTCGATCGCCCATTCCTTCATCGCGTCGGCGACGTCGTTGGCGACCTTGATATCGAGCGGCGTACCGTTCTCGATGCTCTCGCGGTAGGAGTCATAGACCTCCTGCGTCAGCCGCACGCGCATCTTTTCGTCGTTGAATACATTTGAGGCAAAAATGCCGGGTACATCTATCATAGGTAACCTCCGTGTCAATTAGGAATTAGGAGTTAGGAATTAGGAATTGAGGGAAACGCATTTTTGCGTTACTAATTCCTAATTATTCATAATAAAGTATATTCGATTCCGCCGCCCGTGTCAACTAAAACCACGCAGTTTCATCTAAATGTCATTGCGAAGGACGCATTAAGCTAAGGTTGAGATTGCCGCATCGGAATGAGATTCCTCCTCGCAATGACGATCAATATGCGTCCTGTGGTAATCTCAACCGAATCGCTTTGTTGACTTTGCGCCCAAATCTCTGTATAATTGACCCGAAAGGGTGATTTATATGAAAAAACTGCGTTTTACCAAGATGCACGGCATCTCGAACGACTATGTATATATCAGCACATTTGACCAGCCCGAGGAGGATTGGGAGCAGCTCGCGATCCGTCTGAGCGACCGCCGCACCGGTATCGGCGGCGACGGCATCATCCTCGTGTGTCCGTCCGAGGTCGCCGACGCGAAGATGCGGATCTTCAACGCCGACGGCAGTGAGGGCAAGATGTGCGGCAACGGCATCCGCTGTGTCGGTAAGTTCGTCTATGACAAGGGGCTTGTCCCCGCCGAGAAAACCACCATTACGATCGATACGCTCAGCGGTATCAAAACACTGGAGCTGACCGTAAAGGACGGCAAGGTGCAGTCCGCCCGCGTCGATATGGAGGCGGCGATCCTGCGCCCCGCCGATATCCCCGTCAAATACGACGGCGACAGGATGATCGACGCGCCCTTAGAGGTAGACGGCAAGACATGGAACGTCACCGCCGTTTCGAGGGGCAACCCGCATGGCGTGACCTTCGTGGACGATGTGGACAGCCTCGACCTCGAGAAGATCGGCCCGCATTTTGAGAACCATCCCATCTTCCCCGAGAGGGTGAACACGGAGTTCGTCAAGGTCATCGACGACCATACTCTGCAAATGCGCGTATGGGAGCGCGGTTCGGGCGAGACATGGGCTTGCGGCACCGGCGCCTGCGCGACCGCCGTAGCGGCGTGCCTGAACGGCTACTGCAAAAAGGGCGACGACATCACCGTGCACCTGCGCGGCGGCGATCTGGTCATCCGTTATACCGACGATACCGTCATCATGACCGGCTCCGCGTCCACGGTGTTTGAGGGCGTTGTAGAAATATAATCGTGTAGGGGAGGGGCTTTGAGGAGTTGTCCAAATCTGTGATTTGGTTCACAACTCCCATGCAACAGCGCTCCAAGAACAGGCAAAGCCTGTGATTGG
>JAHKVW010000125.1 GCA_020624805.1 bacterium | reverse complement strand
CGTCGTCAGCCGCCCAGTTATTGAACGTACCGACTACATAGTAAGCGCCCTGTGCGGGAGCGGTGGTGGGCTCTACGACCTCGGTGACTTCCTCGGTGGGCTCGACTACGGTGGTGGGCTCTTCGCCTACGAGTTTCACATAGTTGTGACCCTGATCGTCGGTCTGCTCAACCGTGTACCACCATGCGCCGTCCGCGATACCGTCTTTGATATCTACGGTCTGTCTGCCGTTGCCGTTGAAGATAATGCCCTCAACATTTGCGGGGATCTCCGCGGTGTAGACCTTCTGGCCAAAGTCGTTGGTCTCGACCTCGGTCATCGCCTTGCCCGGCCACTCGCCGCCGTTCGGCCAGTAGTAAACATTCGCGTTGCCATAGTACTGAGCGTCGGTGAATTTTACGGTGATGGTGTCTGCGGGAGCGGTAGTGGGCTCAGCGGGAGCATCTGTCTGCACAGGTGCGTCGGTGGGCTCGACCGCAGTGGTGGGCTCTTCAGTTTTCCATGTGCCCTTGTATTTTCCGTCTTCTTTTTCCGATGAAAGCATGAGCTTGCCGTCGTCCACGACCGTAAAGTCGATGGTCTGGGCTTTGACGTTACTCCAATCGGGAGTCTCCGTCGCAAAGTTGGCGAACAGGACATTTTCAGCCGAAGCGACATAACCGAACTTTTCGACCTGTCTCCATTGTCCGTCAACGCCGTCGCCCCATGTCCACGCGAACCAGTAGCTGCCGGGTGCATCTGTGATTCCTGTAAAATCAACATAGAAATGATGCGTCAACTCTGCTCCGGGAGCGGTAGTAGGACCGGGAGCGGTGGTAGGCTCGGGCGTGGTGTCGGTCTCATACAGCGCTTTGTCGCCGCTGTAATTGAAGACATACGCTTTCTGACCGGCTGTGCCGTCATTACCGAACCATCTGCCTTCGCCGTTGTGAACCTTGAAGCCTGTCGCATCCGCGGGGATAGACGCGGTGAACACGCTAAAGGTCTGGGCGCTGTCCCAGTAGCCGACATCCTTCTGCTCGGTCGTGCCGGTAGAAGTCATGTTGGCGTCGCCGGCACCTGAGGAGCCGCCCCAATAATGGACCTGCCAGCCGGAACCGCCAAGCTCATTGATGAGGTAGCTGATCACGCCGACATTCACTGTACGGGTATCAGCCGCGGTCGCCGCAACGGGCTTCGAGACCGCGTAAGCGGGCGTCATCAGCGACATGACCAACATAACAGCGAGGATAAGCGCAATTAGTTTCTTTGCCATTCTTTCTTCTCCTTTACTGTATTCTATCAGATTCGTTTTACCTGCCTTTGATAAAACCGCGATAAAAACCGCATGGGAATCGGGAAATGACGATGCCTTCCCACAGAGACGGCTATCGGAAAGCACCCGTCTTTCCGCCGATACGACCACATCGGCGTCTATCGTCGATTTCACCAAAAGCATAGTATTCCTGACATTACCATTCTATCATAATTATGAAAAAAATCAATGTTTTTTGTAACATTTCTGTGACATTTTTGTATATTTCCGATCGTGCATTAAAACGCCCCGCCACAGGGGGCTTGATAAGGCGAAAAACGGCTGAATCATTGGGTTTTGAGGTCGTGACGGTTGATGTTATTTGCATATTGTTTTGCATAAATTTAAACGTGCCGAAATTGCAGGGACGTGCCTTGGTGCTCCCGCGGCAGGGCGTTGGAACAGAAACCACGTTGGTTAAGGAAACAACGCGTTACCGTAGGGACGAGCATTGCTCGTCCGCATGGCTGAAACGTTTTTGCCCTATCTAATGCTTTCGATAACGGAACCCCCGTCATTCTCGGACGACCACCGGTCGTCCCTACGGCGAAATTGATTTGCTTCGCGGTTGGGTGACGATGAATGGAAAGGTTCCGGTACGTCGACAAGCGCCGTACCCTACGGCAAAATGGATTTGCTTCGCATTTGAATGAGCTATATTGGAAGTGTACCGGGAGGGTCACAGTGGCGCTTAGCCAATCACAGGCTTTGCCTGTTCTTGGAGCGCTGTTGCATGGGAGTTGTATACCAAATCACAGATTTGGACAACTCCTCAAAGACCCTCCCCTACAAATCTGCTGAAACGTAGTATCGGAATCAAAAAAGCCTTCCCCTCGGGCGCGTGCACCTTTTTCTGTCTTTCAGAGAAGCCCATAAAAAAAGCCTTCCCCTTGGGGGGAAGGTGGCTCGGCGCATGCCGAGTCGGATGAGGGGCTGACTTATCCGAAAGATCATCTTAACAAAGAGTACGCGACACTTCCTCGATCATCGGTAAACACCCAGCCTCACCGAATCCGATATCAAAAAGAAAGGTTATCCCCTCATCCGTCTCCCTTTGGTCGACACCTTCCCCCCGAGGGGAAGGCTATTCGAATGGATGCTTGAGCGCACAAAAAAACACGCACCGAGAACGATGCGTGTCTGTTGATAAAAAAAACAAGGTTGAGATTGCCACACCTCCTAAAGGAGGTTCGCAATGACAGTTGAATTATGGTTGAGATTGCCGAGCCTACGGCAACCCTCCGACTCGGACACACGTGTCCGAGCCACCTCCCTTAGGAAAGGGAGGCTTGGTTTCGCAATGACAGTTGAATTATGGTTGAGATTGCCACGGGGCAAAACCCTCGCAATGACAATTATTACAGGAAATGGGCGCGGAGCTCGTCACCGCTGTGAGCGGAGAGATAAGTGGGCGCGATATCGAACACGGTCTTGGCGCCGGTCATGCCCTCGTTGTTCATGCGGAACGCCGCTCTCGCGCACGCGAGCAGGACGGAACCGGTGAACTCGGGGTTGGAGTCGAGCTTGAGGCTGTATTCGATCACGTGCTTGGTGCCCTCGGATGTGGTGCCGCTGTGGATCACCGCGCCGCCGTGGGGCAGACCGCTGTGGTCGCGCTTCATCTCTTCTTCGGTGATGAAGTGTACGGTGGTGTCGTACTCGTCAAAGTAGTTGGGCATGGTCTTGATCGCGTTCTCGATCGCCGCCTTGTCAGCGCCGTCCTCGGCGACAACAAAGCACTCGCGGGTATGCTTCTGACGGGTGGTCAGCTCGGGATTGGAGCCGCTGCGCACCGCGTCAAGCGCCTGTTCGACCGGGATGGTGTACTGGCGCGCGTCCTTGACGCCCTCGATGCGACGAACCGCGTCGGAATGGCCCTGGCTGACGCCCTTGCCCCAGAAGGTATATGCCTTGCCGCAGGGCAGGATCGCGTCCGCGTAGACACGATTGAGCGAGAACATGCCCGGATCCCAACCGGCAGAGATAACGCCGATCTTACCGGCAGATTTGGCGGCGGCGTCGACGTTTGCGAAATGCTCGGGGATGCGCGCGTGGGTGTCGAAGCTGTCGATCACATTGTACAGCGCGGCGAACTTGGGAGTCATCTCGGGCAGATCTGTCGCGGAACCGCCGCAGATCACCAGTACGTCGATGGGCTCCTTACCCGTTTCCAGCTCCGCGATGGAGCGGACGGGTACGCCGGGGGTGTTGATGGTCAGACTCTCGGGAGAACGGCGGGTATAGACCGCCACCAGCTCCACATCGTCGTTCACTTTTACAGCGGCTTCTACGCCTCTGCCCAGGTTGCCGTAACCCAGGATTCCGATTTTGATACTCATACATATACCTCCAAATTCCAAAATATTGAAACGCCGAAAGACGTTGTCATCGGGTAAGGTGAGGGGTGGATCCTCGTCATAATAATTTTGAAGTAGGATGATTAACAAGCCTTCCCCTTGAGGGGAAGGTGGGCTTTTCGACTCCCAAAGAGTCGAAAAGGTCGGATGAGGTGAAAACCTTTCCGACAAAACACTTTATGGGATGAAGCAGAAGCGCTTTCACCTCATCCGTCACCGCCTGACACGCGTGTCCGGTCGGCGGCGACACCTTCCCCTCAAGGGGAAGGCTTGAAAGGTTGAGATTGCCACACCTCCTGAAGGAGGTTCGCAATGACTATGATTAATGTTAGTATTTTAGCACTTCAAAGCGATGATGTCAATATCCGCTCTCACTCAATTCGCGTTTTCTAGGGCGGTCATCAGGGGCGCGAGCACCTGCTTTTTGCGGCTGACGACGCCTTCGAGGATCACGCTGTTGTCGGTCGTCTCCTTCACAAACGCCGATTCCACCGTTCCCTTCGCGCCCTGACCGACAAAGAGCAGCTCGGTCGAGCGGTCGATGATGTTGGTCAGCATCAAAAACAGCATATCCGCGCCGGAGTTGGGCAGCAGGCTCTCCATATAGGGCAGCATCTTCGCCTTGACGCGTTCGAGCTCACGGCGGCTGACGCTGGTGACCTGTGACACGGTGATCTTGGTCTGATCGACCTTGAACGCCTTGCAGTCGATGTGAAAGATCTCGTCGGCGGTCTTTTTGCCGAGCTTGGAGCCCGCGTTGAACATCGCCATCGCGTGCTCTTCAACGTCGATGCCCGCGATCTGCGCCAGCTCGCGCGCGATATTCTCATCGAGCGGCGTGCAGGTCGGGGAGCGGAACATCAAGGTGTCCGACAGGATCGCGGAGCAGAGCAGTCCGGCGATGGTGGGCTCGATGTCGATCCGGTTCTCGCGGTACATCAGCGTGATGATGGTCGCGGTACAGCCCAGCGGCTGGTTGCGGAAATAGATCGGGCTGTTGGTCTCGACGGAGTCGATGCGGTGATGGTCGATCACCTCGATGACCTCGGCGGAGCGGATGCCGTCCACCGCCTGACCCTTTTCGTTATGGTCGACGAGGATCACCCTGCGGCGGTCGACGTCCAGCAGATTACGCTGAGAGATCATGCCGACATAGTGATCGTCGCCGTCGAGTACGGGGAAATAGCGGATGCGCAGCTTGGACACGGTCGCCTTGACGTCGGCGACGGCGTCATCCAGTCCGAAGGTGATGATATCGTTCTTGCGCATCAGGTGGCTGACCGGCACACTCTGGTTGATCAGCTTGGCGGCGGTGTAGGTATCGAGCGGCGAGAGGATGATGGTGCAACCCGATTCCTCGGCGATCCGAATGATCGACTTGGAGATCTTCGCGCCGAGACAGACGATCAGACAGCTCGCGCCCTGTTCGATCGCGCAGAGCTGTGTATCGCTGCGGTTGACGAGGATGACCATGTCGCGCTGACTGATATATTCCTCCATCAGCTCGGGATTTGCCGCGGCAACTACCACCTTGCCTTTGGTGAATTTCGCGTCGGGATCGCCCACGACGACCTCTCCCTGCAAGGTATCAGCGATATTGGAAAAGGGCGTTTTTGCCTTGGACAGCGCGGCGGCGTCACGATCCTCCATATAGAAGCGCGCCTGATCGCCCAGCGTGAGCAAGCCCTTGATCTTGCCGCGCTTGGTCAGGATCGGAACGGTCTGGATATTCTCGTCGCGCATATACTCCCACGCGCGTTTGAGCGACAGGGTCGAATCGATGGACTTGATCCGGCGAAAAGGCACGTCGGCGACCGTCGGCTCGAGGGATTCGAGCAGCTGCGGCGCCGGCACACGGAACTTGTCGAGCACATATTTGGTCTCGCCGTTGATCTCACCCGCGCGGCAGGGCACATGCTCCTCACCCGTAAGGCGGTGTTTGAGATAGGCATAGCAGATCGCGGAACAGATCGAGTCCGTATCGGGATTTTTATGACCGATGACGATCGTAGATTTCATAGGTATTCATCCTTTATGGTTAATAATGTGCGGTGAATCAAGGAGATCCACACAGGAGAACGCTGTTACTTGTGCCGCCCCCTCTGACGAGGGGGTTGGGGGAGAGAAAACGAAGCATTACATTAATGAAAAAAGCATGACTCAATAAGAGGCTGAAATAACATCACACACAACATTGAGTCAATCGTATGTCCGATAAGATAACGTTGCGTTATCTCTCCCCTGCGAACCAAAAAACTGCTTCTTCTTAGAGTCTACTCGCCTGCCCCCTCATCAGAGGGGGCTGAAAAAGTCGTACGCGACCTCACCGGACGCTGATCCTTCACTCCGCGCCGACGAGCTTGACGAGGACGGGTTCGACTCCCAGAGCGGGCAGGATCTTGTCCGTCAGGTCGGCGGTCTTGAAGCGGATGGAGCTGGTGTTCTCACACGGATGACAGCCGAAATATTCTTCCCGCAGCACATCCTCGTCGATCACGAGCTGTACGCAGTGCTCCTTATCATTCATCAAGCCGAGCACCGACACACTGCCGGGGTGCAGGTCGAGGAGCTCCTCCATCCTGCTCTCATCGCCAAAGGACAGGCGGCTGATGCCCATCTGTCCGGACAGCTCCTTGGTCTTAAAGGGCTTGTCACCCGGCATGACCACCAGATAGAATTTCGTTTTCTGGCGGTTGCAAAGAAAGAGGTTTTTGCAGATCTGAACGTCCAAAACCGCGTCCACCTCGGCGCAGACCTCCATCGTGGTCGCGGGGGCATCGGGGTGATCGGTGCGGTCGAACGCGACGCCGAGCGAATCCAAAAACGCGTATGTCCGTATTTCTCTGTCATTTCTGCCGCTCAGATCGGCGGGTGATCCGTGATATAATTCCATCGTTTCCTCCCCGGATTTCTCTATCATACAATATACACCAAAGGAGCGTTTTTGTCTATATGATATTTTAATAAAACCGCAAATTTTGATTTACAATTCCCGTCGGCTCTGGTACAATAACGGTATAAGATAAGGAGGCTCCTTTTGGTAAAAGGAGCTGTCGCCCGACACGCGTGTCAGGCGACTGAGGAATTGTATCAACTGACCGAGCAACTGCGAGATACCATTCCTTATCAATCCGATCGACCGTAAGGGGGCTTTGTGATGGACACAAACCAAAAATATCTGCGGCTGTTATCCGAGAAATACCCGACCCTGCGCTCGCTCACGCGCGAGATCATCAACCTGACCGCCATCCTCAACCTGCCCAAGGGCACCGAGCATTTTATGAGCGATATCCACGGCGAGTACGAGGCGTTCTGTCACATCCTCAACAACTGCTCCGGCGTGATCCGTGAAAAGACGGAGCGCATCTTCCGCGACCGACTCTCGGCTCAGGAGCAGGACGAGCTATGCACCCTGATCTACTATCCCAAGGAGAAGCTCAGCCTGCTGAAAAAGGAAACGGACGTCAACCGCGAATGGTACAGAAACACCCTCGAACTGATGCTGGAGCTCGCGCGCGACCTGTCGTCCAAATATACGCGCTCCAAGGTGCGCAAGGCGACCCCGCCCGACTACGCCTATATCATCGACGAGCTCCTCCACGCCCAGCCCGACGAGGATAAAAATCAGGTGCGCTACCACAACAACATCCTCGAGACCATCATACAGGTCGACGCCGACGACTTTGTCATCTCGATGGCGCTGCTGATCAAGCGGCTGGCGGTCGACCGTCTGCACATCGTGGGCGACATCTTTGACCGCGGCTCTTCTGCGGAAAAGATCCTCGATCTTCTCATACAGCACCCTTATGTCGACATCGAATGGGGCAACCACGACATCCTGTGGATGGGCGCGGCGTGCGGCTCACAGGCGTGCATCGCGAACGTCGTGCGCAACTGCATCAAATACCGCACCATGTCCACCCTCGAGAGCGGCTACGGCATCAGCCTGCGCCGACTGACCCTCAACGCCCAGACGCTCTATCCGGAGCTGTCTCCGATGGACGCGGCGCTCAAGGCGATCACCGTCATCCAGTTCAAATTAGAAGGGCAGGTCATCCTGCGCAACTCCGAATACAACATGAACGACCGCCTGATCCTGCACACCATCGATCTCGAACAGGGCACCTTTTTGAGCGAGGGCGAGCGTTACAAGCTGAATGACGCCCTCTTCCCCACCCTCGATCCCAAGGATCCGTATACGCTCACCGAGCGTGAGAATGAGATCATCGACGAGCTGACCGCCGCGTTCCTTAACAGCACACGGCTGAAAAAGCACGTGACCTTCCTGTATGAGCATGGCGGCATGTATACCCGCTGCAACGGCAATCTGCTGTATCACGGCTGCGTGCCGATGACCGACGACGGCGGTTTCGCCACCGTCTACATGTTCGGCGAACAGCTCAGCGGCAAGACATATTTCGACGTCGCGGAGGAGATCGCGCGGCACGCCTTTTTCGGTCAGAGCAAGAACATCAAGGGACTCGACTTCATGTGGTACCTGTGGTGCGCGGAGCTGTCGCCTCTGTGCGGCAGGAAGATCAAAACCTTTGAGCGCGCCTTTTGCGACGACAAACGCGCGTGGCACGAGGAAAAGAACCCCTATTACAAATACTATCAGGAGGTCTTTACCTGCGAGAAGATCCTCAAAGAATTCGAGCTTGATCCCGATACGGCGCACATCATCAACGGTCATACTCCCGTGCGCACCACCAAGGGCGAGCTGCCGATCCGCGCACAGGGCAAGCTGATGGTGATCGACGGCGGCTTCTGCGAGAAGTACCACGACACGACCGGCATCGCGGGCTATACGCTGATCTACAACTCCCACGGTCTGCGGCTCAAGGCGCATCATCCGTTCCGCAGTGTGGAGGAAGCGCTCAGAGAGAACCACGACATCATCTCCGACTCCGAGATCGTCGAGACGGCACGACATCGCGTGATGGTCGCCGACACCGACGACGGTGAGAAGATCAAGGATGACATCGAAAATCTGCAGCATTTGCTCTATCTCTACCGTAGCGGTGAGATCCGGCAGAAAAAGGGGTAATGCACAAGAAGGATAACTATGAAAAGAATCTTATGTATTCTATTATCCGTCATTCTTTTGGTAACAGTCACGACGCCGGCGCTGTCGATATCGGCGGACAGCGTCACCGCCTACGGTCTGAGCGAGTTCATCATCTTCAAGGGCGCGCAGGTTAAGGGCGAATGCACCTACAACCTCGAGGACTTTGCCGCATACGCCATGACGCAAAAATAAAGAATTGAAATGAATGGTAGGGTTTCATCTGCTCCGCACGAAGATTGATTTGACGGAAAATTACGGATGACCAATGGTCATCCCTACGGCGAAATTGATTTGCTTCGCGGTAGGTGGCATTGAATGGATAGGTTTCGGGAGGAGCAAGCCCCTCCCCTACGATAAACGTTGCAGCGGATTTGTAGGGGAGGGTCTTGACCCTCCCGCGGCAGGGCGTTGGTCAAAATGCCATATCTGTTGAGGAGATATGCGTTTTGTAGGGTACGGCGCTTGCGACGTACCGCATGGCAGAAACGTTGCGTTCCTATCTATGGGCTTTCGATACAGGAAACGTCCGTCATGCTGCGGATGACCGATGTGATCTCCCCTAAGGGGAGGTGTCGCAAAGCGACAGAGGGGTGCCGTCTCCGGCTGAGGAACATCCCTACGGAAAAAGAGATCTGCTTCGCATTTTCGTAAATATTTGACCATACAAAAAGCGCACGTTGCATAACGTGCGCTTTCTTGCTGATATTCTCAATAATCGTAGCTTTCAAACATAAAATCCGCCCAGTAATACTGGCTCATGTACTCGCTGTGGTAGGAGTTGACCGCGCCGGCGTCCAGCTCCATAAAGCGGTAATAGTCGCAGTCGAGCAGATCGACGTTCACCGACATATTGTTATAGCTCTTGTTGACGACCTTTTCCGCGCCGATCTTTCTGAGGCTCTTCATCATCGCCGAAAAGATCTTTTGCAGATACGCCTGCTGTTTTAAGTCATACGGCTCGTCCTCGAACAGCGCGGCGGCGATCTCCTTGACGGTGCAGGAGCTGCCGCGGCGGTGTACCAGATAGGCGAACACCTCTTTGCTCTTGCTGCGCTCAAAATGCACCGGCTTGCCGTCGGGGGTGAACACATCGAAATTGCCGAAGCACTGCACCCTGAGGATCGCGTTGCTCTTCGGCTCGATCGGAAAGCGCAGTTCTCTGAGCTCCTCCTCGAGCTTCTCCTTGGTGACGGGCTTCATCACATAGCCGCTGGCGCGCAGACGCATCGCGTCACCCGTGTATTCATCGTAACCCGTGACGAAAATGATATTCATCTTGGGGTTGATTTCCTTGAGCTTTTTGGCGAGCTCCACGCCGTTCATGCCGCGCATATGGATATCAAGGAACGCGATATCACAGCCGTTCTGCCGTGCTTCCTCAAGCAGCTCGCTCTGCTTATGAAAGGGCTTGATATCCGCATCGGGCTGGGCTTCTTCGATCGCCTCTGTGAGCATTTCCAACGCCAGAGGCTCGTCGTCTACACATAATATCTTCATGGAGATTTCCTTTCTGTTGGGTAAAGATTTATGGGAAAATCTGTACGGATTTTTTATTTGCGGTTATCAACCGATATACAATTCGGGTGTGGGCAAAGCCCGCCCGCAACTTTCCACTTTCAATTGTCAACTTTCAACTTGCTTTTTCGGTATCCTGATCGTGGCGACGGTGCCTTTGCCGATCTCGCTTTCGATGATGACTTCCGCGTCGCACAGCTCCTTGAGGCGCTGTCTGACGTTCTCCATACCGACATGGGAGCGTCCGTCGTCCTTGACCGGCTTGGTGGTGTCGAACCCGACGCCGTCATCGGTGATGATGACCTTGTAGCAGTCGTCCTCCTCACGCGTCGCGATCGTGACCGTGCCGCCGTCCTCTTTCATTCCGACGCCGTGCTTGACGGCGTTTTCGACCAGCGGCTGTACCGAGAGCTGCGGGATCACAAAATCCGTCGTCGTGATGTCATACTCGATGTTCAGCATATCGCCGAAGCGCATCTCTTCGAGCATCAGATATTTCTTCAAATGCTCCAGCTCCTGTGTGAACGGCACGGGAGCTTTTTGCTTGAGCGAGTTCATATTGCCGCGCAGATAATCCGCGAAGTTGATGGTCGCGCTGCGCGCCTTTTTGGGATCCTTGGTACACATCATCGCGATCGAGGTCAGCGAATTGTACAGGAAATGCGGCTGGATCTGCGACACCATCAGCGACACCTTCGCCTCGTACAGCTCCTTTTGCATCTGCTGATACCGGATGCTCGCCAGATACTGCTTTCTAAGGTCGATGATCAGGATCACGATCTGGTTGAGCAGGGTCAGCGCCATGCCGATCTCAAACAGCGGCGCCGTCGTAAAGAAGAAGAATTCGTTGATCGCGTCGAGCAGCAGACACAGCAGCACCGGGATCATCGAGGTCAGCGTCAGGATCGCCGCACGCCCCGTCTTGACCTCCGAGATCAGGCAGATGGTGAGGATGATCGCGCAGATCGCGACGAAGATCAGCATGAACGGCTTGCCGGCGTACAGATCGCTGACGCCCGTATAATGCAGCACCAGCGCCGTCGCCGTCAGCAAAGCCGCGGCGACGATGATGATGTTACCGATGATCTTATTGATCCTCTTTTCCAGACACACCTTGACATAGATCAGAGCGGACAGCATACAAAAATGCGTCGTCACCGTGGTCGCCGCCATACACTGTACCGGATCGGTGATCCACAGCGGCATATAGGAAAAGAGCGATTGCGCCAGTATGAAGACGCCACCGAAAAAGCAAAATACGGAAAATGCTAAGTACCGATAATTAATCTTTCCCAATACGATACCCGCGATCGGGAAGGAAAACAATCCGAAAAAGCAGATCAGGATACAAAACAAGATGGTCGGGCTTTTATAGCGGAACAACATCTCATATAAGGTCGCTCTGGTGCCGACATACATATCGAAAAATTCCGTCAGACACTTGCTCGACAGCAGCGGATAGGGATCGATCAGCTCCAGCTCTATATCCTGTCCGTCTCCGATATCCTGCGCGGAAACATAATTGATCGTGTAGCCGGGAGTATTCTTGAACACACTGTCGTCGGCGCGATAGTTGCTCTCGATGATCTTTCCGTTCGATTTGAGGGTAAACCACGCGTCATTCGCTGTGAGTCCGAGAACATTATCGCCCGTGGGCACATTGGTGAGCCTGCCGCGGATGATCAGCTCCTGAAAATCCTCTTGCACCATCACCTCGTCCAGCGTCGGCTTCCACTCGCCGCCGTTGACGGAATACTCGCCCTCGATCATCGTAAAGGTCTCGTCGCTGTCCGTCGTGTTCCAGTTGACGGATCCGACGGTGATCAACACCGTCAATCCCGCGACGATAAACAACAGAGCGATCGAAAAGTATGTCATTTTTCTGCCATGGAGTAACTTCACGCATCTCACATCCTGTCCTGCTCATACGCTCCTATTATAACCGCCGAAACGAAAAAACAAAAGGGGTTTTCAAAATTTTTCCGAAATTTTTCATTTGTCAGGGATTTTGTCCGTATTCTGTCACAGTGTGTATGCTAAGATGGGTTCAAACAAAGCGAAAAGGAGCCATCCCTATGAAGAGCAAACTGAGAAAAATGATCGCTTTCATCCTCGTTATCGTACTCGGCGCGGCAGCCACCATCACGGGATTCGCGGTATCCGCCGCAGAGGGCACCACCGTCACCACTCGCTCCGCCGCCAAAAATGCTCCCATCCGATCGGCACTGCGCGACGGCATCTGGCAGGTGCTTTATAAAACCGGCGTGACAAAGCTGGTCGCCATCGATTCGGCGGATCATATCGTTACGCTGATCGAACCCGATAACGGCTCATGCCAAACCGCCTCCTTTGAATACATCGAGGACCTGGAGCTTTATAAGATCTATGTCGACGAAGAAGAATCCGTCAACCGCCGCGTGATCGAAAACACCGGCAACACCGCCGCTGTCAGCGACGAGAACGGCGACGTCATCTCACTGTTCTGCATCGACAGCTCCGATATAAAGAGCTTTGACTACTACACGCTGAATCAGCTCAGCGATATGGCGCGCGGTTGCTTCGAAAAAGAGTACGGCAGCAGCGACGGCATGGTCTTTTCCGCAACGATGAACGCCGACGGTTCGTTCTTTGCGACGATCAACGGCATGAGAGGCGACAAAAAGGAAGTCACCTACATCGTCGATATGCTGACAGGCAAAGGGCTCGACGGTAATTATGAGACTGTCGATCTCAGCAAATACGCCGAGTAACCATAACATCTGATAACAACGCATCATATATAGAGGCGCACGCGCCATCGTGCGCTTCATCCCTATGTCTATTATCGGGATGCGGCGATATGCCGATACGCCCGAGCTCCTTTCTCCCCACACAGCAACGGCAGGATACCAAAGCGGTACCCTGCCGTTGTTTTGTATCTCTTATGTGTATTCCAACAAGAGATTGATATTATAGTTCTCGATGCTGTTGAAATCCGAGGTCGAAAAGCTCTCATCCGCGTAATACCACGGCTGAGCCTCGTAATAATTGCGGATATGCGCGTCACGGAAGCAATAGCCGTTTCTCGCGTAGATCTCGTTCACCGCGTCCTGCGCGAAGCTGCCGGATACGGAGGAACCGCTCAGGCTGCTCAGCTTGGAATTGATCTCACTGCGGGTCAGCTTGCGGGTCGAGGATTCCGGGAAAACAAAGTCCGATGACCGGTAAGTATAGCTGGGATTGAAATGGCCGTAGGGGGCGTCATTCGCCGGCGGTCTGTCATTGGAAGTATTATTATTGTTGCTGTTATTATTGCTGCTCTGGCTCGACGCCGTGCTGCCCTTGACCGTCACGGTGCAGGACGCTTCCACATTAGTCTGTGTTCTGCAGGTGATGTTGGCGACGCCGCTCTTGACGCCGGTGACATTACCGGAGCTGTTGACGACCGCGACAGACTCATCGGAGGACACCCATGTCAGATTGGTGTTGGACGCGTCGGAGGGCGTAAAGGTCGCGGTGAGCTGAATGCTCTTGCCCGCATCCACGGTGGCGGTATTACGATCGAGAGTCACATTGGTGATCTCTTTATTCGTCACGCTGACATTACAGGAGCAGGATTTACCTTTTTCATCCTCCGCTCTGATCACGGTCGATCCGACGGATTTCGCCGTAACGGTACCGTTTTCGACCGAAGCGATCTTATCGTCGCCGCTGGTCCATGTCAGTGCGCCGGAGCCGCCGGTGGCAGAGAGGATCGCTGTAGATCCGACCGTCAGACTGAGCGATGACTCGCTCATCTCAAGATCGGCACTTTTTCCGAAGGAGCATGCTGACAGCAGACTCACGGAAAATGCCGCTAACATCAACAAAGCCAATATCGATACTTTTCTTTTCATAATGATCCACCCTTTGACAAGATTCTTTGTTCAGTCGATGTGCTTGTCCTCTCATTCAGTGTACCACATCCGACAGCATTATGCAACAGATTCTTTTATCACTTGTATATACACAAAGGGTCGTGAAGTGTGACACATTATTTCAAAACGAGATCTTTTTTGAACCCGATCATTTTGCTCTGCCGCGATAGTCCTCATCGATCTCGGCACACCAGTTGTCCTGAATCGGCGCGCATTTGCGGGCGGCGGATACGGCGTTGCCCACACAGTTGTACAGCACGGCGGTGCCCTTCTTATCGGCGTGGTAATTCACCGCGCGGTCGGCGCCGATACCGAAGTGTCGCGCGGTAGACACCGCGTCGATATTCGCGCCGATGAACAGGAATTCCCAGCCCTCTTTCTTCTTTTTCCCGATCATCCTCTTGACCTTGTCGGAGGAATACTCCCGGCTGGCGTTCTCCATACCGTCGGTCGTGATGACGAACATCGTATGCGCGGGCACATCCTCCTTGCGGATATAGCGGTGCACCTCCTCGATATGCGTGACGGTCATGCCGATGGCGTCGATCAGCGCGGTAGAGCCGCGCACATAGTAATCCTCCCCCGTCATGGGCTCGATATCCGCGAGCGGGACACGGTCGTGCAGGGTGCTGACCTCATGATCGAACAGCACGGTGCTGACCAGACATGCGCCCTCCTGCTTCTTCTGCTTCTCGATCATCGAATTGAAGCCGCCGATGGTGTCCTCCTCCAATCCGCCCATCGAACCGGAGCGGTCGAGGATAAAGACCAGCTCGGTCACATCGTTCAAAGGCGGGAGCTTGATTGTCTCGGTGGTTTGGGTGTTTTTTGTAGTCTCGGTGGATTTGGTGGGTTCGGTGGATGTGATTTTCTTCAGTCTTGCGTTGATCTTCTTTAACATAATGTACCTCCTGAATACTGATAATAGGTTGAGATTGCCACAGGGCGCATTTCAAATTGTCATTGCGAGGAGGAACATCGTTCCGACGCGGCAATCTCATCCTTAGGATGAAGGGAGTCGAACCCCAATTGGTTTATAGCGGTAGATTTCCGCCTGCTCTTCGTCAAAATCCTCGTGAATACGCCAAGTATTCACTCCGGTTTTTCCTCGACCAGACAAAAGTTGACTCGCTATCAACTGCTTCGCACCGAGAATGAGATCATTTTCAAGGATTTCTCGGTGCAGAGGAGGAGTAACCCTGACGGGTTGCGATCGACGATAAGCCGATAAAGACTGAAAATGACTCATTATCGGCAATTGAGTTCG
>JAHKVW010000124.1 GCA_020624805.1 bacterium | reverse complement strand
GGTCGCGCTGGTGCTCGTCTACTGCTTGCTGCGGACCCGCGTTGGACTGGGACTGACCGCGATGCGCGACGATATCACCGCGGCGTCATCAGTCGGCGTCAACATTTTCAGCCACAAGCTGCTCGTCTATGTGATCGCGGCATTCTTTATCGCACTGTCGGGCGGTATCTTCTTTGTCAACAAAGGCACGATCTATCCCGACTCGGGATTCGACATCAGCTGGACGATCTCCATGGTCTTCATCGCGATCATCGGCGGCACCGGCACCATGAGCGGTCCCATCATCGGCGCGATCATTTATGTCTTTCTAAATGAGAAGCTGGCGGATTTTCCGGGATGGTCCAATATCATCCTCGGCGCGATCACGATTCTGGTGATCCTGTTCCTTCCCAACGGTATCATGGGAACCCTGCAAAAGAAATTACACTTCGAGATATTCTCTTCAAAGCGGTTTTCTTTCAAGTTGAAAAAACCGTCAAAGGCGTCTGAAAAACCCTCTGCATAAGTTCATGATGACAGCCAAGACCCAAATCAAGGGTTTTGGCTGTATTTTTTATCCTGTTTTAGTAGTTTTTTCAGAATTACACCTTGATTTCAGGTGATGTTTGTAGTAAAATAACAATGATGTAACAATTACATTTAAACTAATTCTTAGGAGGAATTATTATGTCAGTAAAAGTTGCTATTAACGGCTTCGGTCGTATCGGCCGTCTGGCTTTCCGTCAGATGTTCGGTGCTGAGGGTTATGAGGTAGTTGCGATCAACGACCTGACCAACCCTGCCATGCTCGCAAACCTGCTGAAGTATGATACTGCTCAGAAGGGCTATTGCGGCGTTATCGGTGAAGGTCTGCACACTGTAGAGGCAGGCGAGAACTCCATTATCGTTGACGGTAAGGAGATCACCATTTATGCCGAGGCTGACGCTAACAAGCTGCCCTGGGGCGAGATCGGCGTAGACGTAGTTCTCGAGTGCACCGGTTTCTACTGCTCCAAGGACAAGTCCATGGCTCACATCAACGCAGGCGCTAAGAAGGTCGTTATCTCTGCTCCCGCAGGCAAAGACCTCAAGACCATCGTATTCAGCGTTAACGAGGACACTCTGACCGCTGACGATCAGATCATCTCTGCTGCTTCCTGCACCACCAACTGCTTAGCTCCCATGGCTAACACTCTGAACAAGTTCGCTCCCATCCAGACCGGTATCATGTGCACTGTTCACGCTTACACCGGCGACCAGATGATCCTCGACGGTCCTCATCGTAAGGGCGACATGAGAAGAGCTCGCGCGGGCGCTGCGAACATCGTTCCCAACTCCACCGGCGCTGCTAAGGCGATCGGCCTGGTTATCCCCGAGCTGAACGGCAAGCTCATCGGCGCTGCTCAGCGTGTTCCTGTTCCGACAGGCTCCACTACCATCCTGACCGCTGTTGTCAAGGGTGACGACGTAACCGTAGAGGGCATCAATGCCGCTATGAAGGCTGCTGCTTCTGACAGCTTCGGCTACAACGAGGATCCGATCGTTTCTTCCGACGTTATCGGTATGCGCTTCGGTTCTCTGTTCGACGCTACCCAGACCATGGTTTCTCCCATCGGCGACGGTCTGTATGAGGTTCAGGTAGTTTCTTGGTATGACAACGAGAACTCCTACACTTCTCAGATGGTTCGCACCATTAAGTATTTCGCTGAGCTGTAATCCGATCGCTTACTGATTGCGCTCAGTTGCCGAGGCGGATCGTTCTGTTTGAGAATCCGGCTTACGGAATGTTTTGCCAAAGCATGATAAATCGCCAAATCGCGGCTGTACCACACGGTGCAGCCGCTTTGTGCGTTTATTATAATAAGTCATTGCGAATCCCCAACGGGGATGTGGCAATCTCATCCGATAATGGCGGTTGATATATCCGCTGTTTTGTAGTAAAATGAAGCCGATTTGATTACGGAGGTGTCATATGAAGATTTTGATTACCGGCGGCACGACCTTTGTCAGCAGGTATGCTGCTGAATACTTTGTTGCCAAAGGGAATGATGTTGTTGTACTCAATCGCGGCAGCAGAGAACAGGTGGACGGCGTCACTCATATCCAATGTGACAGGCTTCAGCCGGGCGATGAACTAAAAGGATCATTCTTTGACCTTGTGCTTGATATCACGGCTTATACACAGAAACATATCCAAGCGCTCCTTGATGCGGACATAGCCTTCGGAGATTATATTTTCATCAGCTCCAGTGCGGTCTACCCCGAGACGAATCCTCAACCCTTTACCGAAGAACAGGAATGCGGTCGTAATTCCGCTTGGGGTGATTACGGGATGAATAAGCTGAATGCGGAGCGGTATTTACAAGCGCACGTGCCCGGTGCGTACATCCTTCGTCCGCCGTATTTTTACGGAATCTATGACAATCTCTACCGAGAGGCATTTCCGTTTGACTGCGCGATGCGGGACAGACCGTTTTATCTGCCGCAGAACGGTGACATGAAATTGCAGTTTTTCCATGTTGCCGATCTCTGCCGATTTATCGAAATCCTGATAGAAAAGCACCCCGAAAATCACGTGTTCAATGTCGGCAACATGGACGTAGTAACCATTAAGGAATGGGTCGAGCTATGCTATCAGGCAGTCGGAAAAACCCCTGAATTTGTCAGCGTGGGCGAAGAGATCCCGCAGAGAGATTATTTCTGCTTTTATGATTATGAATACGTGCTTGATGTCAGCAAGCAAACCGAGTTGATGCCCGATACCATTCCTCTGGATCAGGGATTGAAAGAAGAATTTGTATGGTATCGAAAAAAACCAGACAGCATCTATAACCGCAAGCCGTATATGGAGTTTATTGATAAAGAGTTGGTGAAGAAATGAAAGTCAGAGAAATCAAAGAAAACGAATTAAGCGATCTGCTCGAATTATATACCCATCTGCATGAGCTTGGTGTGCCCGAAAACAGCGAGCATTTACAAAACACTTGGTCTGAAATATGTCGTGATGGGAATCATCATATCATCGTTTGCGAAGTTGACGGCAAGCTCGTTTCATCCTGTGTGTGCGTGATTATCCCGAATCTGACACGGAATATCCGTCCGTATGCATTTATCGAAAATGTTGTTACCCACGTCGATTACAGAGGAAAGGGTTACGCAACCGCCTGTCTGAATCATGCAAAAGATTTGGCAATCAAGGCGAATTGCTATAAGATGATGCTGCTCACGAGCTCGAAAACCGAAAGCACACTGAATTTCTATAAACGGGCAGGCTACAACTGCACGGATAAAACAGCATTTATACAATGGATGTAGCTGATGCATATCGGGAGGGCAAGGCGAGTATTTTGCAATAACATATTCTAAATTGAATAAACAAGGCGCAAATCGCTCTGTGGAAGGAACATCCTTTTTGCGGAGCGATTTTTCTAATGAAGAATGATAGGTCTAATTTTGAACAATTTGTGAATATTTGATTTTGACCTTGACTTTCTTTGACCAATAGTTTACAATATAGTCAAGGTCAGAAAAGGACAAAGAGCCTTCCCCTTGAGGGGAAGGTGGGCAAATTACCGACTGAGGTAATTTGGTCGGATGAGGTGGAATCTTCCCGCTTGATCAACTCAAGGTATGGATCAAAGGCACTTCCGCTTCATCTGTCACTTCAACAGTTCCCGTGTGTCCGCCGTTGATGTGGATCAAAATACGATTGGCATGAAGAAGGCGGAATAAATGCACACGTGCAGAGAAGAGGAATCAAAATGCGTATGAGCGATTTGGTTGCGCAGTATATCAAGGATATATTGGAGCAACAGGACGGCGAGGCGGAGATCAAGCGAAATGAGCTGGCGACCACCCTCGGGTGCGTGCCCAGTCAGATCAACTACGTGATTACCTCGCGATTTACCCCCGAGCAGGGCTACATCGTCGAGTCCCGCAGAGGAGGCGGCGGATACATCCGCATCACCAGGATCAACACCACGCGCGGCGGCGCGATCATGCACATCGTCAATTCCATCGGCAACACGCTCGATAAGGCGACGGCAGAGATCATGCTCGACAATATGCTGACGCGCGGTATCATCGACAGACGCACCGCCAAGCTGATGGCGGCGGCACTGGGTGAGCGAGCCTATCTCAGCGTACCCCAGCAGTATCGCGACGCGATCCGCGCCACCGTATTCAAAAATATGCTTCTCACACTTCTCGACACATAAGTGTCAAGGTATATGATAAACTGAAAACCGTCATCGCGAGGGGTTGGGTATACGCTCGACTCCGTGGTGATCAAAACGTCAATCATCGGTTGAGATTGCCACGCCTCAAGTATGAGGCTCGCAATGACAAGTGAAAAAAGGAGGATTTACCATGTTATGTCAACACTGCAAAAAGAATGAAGCTACCACCCACGTCAAGACGATGGTCAACGGCAAATATGCCGAATACCGGCTCTGTCCGGAATGTGCCCACGAACTCGGGTACGATTCGATGTTCACCGATTTTTCCGCTGATTTCGGCGGACTGCTTTCGAGCTTTTTCTCGAACGCGCTTCCCGCGATCTCCGGCGCGACTCACTGCGATACCTGCGGCAGTACCCTCAACGATATCAAGCGTACCGGCAAGGTCGGATGCGCCGACTGCTACGACACGTTCTTCAGCGAGCTGATGCCCACCATTCGCAACGTCCACGGCAACACCGAGCATAAGGGCAAACGCCCCGGCGTGATCGAGTACACCGTGAACGAGGAAGAAAACAAGTCGGACAACGACGCGCCTTCCGAGGATAAGATCGGCACCCTGCGCGCTCAGCTCAAAGAGGCGATTGAAAAAGAAAACTTCGAGCGCGCGGCACAACTGCGTGACGAGATCAAAGGATTGGAGGGATAACGATGAGTGAAGCTGTTGTATCGACCAGAATTCGTCTGGCGCGTAATCTCAAAGAATATCCGTTCCCGATCCGACTTTCCGCCGACAAAGCGCGTGAGATCGTCGATAAGGTAGGGGAGGCGCTCAAGGATTGCGAGATCAAATTCCACCGCATCGACCTCGACAATATCCCCGATACTATCCGCGTGGCGATGATCGAACGCCACCTCGTCAGCCCCGATTTTATCAGCGAGCAGGATGGCCGCGCGGTCTATCTCAGCGACGATAACACCGTATCCATCATGGTCAATGAGGAGGATCACATCCGCCTGCAGGTCATCAAGGACGGCTTTGAGCTGAAAGAGGCGTACGCGCTGGCGGATAAAATCGATAATATTCTTTCAAAGAAATTAAACTTCGCGTTCCACGAGCGCCTCGGCTACCTGACCCAGTGCCCCACCAACCTCGGTACAGGTATGCGCGCGTCGGTGATGCTCCATCTTCCGGCGCTCCGGATGACCGGCGTCGTCAACAGTATCGGCGCGAACCTCAGCAAGCTCGGTCTGACGATGCGCGGACTGTACGGTGAGAGCTCCAAGCCCGCGGGCGCGTTCTATCAGCTCTCCAATCAGGTCACCCTCGGCATTTCCGAGAAAGCGGCGATCGATAATCTGCAGAATATCACCACCCAGCTGATCGCGCAGGAGATGCGCTCCCGCGAGAATCTTTTGAACGATATCGAGGTGCAGGACAAGATCCACCGCGCCCTCGGCATCCTCAAAAGCGCGATGCTGATGGATCACAGCGAGGCGATGCGTCTGCTGTCACTGGTGCGCTTGGGCGTGAGCGAAAAGAAGCTCGAGACCCTCTCGACCGACAGCATCGATAAGCTGATCGTCGAGATCCAGCCCGCGTCGATCATGACGCGTTACGGCGACGATATGAGCCCCCGCGACCGCGATATCAAACGCGCGGAGATTTTAAGAGATCGATTTAAATAAGAGTTGGTATCGTGAATAGAATCGGGTGCGGGTGTCCCGCCCGCCATTATTCACTATTCACTATTCATTATTCACTGCGACAAAGTCGCACAAAGGAGGTAAGGTATATGAAATACACATTCAAAGGCTTTACGGAAAAAGCGAATAAGGCGCTGAATCTGGCGATCGAAAGCGCCGAAAACCTCGGTCAAACCTATATCGGTTCCGAGCATATCCTCTTAGGTCTGTGCAAGGAAAACAGCGGCGTCGCATATACCGCGCTGCGTGACAGCGGCGTTACCGCCGAAAAGTTAGAGGCGATGATGGACAGCAACAACGGCACCGTCGCCCTGACTCCGAATGATTTTACGCCGCGTACCAAGCGCGTGATGCAGACCGCCGTGATGTACTCGGCGCGCACCGGCTCCGGCTATGTCGGCACCGAGCATCTGTTGATCGCCCTGTTGTCCGATCGCGACAGCTACGCGATCCGCTATCTGCGCGCACTCGGCGTTACCCCTCAGACCATCGCCGACCATATGAGCGCAAATCTCGAGAATGAACAGCAAACCGGTTTTGAGAACAACGGCGCCCCGTCCGCCGAAGGCGGCAGCAAGGCGCTCGACAGCTTCTCGCGCGATCTGACCAAGGCGGCGAAGAACGGCGAGATTGATCCCGTTATCGGCAGGGATGAAGAGATACGCCGTATCATCCAGATCCTCTCCCGCCGTACCAAGAACAACCCCTGCCTGATCGGTGAGCCCGGCGTCGGCAAGACCGCGATCGCCGAAGGTCTGGCGCTGAAGATCGCTAACGGCGAGGTGCCGGAGCATCTGCGCGACAAGCGCGTGGTAGCGCTCGACCTCACCGGCATGGTCGCGGGCACCAAGTACCGCGGCGAATTCGAGGATCGCATCAAGAACGCGATCGACGAGGTCAAAAAGAGCAAGAACATCATCCTCTTTATCGACGAGCTGCACACCATCATCGGCGCGGGCGCGGCGGAAGGCAGTGCCGACGCGGCAAACATCCTCAAGCCCTCGCTGGCACGCGGCGACTTCCAGGTCATCGGCGCGACGACCCTCGAGGAGTACCGCAAGTATATCGAAAAGGACGCCGCTTTGGAGCGACGTTTCCAGCCCGTCAAGGTCGGTGAGCCGAGCGAAGAGGACGCGATCGAGATCCTCAAGGGTCTGCGCGACCGCTATGAAGCCCATCACAAGGTCAAGATCTCCGATGAGGCGATCGAGGCGGCTGTCACGCTCAGCTCCCGCTATATCGCCGACCGCTATCTGCCCGACAAGGCGATCGATCTGGTCGACGAGGCGGCATCCAAGGTTCGCCTGAGCGCTTTGACCTATCCGAACGAGATCAAGGATCTTGAAGCGGAACTCGAACAGCTCGAAAGCGAAAAGACCGCCGCGATCAGCGAGCAGGATTTTGAGCGTGCGGCACAGCTGCGCGACGAGCAAAAGAACATTTCCGAACAGCTCGAAAAAGCAAAATCGGGTTGGGAAGAGAGCACCAAGGAGAGCGACCATGAGGTCAGCGCCGAGGATATCGCCGCGATCGTATCCGCATGGACGAATATCCCCGTTGTCGAGCTGACGCGCGAGGAATCCGATCGCCTGCTCAATATGGAAAAGATCCTGCATGAGCGCGTGATCGGTCAGGATGAAGCGGTGTCCGCCGTTTCCAGAGCGATCCGCCGCGGCAGAGTCGGCATCAAGGATCCCAAGCGTCCTACCGGCTCCTTCATCTTCCTCGGCCCCACCGGCGTCGGTAAGACAGAGCTTTGCAAGGCACTGGCACAGGCGATGTTCGGCGATGAGAACGCCATGCTCCGCCTCGATATGAGCGAGTATATGGAAAAGCACACGGTATCTCGTCTGGTCGGTTCACCTCCCGGCTATGTCGGCTACGACGAGGGCGGTCAGCTGACCGAAGCAGTGCGCCGCAAGCCCTATTCGGTTGTTCTCTTTGACGAGATCGAAAAGGCGCATCCCGATGTATTCAATATGCTCCTGCAGATCCTCGAGGACGGTCGTTTGACGGACAGTCAGGGTCGCACGGTCGACTTCAAGAACACCATCATCATCATGACCTCGAACGTCGGCGCGCGCAAGATCACCGAGAACACGGGCGTTCTGGGATTCAATAATAACGCTGACGACAGCAGAAAAGACGTTGACGTCCGCGAGCTGGTGATGAGCGAGCTCAAGCAGGTGTTCCGTCCCGAGTTCCTTAACCGTGTAGATGATATCATCGTGTTCAATAAGCTCACCAAGCCCGAGATCGAGCAGATCGCGAGACTGATGCTCAACACGCTCACCAAGCGTCTGGAGTCGCTCGGTGTGACGGTCACCTTCACCGATAAGGCGGTCGAGAAGATCGCTGACGAGGGCTTTGACGATACCTACGGCGCGCGTCCCCTGCGCCGCGCGATCGTCACCAACATCGAGGATAAGCTCAGTGAGCGGATGCTCGAGCCCGACTTCGACAGCACCAAGCCGATCACCTGTGATCACGACGGTGAACAATTCACATTTAATTCTACAAAAGAATAATTTTTTGCGGATTGTCATTGCGAGGAGCGGACGCATGCGTCGGCGACGTGGCAATCTCAACCAAGGCGGCACGACTGTAACAGGTTGTGCCGCCGATTTTTTGTAAACAGGAATATTCTTTTTCATCCTGCTCATACTATCATTACCAAATCAAACGGAGGTAATGATATGACCGACAAAGAGTTGCTCTATATCGAGGACGCCCTCGGACATGAGCAGTATTTTCAACAGAAGTGTAAGGAAACCGCCCAAAGCCTCAGCGACCCTGAGCTGAAAACCTGCGTAGAGGATCTGACCACCCGCCATTCCCGGATCTTCGACCGCTTCTATTCACTGCTGTAAGGAGGAACCATGATGGATGACAAGAATCTGATGCAAAACCTGCTGATGCTCGAAAAGGGCTGCTGCGATCTGTATCTGCACGGCGCGGTCGAATCCGCGACACAAAACGTGCTCGGCGCGTTCAATTCCGCGCTCGACGACTCCCTGTCCATGCAGGATGAGATCTATACCAAGATGACGAACAAGGGCTGGTACAATGTCTGCGATGTCGAGCAGACCAAGATCGACCAACTCAAACAGAAATTCGCGACCGCACAGTAAAAAGCGCAACAATTATTCTGTCATTGCGAAGCCCGAAGCCTCTCGATTAGAGAGGTGCCTCGAAGAGGCAGGCTGTGGCAATCCCCTTGTCGGAGAAATCGCTTGCAGTGAAGTCTCGCTTAATGGGATTGCCACGGGTGACATGAGTGTCGCGCTCTTAAAATGACGATGATGAAAAAACAACGGCTGTCTGAAAGATCAGGCAGCCGTTCTTGCGATTATATAAACTACATATATAATTCTGAAAAAGAATTCTGATACAGAATTAAAACTCTTCTTTGATCGAGCGGGTGAAGAGGGCGGAGAGTTCCTCCTTGGCGCTGCTGTTTTCGAACAGGATCCGATAGACAGCAGTGGTGATCGGCAGATCGACGCCGAGCTGTTCGCCGAGTCGGAGCATCGCCTTGCTGGTCATCACACCCTCGGCGAGCTTCTCGAATTTCTCGCCCTTGATGAACATTTCGCCGAAGCGTCGGTTGTGGCTCCAAGGTGAGAACAGGGTCGCTTCGTAGTCGCCCAAGTGACACAGTCCGTAGGCGGAGAGCTCGTTACCGCCGGCGGCCTTGATCAGCCTTGCGACCTCGCGCGTACCGCGTGCCATCAAAGCGCCCTTGATGGAGGTGCAGCCCGCGCCGTCGAGCATTCCCGCGGCGATACCGACGACGTTCTTAGCCGCCGCGCCAATCTCGGAACCGATCAGATCGGTGCCTAAGTAGAAGCGGATCAGCTCGCTGTTAAAGCTATGTACCAGCTTGCTTTTGACTTCCTCATTCTCGGAGTCGATGACCATGCAGTTCGGGATGCCCTTGACATAGTCCTGCGGATGACCGGGGCCGACCCATACGGCGACAGGCGTTTTATCGGTATCCACAAAGTCGCCCACAACCTGTGTCAGACGCTTGCCGGTGCTTTCCTCGATACCCTTCATGCACAGTACGATGATCTTGCCGTCAAGATCATACTTCGTGATGGTTTGCATATAGTCGCGCAGATACTGCGCGGAGATGGAGATCACGATCACCTCGGCGCGTTCGATGGCGAACCGGTGGTCATAGGTGACGGTGATGCTCTCGGGGTAGGTGAGATAGTCGTTATGATGGGTTTTTAGGAGCTGTTGCAGCTCGGGGGCGTTCTCCAATCCGCAGGATACCACCTCGTGACCGATGCGGTCGAGGTACCACGCGATACAGCTGCCCCAGCGTCCGCAGCCTAAAACAGAAATCTTCATATTTATCTCCT
>JAHKVW010000123.1 GCA_020624805.1 bacterium | reverse complement strand
TGTTTTTACCTGCGCCGTGCGCATAGCTTACGGCTTGGCACACTCGCCTTCGAGTCCCCCTGCCGTCACTGCGTTTCGGAAATATAAGAGGACACCCGTAAGGATGTCCTCTTATATTACAATGGTGCCGGCAGTGGGACTCGAACCCACACGCCCGCAAAGACAACAGATTTTGAGTCTGTCTCGTCTGCCAATTCCGACATGCCGGCGGGAACATTTCGTATTATACAACAATTCTGTCAATAAATCAAGTGTTATTTCTAAGTGAGGCTTCTCTTTACAAAAAGTTAATTGACTTTACGGTAGGGACAGGGTATAATAAAGAAAAAAACAAAGGAGTTATGATTATGGCTGAATTAAAACACTATTGGCTCAAAACAGCGAAGTCTTTTGTCCTTGCCGCGGATGATTTTATCGTTGCGGTTGCCGAGACCGCGAAGGCAGGCAGAGACAGAGTGATCGAATGGGCGGAGTCCGAGAACATCAACATTAACGCGGAAGGCACCGAGATCCCGACCGAGGACGCTGCCGAAGCGCCTGTGGATGAGGCTGTAGCAGAGGAAGCTCCCGTTGAAGAGCCTGTTGCCGAATCTGAGGCTAAAGCAGAAGCTCCCGAAGCACCTGCAGAGGAAAAGCCTAAGAAAACAAAATAAAGTTGAATTAAACAGCAAAGCCGCTTTCACACAGGAAGGCGGCTTTTGTTATATGATGTATTATGCTGTCGTCGGCACTTCCGTCTCGGCAGCTTGAGTCGGCGGTTCGGATTCCACCCACGTGTTGTTCTGATACTCCTCGTACTTGACGAGTTGATCGTTACGGTCAAAGGTATAGCGTTTTGACTCGTGACCGTCCTCATCATAGAGCGTACGCGTCGAGCCGTCCTTGACGGAGACAAAATCCTCCTCCGCGATTTTGCCGGACTCATGGTAGGAGTAGGCATAATAATACACGCCGATGCCGTCAGCCTGATAATAGGTTTCCTTCGCCAGACGATCGTTGCTGTCGTACTCATAAAGCACATAGTGATCGTACTTTTGGTTGACGTCATAGACGTCCCAGCGGGTGATATCGCCGTTATCGTTATGATATACGCGCTCATATCCGGTCACGGAGCCGTTTTCATCCTGCACGGGTTCCATAGAACCGTCAGCTTTTTTTCCGCAGGCAGAAAAGAAAAACGTACACAGTGCCAGCAAGCACAGTATCGCGACAATCTTCTTCATCATTTGGTCTTGGAACGCAGCTTGACGGTACTGCCGCGCTTATCGACGGAGACCTCACCGACGACGTCGGTACCGTAGATACGGTCGCCAGCGTCGCCCAGACCGGGCAGGATGTAGCAATTCTCGTTGAGCCTCTCATCCTTGGCGGCGCAGTAGATCTCTACGTCGGGATGGGACTTGGTCAGCACCTCGATGCCCTCGGGAGCCGCGATGATGCACAGGAAACGGATGGAGCGGGGATTGGAGCGCTTGATGATGCTGATCGCGTCGGCAGCGCTGCCGCCGGTAGCGAGCATCGGATCGAGGACGAATACATCTCTTTGCTCCACATCGCCCGGGAGCTTGTTATAATACTCGACAGGCTTGTGGGTGACTTCATCTCTGTACAGACCGATATGACCGACCTTGGCGGACGGAACCATCCGCAGCATCGCGTCCAGCATACCGCAGCCCGCGCGCAGGATCGGAACCAAAGCCAGCTTTCTGCCCGCGATCTTCTTTGCGGTCATCGTCGCCATAGGCGTTTTGATCTGTACATCCTCGAGGGGCAGATCTCTGGTTGCCTCATAGCACATCAGCATGGAGATCTCGGAGATCAGCTCGCGGAATTCCTTGGTACCGGTGTTCTCATCACGCAGGATCGACAGCTTGTGCTGGATCAGCGGATGGTCAAAAATCGTTACTTTACTGTTCATAATGAATCCTTCTTTCTGTTATCATGAATACATGTTAAAATGTAAAACTTCCGTTTTCGATCTGCGTGATCATATCGACGCGCTTTTCGTGTCTGCCGCCGTCAAAGGGGGTGCTCAGGAAGATGGAAGCGAGCTTGACCGCCTTTTCCTCGTCGATCACTCTGCCGCCCATGCACATGATGTTGGCGTTGTTGTGGCGGCGGGTCATCTCGGCGCAGAATTCATCGGTGCATACCGCCGCGCGGATGCCCTTGACCTTATTGGCTACCATCGAAACGCCAATGCCGGTACCGCAGCAGATGATCCCCAACGTTGCGTCACCGTCGGCAACGCTCTTTGCCACCTGATACGCGTAGACGGGATAATCCACGCTCTCGTCGGTATAACAACCGTAGTCCTTATACTCGATCCCATTCTCTTTCATGTAGTTGATCACCGCGTTTTTGATCGCGATACCGCCGTGATCGCATCCGATCGCTATCATAATGCACCATCCTGTTCTTTGTTGATTTTGGCGTTGCGCTCCCGTTCCGCCTGTGATAAGCGGAGATAGCGGGGCATCAGCGCCGCGGGAGAGACGACCTCTCCCCTATTGTATTTTTCAACAGCCGCCAAAGCGACCGATGAAGCTCTCTGGTATCTGAGGTTCGGCGGAGCCAAAGTGATCAAAGGATCATCCGTGCTTTGATCCACCAATTCGGCACCGTCGCCGACGAGAATGATCTCCTCGTGATCGGGCAAGCCGCTGAGCAGGTCGTTTACCGCGATCGCGGTATCATCACACAGCCGCTCGACTTTGTCGCCGTCCACACGGAACAGCCCGTGATAGACCTGGCGTCGTCTGGCGTCCATACAGCCGCAGACGATCGTGTGACTGCCGAGGAGGTTGTACGCCATACTCTCTAAGGTCGAAACTTCGACACAAGGCTTATCGAGCGCGTACGCCATACCCTTGACGGCGCTGACGCCGATCCGCACACCGGTGAAGCTGCCGGGACCGCTGTTGACGGCATACAGGTCGATGTCATCGGCGCTTTTGCCGGAGATCTTCAAGACCGATTCGAGCATCGCCATCAGCGTTTGACTGTGCGTAAAGCCGGTGTTCAGATAATACTCGGCGATGATCTTGTCATCCTCCAGCAAACACACCGACGCGGGAGTCGCGGAGGAATCAACGGAACAGATCAGCATATTCGTCCAGCCCCCTTATGTCAAATATTCTCTCATTCTCATTTTCCGTTTTCTCGATACGGATACGGATACAATCCGGCTCGAGTTCACTCTCGATATTCTCACTCCATTCGATGATGATGACGCCGTTGCCGATATAGTCATAGAAGCCGGTCGCAAACAGATCATCGAGATCGGTGATGCGGTACATATCGAAGTGATAGACCGGAAACTTTCCCTGATACGCGTTGACGATCGCGAAAGTCGGACTGCATACGCCGTCATGGATCCCCAATCCGGCACATAGCCCGCGTGTAAAGGCGGTCTTGCCGGCGCCGAGATCGCCGAACAGCGCGATCATCTCTTTGCCCCGCAATACAGAAGCGAGCTTCTCGCCGAGCTGCTCCGTATCACGCGCGCAGGAGGTTGTCACTCTCA
>JAHKVW010000122.1 GCA_020624805.1 bacterium | reverse complement strand
TTATCGATCCATTTAGTGGGATTGTTGCTTGCGCTGAGCTGCGTCATATTGTCTGTCGGAGACGCTTTGAGCAAATTTGCGGGCTATCTCCTTTGCGGGATCATGGGCGCGATCGTGGTCTTGGAAGCTTTGCTCCATATTCGTTTTCAGACTGTGGTCGCAAAGCGAAGACCGCCCCAGATGAATAAGAAGGGAGCGTTTTATGATGAAAAATAAAGTATTCAAAGCGCTCCTGCTCGCGTTTGCTTTTTGTCTGTTCCTTACCGCTGTTGTTGTCCCGGCACAGGCATCGGTTTCCGACGTCTCAGGCGCGACCGTTGATGAAACTGCTGACAACTCCGTGATCACTTATACCAATCCCGATACGGGATATGAGTTGGAGTTGAATGATCAATTGTACTTGTTGTCCGATCAGCAAAAGGACGCGCTCAAAGAAATCATGAAGGTGCTGACGAAGTATAGCCATGTGGTTTTTCTCACTACAGATGACGGCGAGGACGATATCTTTTTGAGCGAAGAGGATAGTGAAAACGCCACTTATCCGATCTCACTGCTGGTCTACAGCAGAACAGATGATACGATTTGGTTCGGAACCGACTGTGACCGGGGCAATCTTGCCGATGACGATATTCTGCAAGAGATCATCGATCGCTCCAATACGATCAGCTGGTATTCCGCGGCAAAGTATGGTTTTACGGTGTTGATAAACCGTTTCAGGGGAGATCCCGATGATACTGTTCTGAATATCGGAGCCGATGTGAGCGATGATTCGCAAGCGACTGTCGGTCCCGTACTGTACACCAATCCGGATACCGGCTACAGTCTGATCATACTTGATGACATCGATTTGCTGACAGATGAGGAAGAGGAGTGGCTCATAGAGGATATGAAGCCGGTGACCGAATACGGCAGTATCGCGTTTTGGTCTACCGATCAGACCGCAAGAGATGAGATCGACCAGGCGCGTCTTAAGCGCAAAGAGCTTTTCGAGTTTGAAAGCGCGAGTGTTTTTGTGATCAACATGGGTATCCGTAAGCTGACGATACAATCCTACGGAGATATTTATAATAACATCAACGATTCTTACGCGCGCTCCATCACGGATAATGTCAGTCATTATGCGACGGATAAAAAATACTATAACGCGGCGTCAGAAGTATATCAGCAGATCTATCAAGTGATGAATGGGGCGGATATTCCCGAACCGATGAAAATAACCGGTTATGTGATCATGTCGATCATTATCGGTTTGACCGTGGCGTTATCACTCGCGTTTTCCGCAAAATACAATCCGATCAGAGAATTACCGGTGGACGCGAATAGTATACAGGGAAGCGGAACCTTCAGTAAAAAAGGAAGTAAGATAACGATTTCTAAGGAAGAACGCACCGTTTCAACAAGCAGTTATTCCGGCGGCGGAGGCTGCAGTTCCTGCGGCGGCGGAGGCTGCAGTTCCTGTGGCGGCGGCGGTAGTTCCTGCGGCGGTGGCGGCTGCGGCGGTGGCGGCTGCGGCGGTGGCGGCAGTTCATCCTTCTGAGTGGTATGTATGGATACAAAAACGAATTATTTTACACTGCAGTGGCACATCACTCACCGCTGTAATCTGCGCTGTACCCACTGCTATCAGGATGATTATTCCGCTTTCGCGTCGTGGAAAGCGTTAGAATCGGTTCTTGTTCAATATGAAAAACTGCTCCGGACCTATCTGTTTAAGGGGTATCTGAATGTGACTGGCGGAGAACCGCTCACGCATCCCGCGCTTTTTCGATTGCTCAAGGCGGCGCGTGACAGGAATATTACGGCAGCAGTGCTGACAAACGGTACCATGATCGGTCCATATGAGGCGAAAATGCTCAGATCATGCGGCGTCTATTATGTACAGGTCAGTCTGGACGGAACAGAAAAAACTCATGACGCGATCCGCGGGAAGGGAAGCTTTCGGCAAGCGATCGAAGGGATCCGATGTCTTCTCGCGCAGCGTATCTATACGACCGTGTCGTTTACGGCACAGAGAAACAATATCGGCGAATTGCCGAAGCTGGCGCGTTTGTGTCGGGAAATCGGCGTCAATAAGCTTTGGTTTGACAGAGTCGTCATTCCGATCGATGAAGATGTCGATCGTCTTTCGCTGACCGGGGATGAATACTTTCAGCTCCTTCGACGCGCGGCAAAGCTGAACAAAAAACACATGGTCTCCTGCGCGCGGGCGCTGCAGTTCATCCCGTGTGAGGAAAAGTGTGTGTATCATTGTACCGCGGGAAAGAATCTGCTGACCGTTTTGGCGGATGGTTCCGTAATGGCATGCCGCAGATTGCCGATCATTGCCGGAAACGTACATGACAGTGATTTGTCGGCGATCTACCGTGACAGTCCGGATATCATCCGACTGAAAAACGCCCCGATACCCTCGCAGTGCCAAAAATGCGGTTACGCTGATTTGTGCGGGGGCGGAGCAAAGTGTATCACATACGCCCGAACCGGTCGATATGATCTTCCCGATCCGGACTGCCCGTTGATATCAAGATCATTCAAAGGAGAATTCCTATGAGATTTGTCAAAACAACATCATTCATTTTATTTGTGTTTCTGCTGGCAGTATTCAATACGATCATTGTATGCGACGCGAAAACCTATACCGATTCCGATTGCGGAGCGTCTTTTTCGATTCCCGATACATGGCAGGAGGAATCATGGAGAGTAAGTGCTGATGCGAAAGGAAATACGTATGGATCCAGAGACGGATGTGTCGTCTATTCGGCGGAGTTCGTTCCCAAGTCGGAAAGCGCAATTGATCACAATATACGTTTTGGGTATAAGGATCTGATGCCCCAAGCATCCGGAGTGGCACACGCGAAATATCAGACCGCTGATTTTGTCGCGGAAATAGAATCTTTACGTGACGATAGCTCACAGGCAATCGCTACTTTAGATGAATCCAAGCGCGTCATTACAGATAATACAGACAAAGTGTTCCTGTCGATGCTTAGCGGTGATGAACACGAAATGATGACGATCGGAACACTTGAGTATGCTCGTTTTGACGAACACAACGCTCACATCTATGTTCATGTCCGTAACGGCGTTGTTTATCAGTTCAAAGAGCAAGGCGCCGAGGAGGAGATCAAGGAACTGCTCGCGTCGGCGAAATATCCTGATAGAGTTCAAATAAAGCCCACTGAGTCGACAACAAAAAAACATTCAAAGAATTCTTCCGTTGTCTCTTTCAAGGGCTTATTCTACGCAGGATTCTTTGTCCTGATTATCGTTGTCGCGATGATCAAACGCAGAGTCGCCAATGCGAGAGATAAATCAAATGTTATATCTATCAGGATGGCAGACAGCGATACGGATGATGGCGACGATTCAGACGCGGAAGAAGATTCGTCCGACAAAGAGAAGAAATAGTCGTTCTCCGTCTGTTTTTCTGTAAAAATGATGTGATAACAGAGCGAAAGGATGAACCGGAGTGATCTATACGGCTTTAACAAAGAAAGCGCTGAGAATCTCCTTTGAAGCGCATAAAAACCAGACGGACAAAAGTGGGATGCCGTATGTATATCATCCTTTTCATTTAGCTGAACAAATGAAGGATGAATACTCCACCTGTGTCGCTCTTCTGCATGATGTAGTTGAGGACAGCGGTTTTACATGGAACGATCTGGTCGAAGCCGGTTTTCCGGATGAGGTCACTGAGGCTATCGGTTTTATGACGCATGACAAGAGCGTGCCATACATGGATTATGTAGCGGCAATAAAGAATAATCCGATTGCCCGAGAGGTGAAAATCGCCGATCTGCGTCATAACAGTGATCTGTCACGATTGGATACCATAGATGATAAAGCGTTGGAACGAGTGGAAAAATATAAAAAAGCGATCCGGCTTTTGGAACGAATGTAATCGGCACATCATATCAGACCGACCGTTGAACCGCGGCGCGATGGATTCCCGCAGGGCTCTCGTCTCGGAGCGATACGGATGGCAGAGAACAACCGAATAGATAACGAACAGCGGATCGGGCGCGTACAGGCGCTTCTGACCCGCTGTTTTCATTGAACGGAGTAATACTGTTTTCTGATCAAACAGCCTGACATCCGTTTTATCAGAAACCGGTATAAAATGATACTTCGGTTGTTTAGTTGGAACTCATAACTGTGTTCTGACAGAAAAACCCCCGAAAGACTGTTCTGGACATATCATGATCTGACGCGTGACGCAATGACCGATCCCGACAAATGTTTGATGACAAAAATTGCTATCAATATTTCTCGTATTCGCGCGAACAATATGATTGCAGCGGAAAAAAGCGTAACGCCGTGCTGTGAGATCGTTCGTTTGAGAAAACGAAAGGTCGAAGCGGTAAGGCAAAAATGACACGCGTGTCCGCTGACAAAGGGCTGTAGAGTGGTCTGACAGTTTCTCCTGACACGGTATCGCGGCAGGGGATGGGGGAGCTGCTCCCGCTGTCTGCCGCGATATTGCCCGATAATCTGAAAAGGAGAAATACCATGTCTAAGAGCAATATCGTTGTTCCCGAGGCAAAGGACGCGCTGGAGCGCTTCAAGATGGAAGCCGCCAACGAGGTAGGCGTCAGCCTCAAGCAGGGCTATAACGGTGACCTGACCTCCAAGCAGGCAGGCTCCATCGGCGGTCAGATGGTCAACGTCATGTGTCCTGTACGACAAGCAGTAATACTCAGGAATAATCAGACTTGTTATGATCATCTGGAGAAGGTTACATACACCTACGGGCTGGTGGTATAACACTCAAAAAAGCTATTTAATAAGCCAAAAATCAAGGATGCGGTCATGTTGGCTATGTCCTTGGTTTGTTTTGTGGCAGGACTTGTTTTTTCTTGTCAATTCATGTCAGGTTAGAAAGAGAAAAACTATTTTACCCGACAGAAAAATCACAAATTACCAGATGATAATTTTATAAATTACCTAATAACAATATTATATATTACCGATTTTTGTTGACTTTTGTGTCATATCGGTTATAATAGATAGTAGAAGAAATGTAGGTGAGTTTATGAAAAAGTATAAAGCAAGAATCGCGGACAATATCCTCCGAAAGAAGCTCGAGGGCAAAGGAGCCGTATTGGTAGAGGGTCCGAAATGGTGCGGCAAGACTACGACCTCGGAGCAAATCGCAAAGAGTATTCTGTATATGTCCGATCCCGAGAAAGAGTCGCAGCATCTGACGATGGCGGATATCAACCCCAAAATGCTGCTCAAGGGCAAAGTGCCGCGCTTGATTGACGAGTGGCAGCTCGCGCCGAAGCTGTGGGACGCAATACGCTTCGAGGTGGATCATCGTGATGAGCTCGGTCAGTTCATCCTGACAGGCTCCGCCGTACCCGCCTCATACGATGATATCAAGCATTCCGGAACGGGACGGTTCGCATGGGTGAAAATGCGCCCGATGAGCCTGTATGAATCCGCCGAGTCAAATGGAGATATTAGTTTGAAAGAGCTGTTCACTCAGCCGAAGGAGATCACCGGAATCAATCTGCTGAATTTGGAAAGCCTCGCGTTTGTTCTCTGTCGAGGCGGATGGCCTCAGGCGACAACGCTCTCCGGTGAGACCGCGCTTGAGCAGGCATTTGATTATTATGACGCTGTTGTCCGTTCCGATATCAGCAGGGTCGATAACGTCACCCGCAATCCGGAGAGAGTCAAGCGATTAATGCGTTCTTACGCGCGTCATCAGGGTACGCAGGCATCCGCTCAGGTGATATGCAACGATGTTATGGCGAACGATAACTCCGGCTTTGATGTCGACACCGTATACTCATATATCAACGCACTGAAAAAGATTTTTGTTGTCGAAGATATGCCCGCATGGAATCCTAACCTGCGCTCCAAAACCGCGATCCGCACATCGGATACCCGATACTACGTCGATCCGTCGATTGCGACAGCGGCGCTGGGCTTGGGCCCCGATGACCTGATCAATGATCTGAACACCTTCGGATTGCTGTTTGAAACCATGTGTATCCGCGACTTGAGAGTGTTTGCCGACGCCCTGAAGGGCAGTGTATCTCATTATCGCGACAGTAGAGGACTTGAATGTGATGCCGTTCTGCATCTTCGCAACGGTTCCTACGGTTTGATAGAGATCAAGCTCGGCGGCGAAAGGCTGATCGAGGAAGGAGTCAAAACGCTCAATGATTTGGAATCCGAAATCGATACCGGCAAAATGCCGTCTCCCGCGTTCAAGATGGTACTGATCGGTGTCGGAGATTTTGCTTACCGGCGTCTTGACGGAGTGTATGTTGTTCCTATCGGATGTTTAAGAGATTAAGAGGAGTGTAATAGTATGACTGAAATCGAAACCATCGCCAGAGCGCAAATGTATTTAGAAAAGCTTGCCAACGGTGTAAATCCGCTGACGGATACAGAAGTTAATGAAAATG
>JAHKVW010000121.1 GCA_020624805.1 bacterium | reverse complement strand
GCTCCCTTGGAGCCGTGGCAGTAGCTCTCAACCAATCAGCGTTCGCGTTTTCGCTCCGCTTCTTGGGAGAGCCTTGCATGGGTGCTGTATACCAAATCCGAGATTTGGACAGCACCTCACAATCTCAACCGAATTTTTAACAAGGATAACAATTATGAATGTATATGATTTTGACGAGACCATCTATCATGGCGATTCCACATGTCATTTTTTCTTTTGGTGCTTTCGGTATCATCCGAAAACCCTGTTGTATATACCCTCGTTCGGGTTTTCTACCCTGCGCTACTATGCCTTTCATATCGGTACCAAGACCGAATTCAAGGAACGGATGTATCGGTTTTTGAAGGAGATCGACGGCGAAGAGGATGTAAAGCGATTCTGGCGGGAAAAGATCGGCGGGATCAAAGATTTTTATCAAAAGACCCATCGGGATGATGATGTGATCATCTCCGCGTCCCCCGAGTTCTTGCTCAAGCCGCTGGAAGAAAAGCTGCAAATCACGGTGATCGCGTCCAAGGTTGATATCCGCACCGGCAAGTATGACGGGCTCAACTGCTATCATGCCGAAAAGGTCAAGCGATTCCGCGAGCTTTACCCCGACGGTCATATTGAGAGCTTTTATTCAGACAGCTATTCGGATGAACCGCTGGCGCTGTTGGCGGACAAAGCGTACATCGTCAAGGGCGAAGAGCTGAACGACTGGGATTATAACCAACACAAAAAGAACCTGCGAACATAAAATGACCCTCTTGCTTTGTCGGCAAGAGGGTTCTGTTATGTGATGGCTAATCGCTACAGCCGCAGCCGCAACCGCCGCCGTTATCGGGATTATTCTCCACAACATTCGGCGGGAAGAATTCATCTGTCGGGAAGTCAAGGCGCGAGAACATCTCGCAGGGGCTGTCGGTCGAGCTTTCACAGCGCTTTTCGGGGATACAGAAATCGTAGGACGGGATCAGCATCTGTACATTGCGCAGGAGCTGTACGATAGAGAATACGCCGAGGGTCGCGAGCACAACGCGCTCTCCCCTCTCGCTGATATTGCCGCCGATCTGCTGCAGCACCGTGGACGGGATCTTGTGGCACACCTTGTGACAGGGCTTTTTGCCTTTGACAGTGACAGCCAACGCGATCGGCTTTGCGACCTGTACATTGGCGGTCGGCAGACTGCGGGCGGGCGTGTTCTGCGTATCATAGTCATCCGTTGTCATATCCGACGAGAATACGCGGACATTGCCCTCCGATCCGTACAGGATCACCTTTTTGTCCGAGATACACAAGCCCTCGACCTGCTGAGGAGCGGTATTGGGAGAGGAATAGACGTCCAGTGTGATGGAAAAGAAGAAGGTGATGTCGATGGAATAAAAGCCGCGATTAAAGGGTACCGGCTCGATATCCAGCATCACGTTCAGTACATCCGCGTTACGGATACGGACGTTGACCGCGTTGTCGATCAGCGCCTGTGAAGCGTCGCTGAGATAGACAGGAAGGTCGGACAGACAGTCTTTGTCGCCGCAGCTGTCATATACGCGCCTGGCGTCAATGCAGACCGGTTCGCCCTGAGCACGCGCGGCTGCCGTTTCATTTACATTATCAGGCATAAGTAAAACCTCCAAAAAATGTATTTGATGGATTACATCATTACATAATACGGAGGTTTTCTTGTTTTGTGAATAAAATAGATCGTCATTGCGAAGTCATCAGCACTTGAGCTGATGACTGTGGCAATCTCAACATATATGTTAACTTATTTTATAATCTCCATCTTGGCAAAGTTCGCCATCAGGGTTTTGGTGCCGACCTTATCAAAGGCGATCTCCAGCATGGTATCGTTGCCCATCGGCGTAGCGGTAAGTATCATTCCCGTGCCGAAAACCTTATGATATACGGTGTTGCCTACGCTGTATTTGTTGGTTGTGGGCTGTGTGACAGGCTTTTTCTTTGCGAAGGGATCGAACTTTTGCTGCGGCTGATACTCAAATTTGTGGTTGGCGTAAACATTTTCGTTGCCCGTTCTCTCTACCAGCTCGCCGGGGATCTCACTGACAAAGCGCGATTCACGGTTATGGGTCGTAGAGCCGAAGAGCATACGCTCACGCGTCTTGATCAAATAGAGCTTTTCTTTTGCGCGGGTGATGCCGACATACGCCAAACGGCGTTCTTCGTTCAGCTCGCCCGCCTCCATGATGGTCGCCATCGACGGGAATACGCCGTCCTCCATACCGGGGATGAAAACGACCGGGAATTCCAGACCCTTCGCGGAATGGAGCGTCATCATCACGACGCTGTCGGTCTCGGCGTCATAGTTGTCGATATCCGTCATCAAAGAGATCTCTTCGAGAAAAGCGCCCAGGGTCGCGTCATCACCGTAATCCTCCTGGAACTTGATGATGTTGGAGGATAGCTCGTCGATATTCTCGATGCGCTGTTCGTAATCATCCTTCTCGGCAATCAGGTAATTCTTGTAGTCGGTATGCTCCAAAATCAGGTTGTATAATTCTGCAATAGAATAATCGCCCGATTCCGACGCTTCGATCAGACCATCGATGAGCTTGGCGAAGTTCTCCAATTTTGCGGCGGCACGGGACAAGGTGGGGTAATCGGAAGCGTGCTTGATGACGGAATAGACGCTCTCTCCGATCCCGGCGCCGATCTCGGCAACCTTCGTCATGGTCGCGTCCCCGATCGCGCGCTTGGGCTTGTTGATGATACGGCGCAGACGGATGTCGTCATGCGGATTGTTGATGACCTGTAAGTATGACGTCATATCCTTGATCTCTTCACGATCATAGAAGCGGTGACCGCCGATGACGCGGTGCGGGATTCCCGAACGTGATAGCGCCTGTTCGACCGCGTTACTCTGGGCGTTCATGCGGTAAAGGATCGCGTAATCGGAGAAGCTGCGTCCCGCGGCGGCGCCGTCAAGGATGGTGCGCGCGATATACATCGCCTCTTCCCTCTCGTTCGGCGCGGTATGTACGGTGATGCGCTCACCCTGCGGATTCTCAGTCCATAAGGTTTTGCCCTTGCGCTCGACATTGTTCTTGATCACGTGGTTCGCCGCGTCGAGGATGGTGCCGGTACTGCGGTAATTCTGCTCCAGACGAATGACGACAGCGCCCTTGAACTCGTTCTCAAAGCTGAGGATGTTTTCAATCGTCGCGCCGCGGAAACGGTAGATACTCTGGTCGTCATCGCCGACGACGCACAGGTTGTTTCTCGCGTGGGAAAGCAGACTGATCAACTGATATTGACTCTTGTTGGTGTCCTGATACTCGTCCACCATGATGTATTTGAAACGGCGCTGATAGAATTCGAGCACATCCTGATTCTGCTCAAACAGCTTGATGGTGTTGCAGATCAGATCGTCAAAATCCATCGCGTCGGAGGTCAGCAAGCGCTGTTGATACAGCTCATACGCCTGCGCGATATATTTCAACCGGCTGTCATAGGAGGCGTCGGTCTTGACGTCAGCCGGTTCCTTCATCTTATCCTTATATTTTGAAATCTCGTTGAGGACGGTTTTATGAGAAAGGAACTTCTCGTCGATGTTCAACTGCTTCATGATCTCTTTCATCAAGCGGCGTGAATCATCGGTATCATAAATGGTAAAGTGGCTCGTAAAGCCGAGTCGGTCGCCCCAGCGTCTGAGGATACGCGCGCAGGTGGAATGGAAGGTCGCCGCCCATACTTCCTCGGCGCCCTCGCCGCCGACGGCTTCGATCCTTTCCTTCAGCTCACCCGCCGCCTTATTGGTGAAGGTGATTGCGAGGATCTGCCACGGCTCGGCAAGTCCCGCTTTGATGATATACGCGATACGGTTGACCAGCACGGTGGTCTTGCCCGAGCCCGCGCCTGCTAAGATCAGCACGGGACCCTCCGTTTGGAAGATCGCCTTTTGCTGCATATCGTTCAGCGAAGAAAACTGTGCTTTGATTTCATCTAAATTCGTCATAATATACCTCTGTCATTAAGATCGTCACCCATTGTATCACATCGGATACCGTCTATAATTCTCAATGAAAATGATAAAATTTCAATGTTGTAACAAAAAGAGAGCGCCTTGATTCGCGCTCAACTGTCTATTTCTGTATGTTTGTTTTCCATTTCGACAAAAAGTTTTGAAATCATTAAACCTATTTGACGCTGACTGCGTCTATATAGTGTAATGCAAGAAACAATTACTCTCATCGCACATTCAAAGAAGGAGATCATAATGAAAAGATTATTATTCGCAATCAAGTCATTTCTCAGTATTATTCTGATCACAGTGCTATTGATTTCTGTTTTTGCGGGATCCTTTGTACCGTCAGCGACAGCCGCCAATGTGTCTGTGCCGGGATTTACGGCAATCGAGGCGATCGACGGCGGGATCAAATTCTCATGGGACAGTAAGGGCAACGATGTTTTGTATCGTGTTTATTACAGATCTTCGAACGGTTGGAATAAAATGACAACAACCGCTAATACGTCTTTTGTTGAGCGTGATGTTCACGCCGGTAGGGGCTATACCTATACGATTCGATGTATCAATAAAGATGAAAAGACATTTGCTTCGGGCTTTAACTCATCATGTTGGTATGTGAAATACTATGATATGCCTGTTGTAGGCAAAGTAACAAGCAAGCATAATAATGACGATACCTATACCTACAGTTTTTCATGGACGAATACAGCGCCGATGTATAATATTGAAATGCGTTATGCAGGCGAGAACACATGGAGAACGATCGCGACGGATTACACCGGTACGTCGTTTGAGCATACGCCCACATCACCTGAGCTTAGTGACGTCACGCGCCTGCGCGCCTACCGTGTTTACGCGACCGACGGTAGGTACAAGCTGAGCGACGCGGGAGTTACGCCGTATCATATGCCAAAGGATTATTCCGATACGCTCGAATATCGTCCGATGATCACCGATGCCGCGGGTTGGTATTACGCGCTGATGTGGTCGATGGATCTTTATGATTCCGATTTTGCGGAGTGTCCGGGTTATAACGGTGACGGGGCTTCCTCTGTGATGGAAGCTGCCTATGACTACGGCTTTTATAACGCCGGAACGCGTGACTGGCTGATTTCGTTAAGAGATGTTGCGCCCACCAGACAGTTTATCGCGAACAGTCTCAAGCTCGCGTATCAATATCCGACAAAACCGATCAGCTCGATCCATAATGCCGCGAACAACACATCCATGCTGACCCGGGATGATGATTATTATTACGCCAAGGATACCATGAATCGAAGTATCAATACAGCGGCACATTACGGTTGGTTTCTGCCTGATTATTACGGAAAGCTGTATCCGAATCGTTTGGTTACTGCCGATGAGATGGATCACTGTATCGAATGCTTGAAGCTGTATAAAAAGTGGCACGGCAAACAACTGGTCACTTTCGGTGACAGTATTGTACACGGACGCGGTGATCCCATCAACAGCAATAAGGGATATAAGGATACTCTCCCGGATGATGAGCGCAACAATTATCCGGAAAAACGATATGCTCGTTATGATTATACCCGCTATGAAGGGATCTGTGATATGATCGGCACGAAGTACGGTATGAAATATATCGATTATTCTTATCCCGGCGCCACGATGGCGGTAGAGCTGTCGCCTAATACAAGCAGAGGATCTTCGGCAGAATGGCAATTTGCGTTTGACGCTCCGTATAAATCTCATATCCCCAATCAAGTGCGAACGGCTATCAGAGAAGGTCAGCGGGCGGATTTGATCATATTCAACGGCGGTACAAACGATACCGGTTTACCGAATGTCCGATATTCTGTCCAAAAGACCGGTCGTGTATATGATTATGATTACTGCCCTGCGGACGAGTATTCGGGATGGTCTAGGAGAACGGAATACCATAATCGGTACGGCCACAGAAAAACGTTGTTGCCGGCGTATTATGCTTCTGAAAGTTCCTTTGAGTCCGGATTCATCAAAGCGATCAAGCTGATGGCGGGCACTGACTCTGAGGCGAATAACAGTAAAATGAAAAATGCTCCTATAATTTATGTCCGATCACACGAAATGGCTTGGGGTACAAAATATAATCAAAGGATATACGGCACAGGTGCATGTGAGTTGACGAAAAAATACGGGGGCAATAAATCTTATATAGCCGATTTGTATCGATCCGGATTGGACGGTGATTATCGCTATTGCTATCAAAATTATATTTTTGATGATGACGGCGTTAACAATCGCGGTATCCATCCGAACGGTCGCGGCTTGGCAAAGTTTTATATTCCTCAAATCGAAGAGCAAATGATGAATATGGGATAATGCACTGACGCATATATCGAGGCACGTTCGCATTCAAATCCTGTCACATTCCTATTTCGACCAAATAAAAGGGACTGCCGAAGCAGTATGAGGTGACATCCGTTTGATCTTTTGGGAAACATCTACCTCGCCTTCGGATCGACACCTCCTGTCCGAAGTTTGATCTACG
>JAHKVW010000120.1 GCA_020624805.1 bacterium | reverse complement strand
GTTCTTCGGCTTGTTTGCTATGCCTTGCTTTGTGTATGCCCAAATAATCTCATCTTTTTTCATTTTAGGGCTTGACTTTTATTTGCAAGACTCCTGTTTTATATGTATCTCGCTGACGCTCGGTCAATTGATACAATTCCTCAGTCACCCGACAACATGTCGGGCGACAGCTCCCTTTCCCAAAGGGAGCCTTCCTTAACTTAATAATATTAAGTCTCGCAATGTCTTTATTAAAAGTTTACATCTATCCACTTGCTTTTGTCAATCTTTTTCGATAGAATAATGTCGAGTAATCAATCCGTTGAAATTGCCGCAGGGCGCGTTTCAGATTGTCATTGTGAAGAGGAACACCGTTCCGATGCGGCAATCTCACCCTTAACGACAATGACTATGATAAAGGAGCTGCGTTCATGGAATCCATCAAAGAAATGTGGAATCGTTTTACCTCAAGCATCATAAACTATCTTCCCGATCTCGGAGGCGCTTTGGTCATCACCGTGATCGGCATCATCATCTCGCTGATCGCGGTATCTCTCACACGCAAAGCGATGCTGCGCAAAAAGGTCGATCCCTCGCTGGTCGCCTTCATCACGCGGTGCGTCCGACTGCTGATCTACGCCTTTACCCTCTTGGCGGCGATGTCGGCGCTGCATATCTCCATCACAGGAATTGTCGCGTTCTTCTCAGCGGCTGCCGCGGCGGTAGCTCTGGCGCTCAAGGATCGACTCAACGATATTGCCAGCGGCATCGTGATCCTGTTCACCAAGCCCTTTGTCACGGGCGATTTCATCGAATTCGCGAAGTATTCCGGCTTTGTGCAGAAGGTCGACGTCATGCACACCAACATCCGCACCTACAGCGGTACCAACGTCATCATCCCGAACTCGGTCATCTCCAATGCCGAGGTGAACAACTACACCACCCATCCGCAGATCCGCGTCAACATCACCGTACCCGTCCCCTATGACGCGGACGTCAAACTGGTGCAGCAAATCTTAGCAGAGGTGATCGAGGACACCGATCATGTGCTGGATGACGAGAGCTATCCGAAAACCGTCAGGCTCGAGAAATTCGGTGACAGCGCGCTGGAATTTTCCGTCCGCTGCTACTGCGAGTACAAGGATTACTGGACGGTATACTACGCGTTGATGGAAGGCATCAAGAACACCCTCGATCAAAACAAGATCGCCATCCCCTACAATCAGCTGGATGTGCATGTAGTCAGCAATACAGATCAAAAACAAGTCAGCAATACAGATCAAAAACAATAACTTGATTTTAAATTTCATTTGATATATAATGGATAATTGGAAATGGGAACCTCAACCAAACAATCATTTTCAATTATCCATTTTCAACTTTCAATTAACATAAGCGCCTGTGGTGGAATTGGCAGACACGCCAGATTTAGGTTCTGGTCCGCGAGGGTGCAGGTTCAAGTCCTGTCAGGCGCACCATAGAAAAAGGGTATCCATTTCGGATCCCCTTTTTCTATTTTACAAGCAAAGTGCGACTGACAGGACTTGAAGGCGACTGTGCCGTTGTCGTCACTCGCCGTATTCGGTAGTCATATCCGGTTGGTATGACTTGACCTCATGTGGCGGTTCCTCCTCTCCCCATAATGCGGGGCATTATGGGGACCCCGTTTTGCGCATCTCGAAGGTAAAATCAGTCCGGCGGACTGATTTTAAGGAGAGAGCAGATGATTTTTGCGCATTTGCAGACGGCAATATGCGACATCTTACGAATCTAACAGATCAAACACCTGTCAGGCGCACCAAAGCAAAAACCTGTCACAAAAGTGGCAGGTTTTCGCTTTGTATTATTCATTCTTCAGTTTTCAGTCTTCAATTTTCAGTTCTAATCGACAGGTTTTCTAAACGAATACTGAATACTTAAAACTAAAAAAAGAATAACCTATAGTAGCGCAATATTAATCGGTAAAATATGTGCTTTCAGTTCAAAAGGGCATCCATCCGGATACCCTTTCATCATGCCATATTATTCAATTGTGTCAGCGAGATAATCGGCGACGTTGGTGATCACATCAGCAATCTCCAACTGTTCTTTCCACTTATTTTCGATCGCGTCATAACCGATGTACGCGCCGAGGATATTGCCGGCGATCGCGGCGGTGGAGTCGCTGTCGCCGTTGAAATTGACAGCGGTGATGATGCACTCGGAAAAATCATCCGTATACTTGAGAGCGCAATAGATCGCGATCGCGAGCACCTCTTCGGCATACCATCCTTCGCCGAGCTGATGGATATTATCCAGATCGGCGTCATCGTTTTCGGACAACTTGACCGCTTGATTGACGATATTGACGAGCTTATCGATATCCGCTTCATCGCGGAAGATATCGGCAACGTCAGCCATCGACTTCTCTACGATCTCCTTCAAAGAAAGCTCCTCGTCGTTGTAGAGGATCCTGTAGATGATCTCCGCAAGAACCGAAGCCGGCATATAGCCGAGCGGATGGCTGTGTGTGATCGCGGCACACTCCGCGGCTTCGATCGCGACGGACGCGATATCGTCGGTCTTTTTCACCATGCCGAGCGGCGCAATACGCGTGATGGCGCCGCAGTCGTGGCTGTTATTGACCTTTGACGCGATAAAGCTATCCGCATGCTCGTGATTGACGCGCTGATCTCTGCGCGTTTGCAGCGCGTTCAGACTGGTGACGACCGGAGTACGACGCTGGAACAGCTCGGGAACATCCTTGATGACGACGGAAATAAAGCCGTCGGGATAATCGGGAGAATCCGTGATCACCTTGGTAGACGCTTCTTCGTATGTCATTTCCTGCGTGATGAGCCAGTCCTGATACGCGATATTGGCGTATTCTCTCAATGGAGCGCTCAAGCCGGTTTTCTTCAATTCATCATACACGATCATTGCCGCCGCCGTGAACAGCGTCATCTGTGTATCATCGGAAATGATCGCTTTATGGATTGTCGGGCTGATACGATATCTGCGAAGGCCCTTTTCACCGTACTGACGGAAAATGGTCGATTCACGGGAAAACTCAACGACATAACCCAACGCGTCGCCCGCGGCGCCGCCGATCAGCGAACCTCTGACTCTGTCTTTTATGTTCATGCTGTTATCTCCTTTTCTGTTATTTATCGTACCTATCGATCAACCGCGATAGAGCTTCTTTGTTTCATATTTCGGCTCGGTGGTGAGCAGGATCCCCAGCTTCTTCAAGGTGCGGGTATCGGTCTCGGAGAGGATGACCGTGGCGTGAGCCTCAGCGCCGCGGAGCTTGTCGAGCTGCTGCATGGCGAGTCGCGCGGTGGGATTAGTGACCGCCGAGATCGACAGCGCGATCAGGATCTCATCCGTATGCAGACGCGGATTGACGGAGCCGAAATGCTCGACCTTGAGCTTCTGGATCGGCTCGATGACCGCCGCGTCGATCAGGTCAACGCCCTTGGGGATGTCGCCGAGGCGCTTCATTGCGTTGAGCAGCATTGCGGAGCACGCGCCGAGCAGATCGGAGGTCTTGCCTGTGATGATGGTGCCGTCGTCAAGGCTGATCGCGGCGGCGGGACCGCCGGTAGCCTCTTCCCTGCTGAGCGCCGCTTTGATCACAGGTCTGCAGTCGGCGGTCAGCTTATTCTGCTTCATCAAAAGACCGATCTTGTAGGCTTCATCGGGTGAGCCGTTACCCTTGGTCTGGTTACACAGCGCCGTGTAATAGCGGCGGATGATCTCCTGATTGGCGGCTTCACAGGTCGCCGCGTCATCGACGATGCAGTTGCCCGCCATGTTAACGCCCATATCGGTGGGCGATTTATACGGAGAATAGCCCAAAATGCTCTCGAACATGGTGTTGAGCACCGGGAAGATCTCGATATCGCGGTTATAGTTGACGGTCGTCACGCCGTACGCTTCCAGATGGAACGGGTCGATCATATTGACGTCGTTGAGGTCGGCGGTAGCCGCTTCATATGCGACGTTGACCGGATGCTTCAAGGGCAGGTTCCAGATCGGGAAGGTCTCGAACTTCGCGTAACCCGCCTTGATGCCGCGCTGATTCTCGTGATAGAGCTGTGACAGACATACCGCCATCTTGCCCGAACCGGGACCCGGAGCGGTGATGACCACCAGTCGGCGCGAAGTCTCGACATAATCATTCTTGCCGTAGCCGTTATCGCTGACGATCAGATCGATATCCGCGGGATAATTCGGGATACTGAAATGATGATAGACCTTGATCCCGTTCTCCGTCAGGCGCTCCTCAAATTTGACCGCGGCGGGCTGATCGGCAAAGCGGGTCAGCACCACACTGCCTACATACAGATCACGGTTGCGAAATACATCGATCAGGCGCAGCACATCCAGATCATAGGTGATGCCCAAGTCGCCGCGCACCTTGTTCTTTTCGATATCATCGGCGTTAATGACGATGACGATCTCCGCCTCATCCTTGAGCTGCATGAGCATCTGCAATTTAGAATCGGGCTTGAAGCCCGGCAGCACACGCGCCGCGTGATAGTCGTCAAAGAGCTTTCCGCCGAACTCCAGATAGAGCTTGTCGCCGAACTGGGCGATGCGATCGCGGATATGCTGACTTTGCATATCAAGATACTTTTGGTTATCAAAACCGATTTTCATCATACCATTCCTTTCCCCTGTATTCATCTTTCGTAGAAAATATAAATACATATTTTTTATACCACAAATTCACAATCGTATAAATACGTGAAAGAAAAAAGACGATTTTTTGTATGACAATGATGTAACCGTCAACCGCCTCATATACATAGACAAACAGCATATTTTATGATAGAATACAGATATCGATCTTCAGAAACCACGGTGAAAGGCGGGACGGAGCATGTCAAAACGTAATATCCTGATCATTGTCAGTTCCATCTTTCTGGCGATCGCCGGGATACAGATCCTTCCCGCGATCTATACGACAAGAGAAACCATCGCCGATACCGACGCGCCGAAGGAATACTTCATTGATACCGCTGATAATCCGATCGAGAAGCAGGAGGATGGACAATGTTCCGCCTACGCCGCCGCGTATGTAATGCGATACTGCGGTGATGATACCCACGGCAGCGAGCTGTATCCCGACGTCGACAGGATCCTCGGCGCGGTACTGCCGAGCAATGTCGTCCGGCTCTTCCGAGATCACGGCTATCAGGCGAAGGCGTATCACGGAACGCTCGATACGATGAAGAAGCGGTTGTCAGAGGGTACGCCGGTCATCGTCTATCTCCGTATTCCGAACGATACACATTACGCCGTCGTCACGGGATATGACGAGGAACATCTCTATCTTGCCGATCCGATGACGGAAAACGCCAATGCCGATCATCCATCCTACAACAGGATCGTCGACAATGAAGAATTCCGAAGCATCTGGAAATCCGGCTTTTTGGTATCAGATCATGTTTATATCACAGTAAAGAAAAACGCTGAACCGTAACGTTCAGCGTTTCTGTTTGTTGAAAAAAGACATCTGTATAGAAATGCAGGGCGTTTCCAAGGCTCCATCTGACGAGGGAGCAGTCACCGGACATACGTGTCCGGTGACTGAGGGAGAGATAACGCAGCATTACAATAACACACTGACTACTAACTTAAGCTGCATTTTATGTATCTTTTTTTCACGGTATTGAGTCATATGTATTCTATCTGCTAATATGTTGCGTTATCTCTCCCCTCGCATTATGACATTATTCACTATTTTACTTACTGCTTGCGTGCCCCCTCGTCAGAGGGGGCTGAATAAGTTTTTAAAGACGAAAACGCTGAACCGTAACGTTCAACGTTTTCGTTTTATTAGAAATCAGTATTATTCTTTCACCGTGTTCAGCGGGCCGTAATAAACGATGTTTCTGTTGAAGCCGATGATCGGGAGGATGATATACGGCACAAACAGCATCCCCCACGCCCACGCGGTCTTGAGTCCGAACGCCTTAGCCGTCCTATGATAGACCTTGAAATAGATCACGAACGCCATGATCAGCATCACGAGCGCGGCGATAAAGAAGGTGATACCGACGATCATCAGGATCAGACTCGTACCACCTGACGCCGCATTGGGATAGGAGTTGTAGGCGAAAACGCCGCCGACAAATATGAAGACCTCACCGATGATGAAGCACACCGCGAAAACAGCAATGTAGATCAGCGAACGCCAGAAATACTTTTTCTCCCACAGCTCGTCAAAGAGCGTGTAAATGTTGTAAAACGGTATGATTCCCTTCCAGCCGGGCAGGTTCATCTTCTTATAAGTGAACCACAACCCGATCAGCTGTAACGCAAGCAGGATATGGGAAACGATAAAGCTGAACACAGAAGCTAATACATAAGCTGCCGAAATGGCTCCTCCGGAATAAAATACGGGATACATCAAATCATCTCCTACAATATAAATTAAGGTAATGGACACGGTAGCCAGCCGTGTCTGTTTTCCTTTTCAATGCCTAAGCTGTAGAATGAGAAGGAATGGT
>JAHKVW010000119.1 GCA_020624805.1 bacterium | reverse complement strand
GATTAAACTTGATCGTCATCCTGAGAGTATGAGGCAGCGGTGCTCAGTCAATCGCTGATACCGGATCAGAAGATCAGACTCGCTTGACTGTCCCATTTGGAGTAGAGGTGACCGTTCGGACGAAGGATCAGATACTTGACTGCCGATTTGTTTTCTTCCTGAGACATAGAATCTTCATCAACGACCACCGAGAAGCCATGATAATCATAGCGATCCGCGCCGTATTCCAGTGTGTCCAGGTATTTGCCGTTCGCTTTGACGTCCGCCTTCAGCGCGGCGCGTGTTTCGTCGGCAAGCGTCTGTAAGGCTTCCCGCGGAACTTTTTTGACGTCTTCGGGACTGTTGATGGTTTCTAAATACATGGTTTTCTCCGTTCAGGTCATCTTATCAAAAAACGGTTCAAAGCAGCGGAAGATATAGCTGACGGGTGTGCGGCTGAAAACAGCGAAGTCGATCCGCTTGAAGCAGCAACTTCAAGAAAAGGAACAAAGTTTATTTTTCTCTGTTGATACGGAAGTCGACCGAGCGTTTGAGGTAGTCGAGGTATTCCGGGTCGCGACACATGGATTTTTCGGGATTATCACTGAGCTTCGCGACGGGTCTGCCATTGACATACTGCAATTTGATGACGATATTCAGCGCCGCTTCGCAGGTGTCGTTAGAGCAGAAGGTGCCGATGCCGAAGCTGACCTTTGTACGATCCTTGAAGTAATCATACAACGCCTGGGCGCGGTCAAAGTCGAGACTGTCGGAGAAGAGCAGCAGCTTGGTCTTGGGGTCGACGCCAAAGCTCTCGTAGTGCTTGATGATCTTCTCGCCCCACTCATACGGATCGCCGGAGTCGTGGCGAACGCCGGTGTAGTTGTTGACCATGGAGCGGTTGAAATCGAGCAGGAAGAGATCGGTGGTGATGGTATCCGTCAGAGCGGTACCGTTATCGCCGTCATACTCGGCGTACCAGTCGCGCATGGCGTAGTGGTTGGTATAGGCGAGGGGGATCTTGTCGATACCCTGATACATCTGTACATACTCGTGAGCGTAGGTGCCGATGGGGGTGAGGTCATATTTCATCGCGAGGTATACGTTAGAGGTGCCGACGCATTTGTCGGTCTCCTGCGCGAGCCGTCTGACAACAACATCCTCCCACTCGCGAGAGAGTCTTCTGCGGCAGCCGAACTCGGCAAACTTGAAGGTGTAGGTACCGTCGTTGAGGCGTTTTATCTTTTCGTCGAGCTTTTCTTCGGCAGATTTTCTGAGGACTTCATAATCGTATTTCATTCGGAAGTAGACCTCGTTGATGATCTCGAGCAGATAGATCTCAAACTGCATCGCCGAGAAGAGCGGCCCGTCTACGACGACCTGCAATTCGCCGGTATCCGTCAGATCGACGGATACATAGTCGCGGATCGGATGCCACAGACGGAGGAACTCCACATAGTCGTTTTTGATGAAGCGGATAGAGCGCAGATAGTCAAGCTCCTCCTTGGTGAAGCGAAGCGTACAGAGATGATCGATCTGGGCGTTGATCTCTTCCGCCATCTCGGGCGTAAAGACGATATCCTTGTTGCGGCACTTAAAGTAGTACTGTCCGCACAGGTCGGTGTGTTTATGAAAGATGACCTGATCCATATTGAATTTGTACAGGTCGCTGTCGAGTAAAGAAATAACGATCGGTTCAAGTTTCATGACGATTTCTCCTTAATCGTGATTGCCTGATTTTGTTATCCTTCTCCGATCTCGGGCAGATCGGGCTCAAACGCGGGCATCAGCTTGAGCTTGAACAGATTGATCCTGTGTTTACGGTCGATTTTTGACTTGGTCTCCGTGTTGTCGATCTCGCCGGTGCGGATGTAGCGGTCAAGCTCCGCGTAGGTAAAGCCGAGGTTGTCTTCGTCGGTTTTGCCGCACAGTCCGTCAGAGGGCGCCTTGTCCACCAGCTCAGCGGGAAGCTTCAGCAGTCTGCCGATCTCTTTGATCTCCTGTACCGTCAGGTGAGAGCAGGGGCTGAAATCGCCTACGCTGTCGCCGTAACGAGTGGAATAGCCGACCCAGTCCTCAGAGAGGTTACAGGTGTTCGCGACGCGTCCGTTGTGGCTTTGAGATACGGCGTAGAGGGTCGCCATGCGGATGCGCGGCGGCAGGTTTTGTCGCGTCTGTTCCGTCACCTCAAAGGGCAGCTGCCTGAGCACGCCCTCAAACGCGTCCTTGATATTGATGATATAGTGCCTGATCCCAAGGGTGTCGACCAGGAGCTGTGCCTTGTCGATATCCGCCTGTTCGCCGTTGGGCATCAATACGCCGATGACCCTGTCCTTACCCAGCGCTTCTACACATAAGGCGGCGACGATGGAGCTGTCCTTGCCGCCGGAGATACCGATCACGGCGTTACAGCCTTTTCCGTTTTCTTCAAAGAAGTCGCGTATCCATTGTACGCACTCGTTTTTGACTTTTTCAGCATTGAACATAATTTACCTCACTATCATTAATCACTTGACTTCTATCTGACAGCTTCTCATGGTCTCGAGAGCCGCCTGATGTTTTTCGGGTGTTACTCCGGCGCAGCAGGCAGAATCTACGCTGATGGGAGTTTCACAGTAGATCGCCTTGAGCAGCAGGGCGTTCGATACCACGCAGATGTCGGTGCAAAGCCCGATCAGCTCGAGGTCAAACGGTTCTCCGGCGGCTGCCGCCGCGAGCAGAGAAGGCAGCTGAACGGAGCCGAAGGTGACCTTCTCCACCGGCGTATAGCCTTTTTTATCCAAGGCGGCGGCAACGTTCTTGTCAAGCTGCCATCCCGGTGTGCCCTTGATACAGTGGGGAACGGGGAGGTTCTTACCCTCCAAGGTCTGCATATAATTATCTGCGTGCGTGTCAAATGTCGCAAAGATCTCACCGTCAAAGTCCTCGATCTTTTTCACGACATCGGGGACGATAGCCGCGGCCTCTTTTGTGCCGAGAGCGCCGTCCACAAAGTCCTTTTGCATATCGACTACGATCAAAAAGTGTTTCATAACGTTTCCTTTCTTCTGCTGATCCAGACAGAGCTGATATGATTATTTGCGTTTGTATAGCTTAGCGGGGCGATGTCCCGCGCCTTCGGTATATTCATCGGTTTCCTCCACCAGTCCCGCGACCTTGCGGCGGAAGTTGGCGGAGAGCACCGAGATGTTCATGACGGTTTCCTGGACGTTTTGCAGCTCCGTGAGGGTGAACTTCTCCGGCAGGAAATCGAAGATGAATTCAAAATCCTTTGCGCCGTTTCTGAGCGCCGTCAATGCGCGCGCGATGATCGCCGCGTGATCGAAGGCAAGACCGCCGCTGTCACGGATGACAAACGAGGTGATCCCGAAACGACTTTTTTCTTCATACAGCTCGGCGCTCAAAACGACGTCGTCACGGCTGAGCCGCAAAAGACAGGTCCCATCGTCCTGCTGTTCGAAGCTGACGTCGAACCACTGCGCGTCGGCTGCGTCATCGCCGAAACGCTGGGTCTCTTCCGTGCTTCCGATCACACTGACAAAGGCGTTGGAGATGATCCAGCCGCGCGGATCGCGATCAGGCTCGCTGAACAATCCGATCGACATCAACGACGCCGGCACGACAGAGGTTTCTTCTTCCACCTCTCGGAGTGCGCAGCTCTCGATCGTTTCACCCGGAGAGAGAAACCCTCCCGGCAGCGCCCAGTGATCCTTGTAGGGATGGGAGCCGCGGCGTATCAGCAGCAGCGACAAAAAGCCGCGTGAGTCCTTGCGAAAGTTATCTGTTTTCTCCGATCGCAGTTTAAAGACGACGATGTCGGCGGTGACCGAAGGGCGTGGATAATCCTCCGTTGAATAGCTTTCTAAAAACTTTTCTTCCTCTTGCATAGGAAATCACCTCAATAAGTTATTTTCAAAATGATAATATCATGTGAGCATCAGGATGTCAAGCAAATGCACCTGATTCTTTTTGACTCATATTATCAGATTACCGGTATGACGGCTTATTCCGATCTCTACCGTGGCGCCGGAATTGAATTCGATACAATCCTGCTCCATTCCGTCACTGAAAATCACGCCGTTGTATGCCATTTGCGAGGCGATTTTCAAAGGCGCGTTTTTGCTCACCTTACCGAACACCATGTTCGTGCCGGTCGATTTGCTCGGATAAGGTTCGCGCACGGTATAGTACAGGTAATCGGACTCCCATGTAAAGCCGCTGTCGATGCGCGGCTGTTCCTTTAGGCCGCAGTAGCGGTCTATCCCGCTCGCTCCGGCAAGGATACTTTTGAGCCATCCGGTCGCCCCCAGTCCTGTCGATACGATTACACCGCTGGAGCTTTGCTGCTCGCTTTCTGAGCCGGCGGTCAGCGTGTAGCGCGCCGACGCATGAGTGCGCTGACCGATGAAGATATCATTGACGCCGATGAGGGTCTGGCCGTCGTTGAGGGTCGCCTGTGCCATGGTGATGCTCCTGATATGTCTGAGCCCTCTGTCGGTTTCCGGTACGATCTTTTCAAGATCCGCGGTGATGAACGGCAGCAGTACGCCGTCCCAGCGGTCGGGATCGGGATTGATGCCGATGAGCTGTTGGGTACTGAGATATTTGAGCGTGTTGGCGACCAGTCCGTCGCGACCGATCACAACGACCAGATCCTTTTCACCGAAGAGGAATCCCGGGACCAGATCTCTGTCCAGAACCTGCAGTCTGCCGTAGCTCTCCAGATAGGACACGGCGCCATTGACGGCATTGTGATAGGTTTGATCCTCGATAGAATAATCTTCAAAATCACCGCCGTGATGCTCGATGTAAAACTGTGCCTGACCGATGGTATTGTAGCGCCTGACTAAATCTTCGAGTCGCGTTTTCTGTGTGATCAGGATGATTTTTCGATCGGTTAAGCGTTTCATCGTTATTCCTCATTTCTTTATTGCTTGACGGTCAGGCTTTCCAGCAGATCGGGCGTGATATTCAGGGTGCCGATCTTACCGCTGTTGGAGGCGAGCTTCTCAAACGCGCTTGCGATCATCCGCTCAGGCTCCATATTCAGCGTTGCCAGCGCGACCAGCACTTCGGGGCTCAGGCGGTTATACGCGTCCATCACGGCGCCGATCCGATATGCTTCGGCGTCCGCGTCCTTCTTTGCGTTCTCAAGCCGCATTTCGGCGAGCTCCTTGCGCTTGCGTTCGATCTCTATCTCGGCTTCGATCTTCATCTGTTCTCTTTCCGCCTCGGCGGCGGCCTCAATCCGCGCCTGCTCGGTTTCCTCGTTGATACGGATGCGTTCGAGCTCGTTTTCTTTTTCGAGTACCATCCGTTTGGTTGCGATCTCCGTTTCGCGGATCTGCTTCTTCTTTTCTTCAACAGAGATCTCGGTGTTCAGCTCGTTTTCCCTGACCTTTCTCTCCTGCTCGATAGATGCGTTGCGGCGCTCATACAGTGCGTCGTCGCTTTCTTTCTGGATCTCTTCGCGGGTACGCGCCTCCAGCGCGCGATGGGTCTCATTATTGGCGCTGATCCTCAGAATGGAGAAGCCCGTCACTTCTACTCCCAGCAGCCGTACCTCATCGATCGACTTGAGCTCTTTAAAGATCTCGCCCGCAAAGGTGCGTTCTGTCCGGATCGCTTGTGTCAGCCCGACGGAGCTGACGCGGTTTTTGATGAGAACGTCCGCGATGTTGATGATCCGCTTGGAGAGCTTTTTGAGCGGTTCGTCATAATATTTTTTTGTTTTCAGATCTGCGGTGAAATTCAGCATTTCCGCAATTTTTTCATAGTCTGTGACGCGATAGGCCAGTTGTCCCTGCACCGTTACGTTCTGAAAATCCTCGGTCTTTTCTTCAAAGATGAAGTCGGTATCCATCACGGAGACAGGCACTACCGCGACAGTGGTGCTTTTGTCAAAGCAGTAGAAGGACAGACCTCGTCCGGCGTCTGTTTGCTTACCCTTTTTATAGCGGATCACATACTCGTTCGGTAAAAACTTAATATACATCTTATGCCTCCTGATCATTATGATTGGATTCTGAGATCGTTTGTGTTCGATCTGTGTGGAAAATAGGTTTGACAATAATTCGGGAGGGCGCCCGTCGAATTATTACAATATGATAATATCATAATGATAATAACATGTCAATACTTTTTCGATATATTTTTCATTTTATTGTATTGTTCTCAGCAAAATCCGGAAAGACGGCAGAAGGGAATGGAAGTAATATAAGCAACAACATCCAAAAAACGTC
>JAHKVW010000002.1 GCA_020624805.1 bacterium | reverse complement strand
CCCGAGTTGTGGGGAGAGGAGGAACCGCCACGCGGTGCGAAGGCTTGCCGTTAGGTGAGCCTGCACAAGCTCGGCGAGTGACGACGATGTGGCAATCCCAACCGAATTCTCTCAAACAGGAACGGAAAATCCGTTCCTGTTTTTTCTTGTCTACCTTGCACAAAAACACCCTTTGATTTTTGGATTGCAGGAATCCTGCTGATATGCTACAATGAAGTTGCCAACTATAACACAACTAAATATTGTTCTTTAACGTATTTCCATTAATTATGTGGGGATAGTGTTTTTATTATCTGATAAAAACACTATGCTCTTATACAGCTATCCCTTTATTAATGGAAATAATAGTGGTGTTGTGTTATTGTTTGGTGACGATTGAAGAGCAACGTGTTTTTTGGCGCATGATTGATTTTCGATCGTGCGCCTTTTTTGATTGCCGCTGAAACATAAATGCCTCCCTTTCCTAGGGGAGGTGCCCGAAGGGCGGAGGGTTGCCGACTGCACCTCTCCGATTAATCGTCATTGCGAGCCCTTTTTAGGGCGCGGCAATCCCACAAATCGTTAATCAATGTAGGAGGAAAGAAAATGAAAAAAACAATATCAATCATTCTGTGTCTGATAATGGTTCTGAGCGTATTTGCATCAGTACCGTTCAGCGCGTCTGCCGAGGATACGGATATAGCTGTAACGGGCACAGAAAAAACGCAGGAAGAAGCATTAGCTTGGGTGCGGTCGCAAGCCGGCAGTTCTTTGGACTATGACGGCATATGGGGAGCACAATGTGTCGATTTGATCATGTATTATTATAAATTCCTTGAAGGCTATAACGTATCCGGTAATGCAGTTGATTATATATCGAATGATTTGCCTGAGGGCTGGTACAGAGATAATACTCCTTCTCCCGGAGCTATTGTTGTATGGGGTGCTGGATCTTATGAGGGAAAGCCTGAACACTATGCGGATTCTCAATTTGGTCATATTGGTATTGTTGATGCCGTATATGACGGCTACATCAATTATTATGACCAAAATTCATATGCGTACGGTCAAACAGTTGGTTTGCACGAAGGGCATGAGGCACAGTATGCAGCAACCTACATCCACCCGAATCTTAAAGGGGGCTTTATCAATTACGGCGATGACTTTTATGCAACAATCTGTACCCGTAATTCTTCTGTTGTGGTAGGTCAGTCGGATTCGGATAATGCTGTTCTTGTATCAGGAACAGACCCTAATGAAACATTTATTTTTCATTTTACAAAAGTTAACAGTAACAACGGTTATGTTATTCGTTCTACCGTCAACGATAAAGTCTTAGAGGTTGACGGTGCGTATGACGCCGACGGAACCAACGCTCAGTTTTATCCGTATCATAACAATCCCGCTCAGGTCTGGTATTTCCAAAGCAGAGGTGAATGGGTTTCTATGACCGCAGGTTGTACCAGCCGCGTTTTGGATGTTTATTACAGTAATTTTACTGCCGGGACAAATCTGAGTATGTATCCGTGGAACGGAACGAACGCTCAACAGTTTAATATTTGGAAAATCGGCGATACCGAAAAGGTCGGTGTGAATTATGGCGATGATTTTTATGCCGTGATCAAGCATGCCGGTTCACAAAAACCAATCGGTTATAATGACAGCAATAATATAGAATTGATGACTGAGTCAGCAAATAATTATGATCGTACTATTTGGCATTTCACCCGACTGAACAACTCAAACGCTTATCGAATCAGCAATCTGGCAGGCAACCTCTTTATGGATGTTGACGGCGCAAATAACTACGACGGAGTAAATATCCAATGCTATAATTATCATGACCATCCCGCTCAGGAGTGGTATATTCAAAACAGAGCAGGATATCAGGCTTTAACGGCGGGCTGTACGACAAGGTATATATATTTAAAAAATGAATCCATCTCAGACGGAACAAATGTTGTATTACGGTATTATGATAACAATAATGCACAAAAGTTTACTTTTGACATCATCGATGAGGCTGATTTAGTGGATTACAACATCAGTACGGATAAAGAAAAAATCGGTCTGGATGAGAGCGTAAATATATCGATCGGCGGTGCGTTACCGTATGTATATAATTACACTTTTTATATCACCTACCCTAACGGAAGCAGTACCTATATCGACAACGGGTGTAATAATGTTTTAAACTATACGCCCCCTATGCACGGAACATATAACGTCTATGCGATCGTAAAGAATCCTTATCATACCGATACAGGCTCCGTCACGAATAAATATATCACGTTTGACGCCGACTTCAACAGCTTTATATACGATGATATTGAATATGTCGAAAATGAGGACGGTACGCTCAGTATAGAAAAATATCATGGTACGGCAAAAGAATTAGTGATCCCAAGCACAGTTAACGGAAAAACGGTAACTTCTATAGAACGCAGTCCGTTTTATGATTGCGATACGCTTGTTAAGGTTACCTTCCCCGACACGATCACTAAGTACGACGCTACCGTTTTCGCAAATTGTGATAATCTGAAAACCGTCATTTTACCCAGAGGAATAACAAAATATGAATATGGCACGTTTTTCTTAAATTGTGACGGTTTAACAGAAGTGGAATTTCCCGACAGCGTAACGGAACTCTATGGTTATTTGTTCTGGGGTTGCAAGAATTTGTCCACCTTAGTCATTCCCTCAAGTGTTACGAAAATAACACGAGGAGGGGCAGGTGATATGTTGTATACCCTTAATGATAATCAGATAACGATATACGGAACTCCGGGTTCTGCCGCGGAAGAATACGCAAGCTATAAAAGTAATGTGACTTTTGTCGATATCAAGGAAAGACCGGAACCGGTTGAAACGGTCATCCTCGGCGACGCGGACGGCGACGGTCAGGTCTCTGCGCTCGATACGACGTGGGTTCAGCGTTTTCTGGCGCGTCAGGATGTGCCCGAAACCTATGATGAAGCAGCTGCCGACGTTGACGGCGACGGCGAGGTGACCGCACTGGACGTCACATGGCTCCAGCGCTATCTGGCAAAGATGGATATCCCCTACACGATCGGCGAAGCAAAATCATAATAGGAATCAGCTGTTCACCCCCGAGCAATCGGGGGTGTTTTTTTGGATAAAACGTATGTAACAATCCTGCTCAAGCGCGAAGCAAATGCATCATCTATTGTAGGGGAGGGTCTTGACCCTCCTGATACGTTGTATCAACTCCTCACTCAAAACCCTTTTCACCTTCACATCACCTAATATTTACAATTATTTCACTGGACTATTACATTTACCTATGATATAATCTATATTGGTTTAATTTGGGATACCGATACAAAAACACGCATCAGGTATCAAAGGAGTAAACATATGATAGAAGTGAAAAATATTACCAAGCGCTACGGCGGCGTCAAGGCGCTCGACGATATCAGCTTCACCGCCGACAGCGGCGAGGTCGTCGGACTCTTAGGCCCCAATGGCGCGGGTAAAAGTACCACCATGAACATCATCACGGGCTATCTGGGCGCAACGTCGGGCACCGTGCTGATCGACGGCGCCGATATCCTCACCGCCCCCAAGGCGGCAAAGGCAAAGATCGGCTATCTGCCCGAGCAGCCGCCGCTCTACCTCGATATGACGGTGCGCCGCTACCTCGAGTTCATCTTTGACCTCAAGAAAGTGCGCCTGCCCAAAAAGGAACACATCAACGAGGTCATGGAGATCGTCAAGATCGCAGACGTTGCCGATCGTGTCATCAAGAACCTCTCCAAGGGTTACCGCCAGAGAGTCGGCTTCGCGGGCGCTTTGATGGGCAATCCGCCCGTGCTGATCCTCGACGAACCGACCGTCGGACTCGACCCCAAGCAGATCATCGATATCCGCAAGCTGATCAAGTCGCTGGGCAAGAAGCACACCATCATCTTCTCGTCCCATGTCCTCAGCGAAGTGTCCGCCGTGTGCGACCGCATCGTGATGATCAACAACGGCAAGCTCGTCGCGGATGCCAAGACCGATGAGCTCAGCGAGACCCTCAGCGGCAGCGGTATCCTCGCGCTGGAGGTCGACGGCGCCACTGCCACCGTGCGCAGCGCGATCAGCTCCGTCGAGGGCGTCAAACGCGTCACCAGGGGCGCGGGACTGAGCTACACCGTCGAATTCGAAACCGGCGTCGATATCCGACGCGGCGTATTCAACGCGCTCTCCAAGGCAAACTGCCCCATCCTGATGATGCGTCCGGGCGGCATGACGCTCGAAGAGAGCTTCCTGAAACTGACCGAAGGAGGTGAGGGCTGATGTCTGCCATCATCAAAAGAGAACTAAGCTCCTATTTCAACTCAGCGATCGGCTATATCGTCCTCGCCGTATTCTATTTCTTCTCGGGGCTGTTCTTCTACATGTATTGCCTGCTGTCAAACACCACCTCGATGAGCTATGTCTTTTTGAGCATGCTGATGATCGTGATGCTGGTCATCCCGATCATTACGATGAAGAGCTTTTCCGAAGAACGCAAGCAAAAAACCGATCAGGCGCTGTTGACCGCGCCAATCAGCCTGACCGAGATGGTGCTGGGCAAATTCTTCGGCGCGTTCCTGCTGTATTGCATCTGCAACGCGATCTACATACTCTATGCCATCATCCTCTCGTTCTACGCGACGCCCGACTGGGCGGTCTTTCTGACCACCATGCTCGGTATGCTGCTGATGGGCGGCGCGCTGATCGCCATCGATATGTTCATCTCGGCACTCACCGAGAGCCAGGTGATCGCCGCGGTGGTATCCATCGGTATCGGACTGCTGATCTATATGCTGGATTCACTGTCCAACGTATTCAACGTCGACTGGCTGACCAACCTCTTCCACAACATCTCCTTCGACGCGCATTTCACCAACTTCATCAACGGAATCATCAATTTGACCAGTGTCGTCTTCTTCCTCTCTGTGATCGCGATCTTCCTGTTCTTATGCGTCAGAGTGTTTGAGAAGCGCCGCTGGAGCTAAGGAGGTCAAACATGAAAAACAACTGGAAAACCTCCGATAATCAACAGACCAAAACCAAAAAGCCCGCAAACCGCAAGCTTACCCGCGGCGCGATGTCCATCCTGCTGACCGTGCTGTTCATCGCGTCAGTCGTACTGATCAACATCATCCTCTCTGTCGTCACCGACTCCCATCCGATGTATATCGATGTGACCGAGAACGCTTCTTATCAGCTCCAAAAGGAAACCAAAGAGTATCTCGGTGAGATCAAGGATCCTGTCGATATCTATGTGCTCCAGAAGGAAACCGACTTTGAAAGCGGCGACAGCACCAACTACAAATATCGCGTGCAGGCGAACAAGCTGATCCATGCCATTGAGAACAGCTCCGACAACATCACCCTGCATTATGTCGATCTCGCCGCCGAGCCGACCTTCACCACCCCCTACACACAGGTCGACTGGACAAAGAGCCATGCCGTCCTCGTCAAGAGCGGCGATCTTTACCGTGCGGTCGATTTGACTGATATGTTCGACTTTGATCAGGAGCAGTACAGCCAGTACGGCAACATCGTCATCACCGGTCAGAAGGTCGAGCAGGCGCTCACCACCGCGATCGTCAACGTCACCACTAAGGAAAAGACCAAGGTGACCGTGCTCACCGGTCAGGGTGAACAGGATATGTCCGCCTTCACCAAGCTGCTCGAGAACAACGCCTATGAGATCGAGACCGTCAGCCTGCTCAATGAATCCATCTCCGATGACAGCGAGTTCGTCATCATCTATGACCCCGACGTCGACCTTGACGACAAGGCATACGACACCTTGACCAAGTGGCTCAACAATGACGGCAAATTCGGCCACAACCTGTTCTACTTCCCGAACGATCAGCACGAGCTCAGCGAGTTCCCGAATCTGAACGCGCTGCTCGCCGATTACGGTATGGAAGTGCGTTACGGCTATGTCTACGAAAACGACGAGAAACACATCATTCCCGGCGCCAATCACTATGTCTCCCTCTATGACTACGGCGAGGATACCACCTATACCGACAATCTCCGCAATTCCTCCATCCCCGTTGTCATGATGCTGACCATGCCTGTCAACATCACCGATGATACGATGGCAAAGCCGCTGCTCAAATCCTCCGATAAGAGCTTCTTCTTCCCCAGAGATATGCAGGAAGACGCCATCAAGGATTTCGATCCCAAGACCGAGTCCCTCAACGGCGCCGCGATCGGTATCCGCAACGACGGTACAGAGGGCAGCAAGAATTCCTCTGTCGTCGTCATCGGCTCCTATGACGCGCTCACCACCAATTACCTGTCCACGACCGCGTATAACAACGCCGCCTACTTCGTCAACCTCTTCAATACACTTTCCAACCGTGACGATATCAGCGTTGTGATCGAGGGTAAGGATCCTTCCTCCCATGAGCTGGGCATCAACTCGATGAACGCGATCATGTTCCCGTCCATTCTGGTACGCTTTGTCATCCCGATCGGCGTTCTGGTCATCGGACTGATCATCTGGATCCGCAGGAGGCATAAATAATGGAAGAGAAGAAACAAGAGATGGTAGATGCTGTCGAAGAGACCAATCCGACAGCCGAAGATACCGAACCGAAAACCGAATCGACCGAGCCTGTCGCCGATACGACAGAAAACACGATCGAACCGGATAACGAAGAGCAAGATGAAAACGACAGCGCGCTCAACAGCTTTTTGAGCCGCGAACAGGAAGAGAAAAAGCCTAAGACCGCCGGCAAACGCAAGCCGATCCTGATCCTGATCATCGCCCTCGCGGCAGTCGCTATCTTAGTCACGCTGCTGATCGTCCTGCTCTCCCGCCCGCCGAAGGGAGAAGATACGAACACCGCGGCGGAGTTATCGCTCCAAGTCAACGAGGACGGCGTACACGAGGCGAAGATCGCTGTCGATGAAAACGGCAAGATCGCACAGAACGGTACAGGTTCCCTGCTGACCTATGTTCCTTCGCAGATCAAGAAAATCGATGTGGAGAATCAGGACGGTTCCTTCAGCGTCACCGCCGAAACCCCGTCGGGCGAGGCGACCGTGTACAAGCTCGTCGGATTCGAGAAATACCCGATGCAGGAAGGCGTTGCCGACGAGATCGCCAAGCAATGCTCCGAGATCAACTTCACCCGTATCATCGAGGCGAACGCCAACCTCGCCGACTTCGGCTTGGATGAACCCCGCGCCACCGCGAAGGTCACCTATACCGACGACACCTCCTCGATCATCCGCGTCGGCAATGACGCAGCGGGTGAAATGGGAACCTATATCACCTTCGGTTCCTCCAACGATGTTTATCTGGTCAACAGCACCGACGTCGAAAGCCTCCTCTACAGCGTCAATCAATTCATCAGTCTGAGCATCACCGACACGATGCAGGACAGCGAAAACGCTCAGTTCTCCAAGGCGACGATCAGCGGCACGCGCTATGATGACGATATCGTCCTTGTCCCGAACAAGGATGAATCGATCGAAGCGGCATATCTGCTGCAGGATCCCCTCTCGGTACCTGCCAACGCGATCGAAGCCAACGATATCGCCGGCAATATCCGCGGACTGTACGCGGAGGCAGTTGTCTGCGTCAATCCGAGCGACGATCAGCTTGCCTCCTACGGACTGAGCAAACCCTATGCGCAGGTCAACGCGTCCTATCCCGACGCCGATATCACCCTGCAGAGCTCCGCTCCGAAGGACGATGGTATCGTCTATGTGTATAATCCCGACAAAGACGTGATCTACTCCATCCAGCTGGCGGCGGTATGCTGGGCAAAAACGAGCGTCGAGCTGCTCATGCCCGAGACGCCGATGAACGCAAATCTCCGTTATATCGATGAGATCAGCTTCTCAGCGGGCGATACCGACTTTACCCTGAATGTCAAGACCGATGTGAAAACCACGACCGACGACAACGGTAATGAGCAGGAAACCGCTGATTCCACCGCGACCTATAACGGAAAAGACCTGAATACCGACGACTTCAACGTCTTCTTCCAGAATATCACCATGATCAAAAACCTCGGCGCCGCAGAGTCCGGCGGCAAGGACAAGGTGATGACGGTCACCTTCCGCTACACGACCGACCGCTCCGCCGATACGCTGACCGTCTACAGCGGCAGCGACAACTCCAAGTACATCATGGAATATAACGGCAACATCATCGGCACCGTCAGCAAGTCCTATATCAACAGCCTGATCGAAGGCGCTGATAACCTGATCGACGGTAAAACGGTCGCAGGATTATGATCGCTGACCGACCTGTATCCTCAAAATGAATCCCTATATACGGAGCCCCCGCTCAGTCGAGCGGGGGCTTATTGTCACTGTATCATTATCTCTGTCTATAATCCGTGATCGGCTTGATCACCGACCGCTTATCATAACCGATAAAAAGGCAGCGCCGACGATAAACGTCGGCGCTTTGTTATATGGTTATTCTTTTTATGGTTTTACCACGGCGTCCTTTTTCTTCTTTCTGAGGATCAGGAATACCGCAAGCGCGATCAATGCGACCAGAGCTATAGCTGTGGCGATGACCGCTGCCGTGTTGTGGAAGAACAGCGTGAAGATAGACGCGTTCAACTCAAAGTTGGTTACCTCATCCTCGTTGCCGTTCGTCGCCTTATCGGCTACGTATACCGACAGGGAGTGCTTACCGGGTTTGTCGACGATCAATTCGATATCCAACTCACCGGCATGCTCTTCCAGTGTATAATCCGATCCGCTTATCAGCTCATTATCGTCATCCTTGATCACCAGCGTCTTGGAATCGATGTTTGCATCCACGCAGATGACGCTGACGGTCTTTTCGGGTTCTCCGTAAGGTGTGTTGGATTCAACGCCGTCGATCTTGATGATAGGATCATCGGTATCCATGACAAAGGAGATCGGGCAGTTCTTTTCGATGCCCTTTTCTTCGTCATTCACCGCGGTACGGTTGCTGACCGACTTCTTGAAGGTATCGGTCGAGGATACGGTCACCGTATACTCACCGTCCTGCGCAAAGTTGCTGTCATATACATTATAATCATAACGGTACCAATTCTCATTATCACCGGTGTAAGAGAACTTGAATTTATCTTTGTTCAGCGTCGCGGTTTGAGAGTTGCGCGTTACGGATACGCTCTGATCTGTGACCTCATTGACATTGATCTCGATCACATCCAGCTGGTTTTGCTTATTGACATAGCCGGTATCGACCCATTCACGGCTCTGTGCGCTGAGCATGAAGGTCGAACCAAAACGGTTGACCGAGAAGATGATCTTCTCACTCTTGGAGTTACCTGCCATATCGGTACCGCTTGCCTCAAACTCATAGATGCCGTCGTTGACAAGCTCCTGCGGGAAGTCCTCATATGCATCGGTTCTGCTGGAACCGCTCGAGGGATTCATCGCGTGCTTGAGGTTCGATGCGGGTGACGCGCTCTGTTTGAGATCTGTCGTATCCAGACTGATACGGGTCATGCTGGAGGTCGCGGTATCGAGGTTGGTATCGTCAAAGCTGACCTTCGGCGCGATCTTGCCGTCATAGGCTGTTGTGTTTTCAACGTCGATGAACTTGATCAGCTTATCGATGTTTTTATCGACAACGAATTCTGTCTGGCTGAACTGCTGCGCCTCACGCAGTGCCTTGTCCTTATAATCAAAGGTAAAGGAATAGGTACCGTCAGAGGAGAAGTCGATGGTCGTCGTATGGGTATCGCCGCTGCCGGACCAACCGGAGATACTCGGTGTGGCGCTTGACTTATCATAGCTGGTGTCAATGTCGTTTTTCGGCGTGAAGGTGACATAGGTGTCGCCCTCGGCGAAGTTGTGCTCATGAACGGTGACCGTCGCGGTGACCGTTTCGTTATAATACTTGCCGTTCTTCGCGGTACCGCTCAGGCTGACCTCAACGGTCGGGTCGATGGTATCGATGGTGAACTTTTCGCCGATGTACTCTTCCGCCTTGTTGCCGGCTTCATCCGTACAGTTGAGCGTGATATCATAGTCGCCGTCGTTCGCAAAGGTAAAGGAACAGGAATGTGACGAGTTATCCGTATAGTCGGAATAGTCGGTATCCCAATCCTCACCGGCGATCAGCGAGGGAACATCGCCGCTGACGTATTGGTTCAGAATGCCGCTGTAGTCAAAACCGCTCGGGTCGAAGTTGCGCTCAAGAACAGTCACGTTCATGGTGCGGCTGTTCTTATAATACTCATATTCATCGGTTCCATAGGTGTTGCCGGAGCCCTTGACGGGATCGTAGCTGACCTCGATCACCGGATCGGTGGTATCGATGCTGATGGTTTTCGTTTCTTCGGCGATCTGATAACCGGAGCAGTCATAGCCGGAGATCTTGATCACGATGCTGTTGGAGTTGAAATCTCCATCGCCGTCCAGCGTGATGGTTCTGCTCATCTTGAGAACCAGATTCTTGTCGCGGGATGCGACATCCCATTCTCCGAGGTCATCGCTGACGTCGCCGTCACGGTTGACATACGCAGAACCTTCCAGATTTGCGCTCGACTCCAATCCGATGCAGGAGTAGGATACGCTTCTGATACCTGAGAACTGATCCTCGATCGTAAAGGTGAGGTTGACGTCGCGATCATACAGCGGATAATCGTGGTTATCCGTCGCGACGGATTCGGTGTTGATCGTGATATCCGCGCCACTGGAGGAATTATGGATACTCGCATTCTCTACGACAAGATTGTTCGGGCTGTACTGCTTACCTGTATTCATGACCTGGTCGACCGCGTAAGCAAAGATACTGCCCTTGAAGCCTGCCTTGATCGTGAACGTCGCACTCATGTTGCCGAAGTTGTCTTTTTGGATCACAGGCTCGTAATCATCCTCACCATAAACCTTTACTTCCGCGTCGGCAGATTTCTTGCCGACCACATAGAAGTGGATCTCTCTGACGCCGGAGCCTTTTATTCCGTTGTGATCATCTGTTGCGGAAACCGTGACCTTCGCATCGTCCCGGAAGAAGTAGACATAGTTGTCGGAGGTCATGGTATTATACTGAATGCCGCCCTTAGCCAGCGCCTTGTCTATCTCTTTTCCAGTTTCTTTGTCTTCTTCCTCTAAAGAAGGATTGATCGTATCGGAGAAGCTGAACGAGGTGATATCGGGTTCGACATCATCGATCTGATAGAACGCATCGGCGGAACTGTCCAGACCGTTATTACCCCACGCTTTTATCTCCAGTTTGTTGCCGGAGTCGTTTTGACTGTTTTTGTTCTCGATATTACCTAATTTAGAAGAATCGATCTTGATTTGTTTGCTCTTTACCGGAGTAGATGGATTATCTGCGGATTCCGGTTCATCGAATTTCGTATAATATGCGGGAATCGTTTTTCCATCTTTATCATACGATTTATCTTGAATCGATTGACCATTCATATTGATGTCGATTGCATGAAGATAGGTAGTTGTATCCTCTACACCGAAATCAATGTCAACATCACCGCTGAACCAGCGTACTCCTGTATTATCGGTTTTCTCAACTACACCTTCCTTCGCGGTGATAGTCGGTCCCGTGATCACAGGTTTTTCGTCTGAAACCTTAAAATCAAAAATCTCATCTTTAAATTTTAATTCATTCGGGACCTTCAGTATACCATTCGCATAAGCCTGAGCTAACGAAATCTCACTTGCTAATTCAGTTTTATCGGCAACTTTTATTTTAAATGTATCGCTTTTGGCGATGGTCTCAGGGCTTAACGTGAATACTACGGTTGCTTCGGATTTTGTGGGCTTTCCTCCGCTGACAGTTTTTGCTTTTTTGGTCTCATTCACACTGAGGGTGATATCATCGATTTCGGAAGAAGGATCTTCATCAATTGCCTTGACCGTCATATCCACCTGATTGCCGGCAAAGATACCGAATGTCAGGAAATTCAGGATTTTATCGCCGGTACTCATGTTATGTCTTGAGAACTCAACATGAGTGATCTTCGGCGGCTGACTGTCGATCGCAATTTCCATAAGCTCATTGTTGGTGATGCTGTTTCCGGCAGCGTCAATAACAGTGATCCGGTAATTACCATAGCCGTCCGCGATAAACTTATAGGTCGTGCTTGTTGCGGTTTTTACCACTTCCGCAGGCACTAAATCATAAGGTTTTGTACTCGATTCTTTTTTAACGACAACGGAGCTGATTCCGGACAGCTCTTTTTCTTCTCCCGTAAATTTCGAGTAATCAGAGAGATCATCTACCGTAAAGAAAATTTCTTTTTTCATTGCAGACCAATCATCTTGATAGTCACTCAGATCCGGAATCGTAACATGCGGATCCTCTGTGTCTATTTTGATCTTTTCGGTAGTGACCGTTTTTGCTACACTGCCGTACATATCTTTTGCGTTGATCATATACTTCTGCGCGTACGGCGGTGTAAAGCTGTACTTATTTTCACCGAGAGGGGTCACGGTGTAGGGTTCTCCGTCCAATTCACCTGTAACGGTAATGGATTCTTCATCTACACCACCGTTCTTCTCACCCGGCAGATCGGTGACCTTAAAGATAACGTTGACGTCCTTATTGACCCAGCCTGTAGTAGGATCGCCGCTTTCACACTGATACTGAACATCCGAAATCACAGGCGCCGAATTATCGATATCGATCAATACGGAATCAAAGCTCTCTGTATCACAGAGGTTGTCTGCCGTTACACACAATACGTAGGTGCCGCTTTCTTTGATATCTTTCAGCTGATATTCACCGGTGCTTTCGGTGTTTTTCGTATTTTCATTATCACCGTTTGTCTGTTTTGAAAAACCTTGTTCGATCTTCCTCGGCAGCTTGTCGGGGTCTATGGTTTTCGGATAGTACTTTCCGTCTTTTAGGGTAAACTTATCCAAGGAATCAAAGTATACCGTGATCGAATCGTCTTTTACACCCGCTATAGCGTCGTTGACCTTGTAGCTGAATGTTGCCAGACCGTTTTCACCGACGATAACGTTTCCGCCCTCATCATGAGCGTATCCGTATGCGGTTCCCTGCATATCCGCGGTGAACGCATATTCGACTCTGACAGCGGGACCGCTTTCCTTAGATACCGCCTCAAAGAAATCCGATGCTTTCTCAAAATTCGCGCCGTTCATATAGACACGGATATTCGCGATCTTTACGATACCGTCTTTATCGGCGCCGGTTTTGATCGGAACTCCTGCCGCGGATTCCGCATATACGCCTAAATCTTCACAAGAAGTAGCATCCGAAACCGGGATATAGAAAGTCTTTGAATAAGTCAAATCATCGTTATGATAGCTGATCTTATCTTCTTTCGCCTCAAGATCCTTATTCCCGTCTTTTAACTGGATCTTGGTAATGGGAGCCTTAAATCCGCTCTTTACATAGACGGTTGCTTCGACGGCTTTACCGTATGCGCCGAATCTTTTTCCCGAAACAACGCTTTGGAAGTCGATTCTGTCAATAACCGGTTCCGACTCATCACGGTTGATCGTTTTGGTATCCTTGATCGCGGTATAGTTGCCGACTTTATCCTTGACCTTAATCGAGTAAGCCGTGTTGTTGTGAGGAACTTCAAACGAGCATACATATGTATCGTTTTCGCCCGCTTTTGTATCTACGGTGATATCCAGAACGTCTGTTGTATCCTTCTTTGTGATGACAAAGGTGCTTGTGTCGTTGAAATCAAAACCGGAGAGCGTTTTTCCGTCGAACTTATCGTTGATCGTAAATTTAACGGTGACCTTATCGCTCCACTGATCCTCGGCGTTCATCTCTTTACCGTCTTTGTCATAATACTTGAAATCGCCGACAACGGGAGCTTTATCGTCAAATTTGATGTTGCTGTAAGCTATGGTTACCTCTTCCGCCTTGTTGCCTAAGAGATCCTCTGCCTTGAGCGTGTAGCTCTCACCCGCCTTCGGGGTGAACTCATATTTTCCGTCATTTTTGACCTCAAGAGAAGTCTCGGGCGTATCAGCGTCACCCTTGACGGTCACCTTTGCGATGCCGACGCTGTGAGCTCCCTCACCGCTCGGCTCATCGTTGACGGTAAAGGTGAGCTTGTTGTCATCTGTCCATGTTTCGGGAGCGGAAGTCACTGTGATAACAGGTGCTTCTTTATCGACATAGAATTCCTTGACCTTCTGCATCTCATTGCCGCTGTTGTTCGTCGCTTTGATGAGTACGAGATACTTGCCGGTCGGCAGATCGCTGTCGGGCTCGATTTTATACTCTAATTGCTTGCCCTCGATCTTATCGCCGCTTTTCTTGGAATCCTTCAGCTTATCGCTGATATCCTTAGCGGATTCTTTTTCCTGATATTCCTTTGTTACCGCGTCAAATGTAAAATCGTCTTCCGTACCGAAATACGCCTTGGCGGATTCGATACCGGTCAGCGGCTCGCTGATATCGGCAGTGACCTTGACGTTGTTGCGGTAATAGCCGGGATTATCCTCGCTGGTCTCACCGGTCACCTTGAAATCGGTAACATCGGGCGTCAGCTTGGTATTAACCATTTCCTTGATGGTTTCGCCGATATTATCAAAGCTCTTTTCGACGTTATCATCTTTGACAGTGAATCTCTTGATATCCTTCCAAGTGATCTTAGCGTCGGATTGATTCCCCGCCATATCCGTCAACTGGATGTTGATATCGGAAAAATCGCTGTTATCCACGCTGTCGCCGAGGGGGATCGTAAAGGTCTGGGCAGATTCTTTATCGTTTCTGACGATCTCTCCGTCCTTTGTGATCAGCTCGTTGCCTGCGATCGCGATCTCCTTGATCGGGGATTCATCCTCGGTATAGACCGTCATCTTCAGTTCTTTTTTGCTGTAGATGCCGAATGTCAAAATATGTACAAACATATTTGCCTCTTTGGTCGAGAAGCCGATATGCGTGATGCTGTCCTTGGACGGATTCTCCTTGTCGATATGCGGCGCGGCGATCTTTTGTTTTGCCTCTCTGCCCGCGTTGCTGGTCATGGTGACTTCGATATCTTCCTGTGAATCAAAGCGCAGGGTATATTCCCCTTTATCGTTCGGATTCAGCGTTTTGTCCTTTGCCTTGACCTGCTTCATGCCGGAGCCGCCGTCTGTTACCTTGAAAGTAACGTCGACCGGATCCGACGACCATGCGTTGGGGTCATCGGGATCCGCTTCTTCGGGATAGGATATATCATCCTCACTGATCTCCGGATCTTTTTTCTCAATATTGATCTCACCGGCGTCAATCTTTTCGGAAACGTTTCCGAGGTTATCCTTTGCGGTAAGATAGTATTGACCGGACTCTGTGATCTTAAAGGTATCCGAAGCATAACTGGATCTGTTGTAGTTGTCATATTTGGCTTTCCAGAGATAGACCTTCGCCAAACCGGATACAGCATCCGTAACGGTATAGGTGATCTTTCCTTCGTTCGAGACCCACTTGCCGCCGTCTGTGTAATCGAGTGACACAACGGGCTTTTTGTTGGAGATCACAAACTGTCTGCTGTCATCGATAATAGGATCACCGCTGCTGTCCGCGTCGTAAGGAAATACAAGCGTAAAGAGACCGTCGGCTTTTTCGTCGGTAAAGTCGCTGTCGTATTTCTCTGCCGCGAAACCTTCAAAATCCATTGTGATCGTCACAAAATTACTACCATCAATAGAAACAGTGATAAAATCATCAAGATTAGAATAATTATTCCACCACTCAATAGCGCTGTAATCCTGTGTTTCGGTCATATTTCTATAGCAGGCCGCCTTGATTTTATCGGCAGGCAGATCTTCCGGCTTGGTAAAAGTGATCACGATGCTGTCGATACCGGTATAGTAATAATCCGAAGAGCTCTTGTAGCTGCCCTTGTTAACGGTGATATCAACACCGGCGGGCGCCTCTGCCGTTTCGGCAAGCAAGGTATCACCCTTCGATTCAAGTAAAACGCCTGCTCCTTCTTCCTCTTCAGGCGTTGTCTCTTTGACGATATGATCGCCTGCGTCATCTGGTACGATCAAATCATCGCCGCCTTTTGTTTCTTCCTGTGCGGGAATCTCTTCTACCGCAGAGGAAGTGCTCTCATCCTCTGCCTGTATCTGACTCTCTACAGCGGCAACGGGAACAGCGCCGAGTAACAACCCGATCGCCATGACCAGAGCCAACGTTCTCAGAAACAGCGAATTTCCATGAGATTTTTTCATCATTCTACTCCCCTTTAAAACCGGATCTATCCTGACCCTCTGTTTGTTTCCTGTCAAACCGTTTCGGCTTCGATATCTTCTTCGGACAAAGCATTCGTTTATTTAGCCCTGTCCTTTTTGGTTTTATGTCTTCTTTTTGTTTCGGTCAACGATAAATAATACCGATAGTTCACTCCGTTCAAGATCGCGTGCATCTGAATCGCAAAGATAAAGACCGCAAACGACAGAACAGAGATCAACTCAAACAAAAAGTTGTTAAATGTTGGGTCGCTCCCTTTGATCACCTGTTTGATAACCATCATCGCTACGCTGATCACCAGCGAAAGGATCATGGTGATATCCGCTTTTGTTGCCTGCGGATTGGAAAAGAATACGATGATGCCGGGAAGCTTTTGCTTCACAGAACGATTGTTTTTCTGTTGTGATTTACGAAATCTGCTGAATCGGTAAAACATAAAGTAGCCTATTATCAGAAAGATCCAAAACAGCAATCCGCCGATGTAGGTGAGCGCTCTCACCACTGTGTTCTCTGTATCGACAAATAAAGAACATAACAACATCAACGAAGAGATCAGCAGAAAGAGAATCGTTCTCTTCATATATTGTGTTTCTTTTGACAATTCTATCACCCCTATCGGGTCGGCGTCATCCGTGCGCTTTTTCATTCTGCACACGGACAACACTTGCGGTACGATACGCTCGTTAAGCGGTATCGTTGATCATATACGTTTGCAGACCTTGATCAATCGACGATCTCCTGCGTATCACATAAGATCACTTTCTTGACTACTTCAAACGTTACGCCCTCTGCGGGAGGAACACTCGCCGACTGTACCAAAACAGCAGTCTCGGAATCGCCGAAGCGCTGCGTCACGGCGTCCGCGCCGAGAACGGCGGTCTGAGCAGGTTCCGCGCCGAGAACAGCGGTTTGAGCGGCATCCGCTCCGAGCGGAGCAGTCATAGCGGTATCAGCGCCGAGCGCGGCGGTTTCAGCCGAGCCCTCGGCAGGATCTGCGTTTTCCTGCGGCGTTTTGATTTCTTCGGTAATACCCGAGCCGTTCATCTGATCAGGTGTCAGCACGGTTCCTTTTTTGACCTTGACCTTCTTGTCGAGGTTTCCGGTCGTTTTCGGTGTATGCTTCTTTTGCAGCAGTCTGCCGGTCGTGCTGTTTGTATCTTTCATCTCTTGGATGGTTTTCGCTTTCGCCTTGCCGGAGCGCGCGGAAATGATCCCGGGGATGTCAAACATAAAGAACAGCATGATCGTAAGGACCAGAAAAAGACCGGCGACAGCCAAACATACGTAAAAACCGATTCTCATCATTTCATAAGTTTCCAATATGTGTCACCGTCCTTTACTTTCCGGCATTATTCTTGCCTTCTTGCATTTTTTCGATCTCTTCCTTGGTACCTTCGAGCATCGTTTTCAGGTATCCTTTGTATTTATCGACATTACTCACGTATTGCTCGCTGCTCTCGACCTGAGAGATTTTTTGCGAAAGCGTATTGACCAGCTCATTGAATTCGTCTCTTTTGACCACGTTCAAGAATTCGTAATCCTTGGTAAAAAGAAGATTCGAAACCGTTTTATAACATCTTAAGCGGATAACGATATTTTCATTATCCATGTCGCTGTCATTGACAAACGTCGACAGCATCTTAAACAGATTGTCATACGGGGTATCGATCCCTGTTTCTTTTCCTTCCAGATTGAGACTGGCTTTATCTTTATCCACCCAGCTCTTTACGATGGTGTTTCTCGTCGTTGTTTCTTTGATCAGCTGCTCATCCTTGCTGGTTTCCAGAACGCGATCGTACCATGTGTTGGCGTTTTCATAACCTTTGGTCTCTTCTCCTTCATCGACCGCCAGGAAAGAAGCGTCCGCGATTTCTTTCGCCAATTGTGCGTATGCTTCCTTGTCTTTTTCCTTGATCTCATTACGATGGCTGTATACCTTAGTGCTGAGGTCGATATATTCTTTGCTGGACAGGAACCAGTCGCCTTCGTTCTTATAGAGTTTGAGCAACTCTGAATAGGCTTTGGTGTTGCCGGGTTCCAGCTTAATCGCCTTGTCCAGCATCGCAATCTCTTCCTTATACTTTTCGGTTCCGTCAGTTCCTTCCTTGCCGGACTGCTGAGAAGCCTTATACAGCGCATCTTCGATCAAACCGTCATAGGTCGACGCCTTCAACATGTTTTCACCGATCTTCAAACCGACCGCGCCCAGCGCGAACACCACTGTGAGGATCGCACAGATCAAAAAGCCTTTCCATCTTTTCTTTTGTGTTTTCTGATTCTCGATATCCAGATCACGGTAATGCTCAAGATCGTACATCAGCTCGGCACAGTTCTGGTATCTGTCCTCCGGATTGCGCTGTGTACATTTGATGATGATCTGTTCAAGTCCCGAAGAAAGCGCCGGATTCCACTGACGGATGGGATACATCTCATAGGGCGGCATACTCGGGTTATGACCCGTCACCAGGTGATACATGGTAGCGCCCAGACAGTAGATATCAGTGCGCGCGTCTGTCTGTCCGTGACCGCCGTACTGTTCGGGAGCGGCGTAGCCCTGTGTACCCAGACATGTGGTATCCTCCACGCTCGACGACTTGAACTCTCTTGCGGTACCGAAGTCGATCAGCGAGATATTGCCGTCGGGCTTGAGCATCACGTTGGCGGGCTTCATATCACGATAAATGATCGGCGGCTTGCGCGAGTGCAGATATCCCAACACGTCGCACAGCTGCTTTGACCATTCGACAACGTCCTCCTGATCCTGCGCGCCGCTTTCTTCCAGCGACTTCGAGAGCGAGTTGCCCTCGATATAGTCCATGACGATGAGGAACGCGTCCTCTGTATCGATAACGTCGATGATACTGGGCAGATTCGGATGATTGAAGCGCTTGAGCAGCTCCGTCTCTACGATCAGGTTCTGCTTGACGACTTCAAAGTTCTGCACGCCGTCCTTGCGTACTTCCTTGATCGCCCAGATTTTATTTGCTTTTTCGTTTACCGCCTGGTAAACGACGCTCATGCCGCCCTGTCCGACGACACGGAGCACTTTATATTTTCCGTCTACTAACGACCCGATTTCCAGCATAGCAATACCCTCAGATTATCTTGACCAACAACACAGTGATGTTATCCGTTTCATGTCTGCTCTTATTCAACTCCGTCAAATAAACGGCGTTGTCCAGCATCGTCTGTTCATCCGTAAGCACGGAATAGTTAAGATACTGGAAGAGTTCCTCGGGCGTGATGGTATGTCTGAAACCGTCTGAGCACTGCATAAATACCTGACCGGACTCACAAACACCGGAATAATAATCCGGTGTGATGATCGGACTCGCGCCCACGCATTGCAGCAGCACGTTGCGCCGCGGATGAACAGCGGCCTCTTCGGGTGTGATATGACCCAGATCGACTTCACGCTGTACATAGCTCTGATCCTTTGTGAGCTGATACAGCCCGTTCGAGATCAAATAAGCGCGTGAGTCGCCGATGTTGATGAGATAATACCGATCCTTCATGAACAGCGCCGCGTTCAGGGTAGTGCCCATGCTCACGCCGAATCGACCCGCATACTCAGAGATCCTCTGGTTGCAGTCCATGACCAGCTCTTCCCATTCACCGAAGATCATCTTTTCGGGATCCTCCATGTGGAGCAGCTTCGGCAGCTCTTTTTCAAACCAATCGCTGAACGCATTGATGACCGTTGCGCTGGCGACCTCGCCCTTCGCAAGACCGCCCATTCCGTCGCAGATGACCGAAAAAAGGACTCTGCCGCAATCCGTCTGCGCTTCCATCACCAGAGCGGAATCCTGATTTGTGCTTTTTCTGATACCGACATCCGTATGTACTGCCGTTAAAAATTCCATATCGTTTCCCTTGGCCTTTCCGCCCACACAGTGACACACACCCGATACAGCCTTAACGTGGGCGGATAAGGCATACCGACAAGCATCACACAGCGTCATTGCTGCGGATCCCGACCGAACCGTATCGGCGGAGCAAACATAACGAAAGGGGATTTTACGGTGTGATCCTACCCCTTTTTATGAAAAAACGCTCCGAGATCCTGTCACCGGATCATGATTCTCAAAATGCGTTATTGGTTCATATAAGCACCAAAAGCTGTTTACACGCGAAGATGTAAACAGCTATTGATTTCATTAACCGATATACTCGAATTCTTCGTTGGACAATTTGATTTTATCACCGGGGATCAAAGCGACTTCCTGATTGGGAGAAAGCTTGGTGCCGTTGATATAAGTGCAGTTCGTCGAACCGAGGTCGCTGATGTAGCATTTGCCTGCACGCACCTTGATCTTTGCGTGTCTGCGGCTGATCGAGTTGTTATTGGTGATGCAATAATCGACCTTAGCTCTTTCTTTACCGATATAAAACTCGGGTTTATTGATCGAGATCTTTTCCGATCCGTTTTTGCGCATGAGGATGAATCCGGCGGAACCCGCGCCGAGCACTGTCGTATCGCCTGCGCCGTCTACGGGGAACTGCGTTTTCTCAGAGGGAGTATTCTGAGCAAAGTTCCCGGGAGCCTGCGGACGGGAAGTCGGCTGGTTCACGGGCTGACCCATCGGCTGGTTGGCGGGTTGATTCATCGGCTGACCCATCGGCTGGTTGACAGGTTGACCCATCGGCTGATTCATCGGCTGTACGCGATTAAAGCTCTGCGCGTTAGTCGGAGCCGGAGAAGGGATCGAATTCGGAGCGGGGTTGTTCGCTTCCTTTTTCTTGTTAGAGATCACGAGGATTACGACAACGACCGCGACAAGCGCCAGAACCAGAAGGACGATAACAAAGACGAGTACTCCCATCAGAGAGTCCGAAACATATCCGTTGATCAATGCTTTTGCCGTCTCGCTTACGGAGGGGACAGCAGCACCCGCGGACGCCGCGGATGTCTGTACCGCAGAAGCAGTCGCCACGCTGATCATCATGACGAGTACCGACAGTAATCCGATTAGTTTTTTCATTGTTTTGTTTGTGATACGCATTTTCTTTTTCCTCCTGATAATAGCTATATGAAATTCCAGTCACCCGACTGAATAAGATACGATATTTATTCCGATCGATCCGAGAGATATTCGGATATATATACTATATATAGGCGTTTTTTCTCACGAAAACACAAAGAATAGTTATGGTACAAAAAACAGTATTATTGCATAAAAATTCACAGTTTCCCGATTTTACATATGATAAGCCTATTGTGATAGTTTATTATAACATTCATACAAATATCTGTCAATAAAAAAGCCAAAATCAGTTAAAACTCCGTATTTTTTGACAGGCGGCGAAGAACAAATCTCAACCCGTTTTTATCGGACAGATCATACCATAATTATTCTAAGAACCATACCGTCCTTTTGAGCGGATGTGTTCGGATCATAAACCCTGCCGACGCCATTGCCTGGATCCCGAGAGCGAGAAAAACCGTCTCCTTTTCTCCGTCAAACATCCGCAGCAGGATCACCGCGTCATCCATCGCGTCTGCCGTACCGCCGAGCAGATACTGCACGGCGTATCCAACCGATTCTGCCGCGCAAAAAATGCCTGCCGCCGCCGTCGCGAGCTTCACGGCATACAGATAAAAGCTCCCCCTGTCGGGCAAGAGCAGCAAAAGCATCGGAAACCATCCGCCGCATACGCCGACGAACACCATCCTCTTCTCACTGCCCTGTATGCGCAGTTCCACACATAAACGCGAAAACAACTCAAATCCGACCACGCCGCCTCCGGTGATCCGGGCGGCGGCAAGATGTCCGCATTCATGCAGGATCGGATACAGGATGAGTGCCGCCGCAAACACCCCCGCCGTACCGATCAGTTTTCTTGACAGTCGCATCTTCTTCACCCGCTTTTTGCCGATCAATCCGCTGTTTCCGCCGTAAAGCGGCGGTGGATCCCAAAGCTATTATCTCCGCATTCAGGGTGTTTCATGTAACGCGATCTCGGTTCATTCCCAGCCCGTTAGCTCGGGGCAAAAACGCCGTCGCGATCTGCCGCGACGGCGCTGTTTTCCGGTTATGATCCTGTTTTCGGTTCAGCATTGTGCCGTGTCCGAAGATCCTAAGTATTGGTCAGCTCACCGTAAACGCCGTCGATTACCGTTTCTTTGCGGTTGAGCATATCATTTTGACGGACGATCCCGCCCGCATGGGAAAGCTGTGATTTGACCGAGCCGGGTGAGCGGCTCAACACCACCGCTACGATACTCAGAGCGAGTGCCAAAACCATTAAAACGATCATGAGAGGGATCAGCCACTTTAAATGTCTTTGGCTGTCGTTCACCTGTGGCGCCTGCGTCTCTTCCACCTTTTTGATATTACTTTTCATCCTGACGGGCTTGAGGCTGGCTTCTCTGACGAATGCTTCCTTTGAGTAAACCTTTGTATGCCCGCTGCTTTGCGGAGCGGAAGCCCTGATCGTCGGCGGATCGGGACGATAAGTGGGGTGATAGGTCACATTGACCTTGCGGCTTTCGTAGCCCGCGCTGTTTTCATGCTCGGAAAACCACATATCGCTGAACGACGGAGCATTTTTTCCATCGACTTCGATCGGTTCGTTCTCATAGTCCGCCGCGCTCGATACATAGATGCTGTAATCAGGCGCTCCCATAGAGGATGACAACAAAGGCGAACGGTACAGCGTCGCAAAAAACTCATCGTCCGTCATCCCGACCTTGGCGATCGACTGAGCTGACGACAGCTGCATCTGCATACCGGGTGACATGCTGATATTTTCGATCGCAACAGATATCAGCGGTTTTCTTTTGAGGAGGGTAAAGTTGATCTCACGCCGGCAATTGTGGGAATTCAGGGCGTTATCCGACAAAAACGCGATGCACAGCGCACAGCGGCTCAGGTGGTCGGCGATCACCTCGGGCCAGTCCGCACCGGGGTCGATCCCTTCATCGTACCATATCCTGTATCCGTCGCGCGCCAGTCGCTCGATGATCGGATATATCTCTTTTTTATCCTGATGACAATAGCTGACGAAAATATAGTTGTCCGCACCCTCATACGGACGTACAGAACATCGCTTCATCTCATTTCCTCACTCAATCATAGCATCGCGGTGTTATCCGACTCGGTCAAATCAACCGCGGATCTCCAACAGATCCGAAAAGCCGCTTTCGTCAAAGACGGCAAGTACCTCGTCGGACGGGGATTCGATCACCAGCGATATATCGGACTCATCCGCTACCCGCTGCACCGTCAGCAGTGAGCGCAGCGCGTTTCCGGAAATGAACGTGACCTGTGACATATTGACGCTGATCGCTCGGCAAAACGACACCGCCGCCATCAGCTCATCCTCCAGTTCATGCGCCACCGTGCTTTTGATCGCGCCCGATATATGCACAGACATCCCGCCATCCTTTATCGTCTCCGATAAAGACATGACGAGAGCCTCATCCTCGTATATTTCCAGAACATTGTTGTTCATTACACGTCTGATCATGTTATCCTCTTAATCTTCCTGTTCGGAATTCCGATAGAAAAAGTCAGGTTTTGCGGCAGCCGCAATATTGTCCAGTTCATCCATCGACAACTCTTCCTCGTCGAATTTGCCGATCAAACGAGAGAGTCTGTCATCCGGAGCGAACTCCTGACTGTCCTTCATTTTAGTTAAAAATTTCTCGAATTTTTTCATGTTTTCACCCTTGTCCTTTCTGCAAATCGGACAGATACAAGTTTATTATACATGGCTGTTGTTCATTTATCAAGAGCTTTGTGCAATTCATTTATCGATGCCGCCGTCGGAATACGAGGGTTTTTGATCGTCATCAAAAGTATTCCGACAGCAATCATACCGATTTCATTTACGGCGTTTTGCCGAAAATCAGTATCTCATCGATCCAAAAACCGAAGGCTCTGTGTGGATGCGTTTACAGCCGTCTTATCATTACCAAATCGTGATCAGCTTTGCCCCTGCTAAGGCGATCAACACCGGCGCGATCAGCCCCCACGGTATATCGATAAAAATACAGATCCCATTGACGGTGATCCATGTATTGATCGCGTAGATAACCAGAAAAATACCGATCGCCGCCACGGTCATACCCGCGGTAGAGTATATCGTCAGAGCGCGATACAAGCCGCGAGCCATAAACATAAGATTCTGACCGATCGCAATAAAGGATGCGATACAAAAACCGATCCTCAGCGGCAGGATGATATTGTCATCGGGAACCATTTTAAATATGCGGATACAGACAAATGCGATGATCGCGGCGATGATCACAACCGCGCAGCGGGTGTAAACCGTCAGAATGTTTTCGGATTTGCCGATCGTTTTCACGAGGACGCCGCCGATGATCAAAACCGGTACGGCAACCGCCGTGAAGGGCGCTGTTTTTTTCCATATCATATTTGTCATTTTGATCCCGTCCTTTGTGTCTTTCTGTCTATATATACACGCAGGGAGTGATGGTGTGACATAGAATCCGAGTTTTTTTCAATATTCTTTCCGGATGCCCGAGCAGGGTATTTCTCCCTTATTCGGTTGAGAACTGTTTATTCATCTGTGACCAGCATCTGGCGCTGTGCCATGGTATAAAAAACACCTTTTCTCTTCATCAGCTCGTCAAAGGTGCCCTCCTCGGCGATCCCTCCGCCGCCCAATACGATGATCCGATCGCAGTCGACGACCGTGCTCAGGCGGTGCGCGATCACCACGCGGGTCGCGTCGGTCGCTTTGAGCGTATCGGTGATCACCTTTTGTGAAAGGTTATCCAGCGCGCCGGTCGCCTCATCAAAGAACAACAGCTTCGGATCGTTCAGCAGTGCGCGCGCGATCAGGATCTTTTGCCGCTGACCGCCGGAGATCATCTCCGAGTCCTCGGTCAACACCGTCTGCGTACCCATGGGCATCGTGTCCAGATCCCTCTCCAAGCCCACTGCGGCAATCGCTTTGCGCAGCTCCTGCTTTGTCGCGTCGGGCTTGGTCACCGCGATATTTTCTTCGATCGTGCCCGAGATCAGTTTACCGTCCTGCAGGACGACGCCGATCTGCTTGCGCAGTAGGTAAAGGTCGGTTTTTGACAGCGGCTGTCCGCTGTAGGTGATCTCCCCGTCATCGGGTTTCTCAAATCCCAACAACAACTTAAAGAGCGTCGATTTTCCGCAGCCGGACTCTCCGACGATCGCGACATACTCGCCCGCGCCGATGTGCAGATCCAGTCCGTCAAATACCCCGTGATCTCCTTCATCATAAGAAAAACGCAATCCGCGGATATCGATCTCTCCGTCGAGCACAGGCGGCGCCGTCCGGTCGGAATCCGCCGTGTTCTCAGCGTATCGATCCAGATCCTCCGACAACTTACGGATAAAATCATATTCCTCTCCGATGCTCAAAAACGAGCGCGTCGCCAGTGCGGTATAGGACGCCATCAATGTAAAGGAGCACAAAAACGCCGCCCATCGCTCCGGTCGGAACGACTCAGCCGACCAACCGCTGATCAGACAGAATATCGCCGCAAACAGGATCACCGCGATCGAGAATACATCATGTGAAAAATGTACGTTTTGATAGCGCACCTCTTCGGCGTCCTCTTTCTTTGAGAAGGAGCGCAGATACTCGAGGGTCGCCTTTTCCTCCGCGCCCGAAAGACGGATCTTGACGATACCGGTAATGAACTGGTACATCAATGATCCGGAGCGGTTATCATGCCGCAGCGCTTTTTCGCGATATCGCAGCGCCGTGCGCATCAACACCACGTAGATCGTCATCAACACCGCCAGCAATATCGCTCCCGCCACCGTCATCATCACAGATAACCAAAGGCACATCACAAAGCATGCCGCTGTCGCGATGACCGCAAAAAGGAACGAATGTGTTCCCGTCAGCACTTTCGCGACCACCTGCTTGACATGCAGCATCATATTGGCGGTCTCAGCGGATTCATGCTCTCTGAAAAACCGGAATTGCAGGGAGAAGAACCGTCGGATCACCTGCTGCTGTGCCTGATCGGACAGGCGTGACGCTTCTCTGCCCGCGATCAGCTCCCCGACACTGCGTATCACGGACGATCCCATCACGGCGATCAGCATGAGCATCAACAGCATCATCGGCATCATCCGCATCGGTACCGCTCCCCGATCACCTTCAAATGCTGTAAAATCCCTGAGCTTCAAAATACCGAACGGCAGTACCTGTAACAGCAGCGCCGCCGTCAGCATCGCCACGATGATACCGATGTTCGCGAGCGGTTTTAAGCTGTTAATGCTCATGCGGATCAGCCGACAGGCAGGCATAAACAGCTTTTGATCAAACGACTCCCGGCGGGATTTCTTTTTCTTCTTCTCCTGTACCAGCTGCAGGATATCCTGTTCGATCTCGCCGCGCATGGACTCGGAACGGACGATGAACGCCTCGTTCGTTGCTTCCGCGGTACGGATGCTGTCGGTGATCGCCTCATTGAAATTGTCCGCGTACGCGCTGTCGATCTCCAGCTTGGATAAAAATCCTTTTCTCAGCTTTTTGGTCGAACCGCCCCGTATGATCCCCAACACAGCGTCAGCGCGCGAGGTAAAGAGAAAGCGACGGTTCTCATAGTTCATATCGGTGTAGCAAAAGCCGGGGATCACCTCACCCTGTTTTGCTTCATATAAAAACACTCTTTTACCGAAATTGCCGCGCTGATAGGTCACGACATAGATAAGAAGCACGCCCGAACGGACGATGAACGCGTCCTGTCCGTTTTCGGTAATATAGACCTGTCCGCTTGTCAGACGGATCTGATTTTGATCATCCATTCGGCTCACTCCTTTCTGTCGCTGTCATTCCGACGCCTGTCGGCTCTGTATTTCGGTTAACGGATCAACTCACGATACGGCCCCTCCATACCGGCGAGCTTTTCATGCGTGCCGCGTTGGGCGATCTTTCCGTGTTCCATCACCACGATGGTATCACTGTCGCGTACCGCGCTGAGTCGATGCGCGATCATCACACAGGTACACCCGCGCCGACGAATATTCCTGATGATCCTGTCCTCCGTGATCGGATCAAGCGCGCTTGTCGCCTCATCCATGATGAGGATGGAGGGATTGACCGCCAGCGCGCGGGCGATCTCGATCCGCTGACGCTGACCGCCTGAAAGGTTGGCGCCGTTTTCCTTGATCACTGTATCAAAGCCATCGGGCTTGTTGCGGATAAAATCATATAAACAAGCGTCCTTTGCCGCGTTGGCGATATCCGTATCCGCGATCTTGGAATTCCACATCGAGATATTGTCGCGTACCGTGCCCGAAAACAGTGTGATGTTCTGGCTCACCGTCGCGATACTCGCGTTGATGACGCTTTTCGGTATCTTTGTCAGATCGTTCCCGTCCAGAAGGATCTCACCCTTGCGCGGCCGATACAACCCGCTGATCAGCTTCGCGATCGTCGATTTACCGCTGCCGGTCGCGCCGACGATCGCCACCATCGTTCCGGGGTCGATCTTCAGTGAGAGATCGTCGATCAACGGCTTGTCCAGTGAGCTGTATGCAAAATCGATATGCTTGAGGATGATTTCACCCTCCAGCTTCTGCGTCTTGCCGAATGAGCCGGTGTGATAGATCTCGTCATCCTCATACTGCATCACATCATTCGCGGATTCCATATCCGCTTTGATGATACCGACGCGCGTGATCATCGGCACGATGGTATCGATCGGCGCAAAGAACGCGACAAACAACACCATAAAGGCGACATATTCGCCATGCGTCATCATATACTGCGTAATCATATCCCACGCCACCATATGGCCGCCCAGTACGATCAGGATGACCAGCAGAACATAACGAAGCAGTGAAGCGGCGGCGCCGGTGAGCTGCCGTGTCCGGATCAGTCGATACTCCGCGCGGTTGATCGCTTCCTGTTGTTTTTTGATTTTTTCGGGATAATCCCGTTCGGCGCCCGACGCCTTCAGCGTACCGATGATCCTGAGTCCCGCATACAGCTTGCCCGCCATACGGTTTTCCTCCGCGCTCAGACCGATCGACGCGCTGTCCGCTTTCTTTGACAGGATCGCCATCGCGAGGAGCTGGATCACAAAAAAGACCGCCGCGATGAGTCCGAGGATCGGTTGATAGACGCACATCATGATGAAAAAGACCGCGGAAGTGACCAATCCGAAAATGACGTCCGGCACTCTGCCGGTGACAAAATTATCGGTCGCGTTGTTCTTATTCGTTCTCTGCACCAGCTCACCGGGATATCGCTGTTCATAAAAGCTCAGCGGCAGCCGCAGCAGCTTTGTCACAAAACGCCGCGCCGAGGGCATCGCCACCCGATAGCGCAGCCGCGTGCGGATCATACTCTGCCGCCATAAGAGCGGGATCTCCAGCACGATCAGCAGCACACAGATCAATTCCCCGATCCACATCGGTTGTCCCGGGCCGTCCGCCGTGTGCGGAAGTGTTCTCAGTGTGATGAACCGCTCGACCAGCGTCACGATCGCCGCACAGACACCCGCCGTCAGCAGACCCGCAACCAGCGCCGCGAAATAATCCCTGCGATAACCCTCCGCGCGCGCAAACAGATCTTTCAGCGAGCTTTTTGTTTTTTCTTTTTTGAAATCCCCGGTCGGAGTAAAAGTCAGTACCACGCCGCCGTAGATCGCCTCGAGTTCTTCGAGCGTCAATCTTCTTCGACCGACCGCGGGATCGTTGAGATAGGCGCAGTTCTTTTTTGTCCCTTCAAAAACGACAAAATGACCGTAATTCAACAGGATGATACACGGCGGCTGCATTTGTATCAAAGCGGCAAAGGTTTTTTTGTAGCCGTGACCTTCCATTCCGTATTTCTTCGCGGCGCGGATCAGGTTGCCCGCCTTACTGCCGTCGCGCGATACGCCCGCGTCGACGCGGATCTTTTCCATCGGGACATGTCCGCCGTAATACATGATGAGCATAGCAAGAGAAGCGGCTCCGCATTCAGCCGCTTCCATCTGTAATATCGTCGGTGTTTTGACAAATCCCTTCATCTTTACCCTGTTCCGCCCATCTGTTTTCTGTCCAACCGCATTTAATACGCGATCTGTCGCGTATCAAAGTAATCCTTGAGTTTTTTGACCGTTCTTGAGGCGATCGCGCGCACATTATCGGACGTCAATCCGGTGATCTGCGCGATCTCCTTGGAATTCTTGTTCTTGAAGTATTTCAGCACGATCACCTGCTGTTGTACCTCGTTCAGCGTTTCGAGCGCGTCTGCAAGCACATCGCGCAGCTCGGCGAGATGCTGTGCCTCGATCACGGCGTCCTCCATCCCGTCATCCACGGCGGAGTAATCCTGTAGCTCCGCAAAGCTCTGATCACTGCGGTAATAGTTCTTCAGCTTATTGGAAGCGATCGTGAACACCCATGTGCCCAGCGACGCCTTGGTCTCGTCATAACGGTCAAAATGCTTGTAACAGGCGGTGAAGGTGTCCATCGTCAGATCCTCCGCCGCGTGAAAATTTCCCGTTTTTTTCAGAATACATTTGAATACCCTATCGTAGTATTCCGCATAAAATGACTCAAATTTCCGATCGTTCATTCCACTCATCCTAATTTCACAAACCAATGTACCTTATCTATTGTCCGTGCAGGAACGGATGACATCATATCCACCCGACCTTGTAATCACAGCCGCATCATCCGAGCTGTTGTTCCATCGTTGTTTTCAGCGGCTCCATCCCCATTTTCTGATAGAACTTTTCCGCCGAGGGATTGACCCGCCAGACATTCAGCGTCACGCTGTCGCATCCATTCTTTTTTGCGACGTCCAGCACATAATGATAGAGCTTTTCGCCGATATGCTTTCTGCGATACGGCGCGTCCACACACAGATCGTCGATATACAGCACCTTGCGAGGATGCAGCTGCTCCGACTCCCGCGTGATCTGGTAGATACAAAAGGCATAGCCCATAACCAAACCGTCCTCTTCGTAAACAAAGATCGGGGTCATATCGTCGGCGATGATGGCTTTCAGTTCTTCTGTCGTATATTTTTTCGCGTCGTTTTTAAAGATATCGGGACGACCGTCGGCATGCAGCTGCTGTACCTGATACAACAGTGCGTTCAGTCGGTCGATATCCTCATTCTTCGCTCTTCTGATCATATGTTTCTCCTTATCATCTCAGTTCACCACATGGGTCGGCGTGCCGTTCAAAAAGTTCCTGATATTATCCGCGACGATCCCCATCAACCTTTGACGGGTCTCCAGCGGCGCCCATGCGACATGCGGCGTGATGATACAGTTCTTCGCCTCCATCAACATGCAGTCCTCTTCCATCGGCTCCACACGCAAAACGTCCAGACACGCGCCGCCGAGGTGTTCGCTCTCGAGCGCTTCATACAGATCCTGTTCCACGACCACGCCGCCGCGCGCCGTGTTGACAAAGAGCGAGCCCTTTTTCATCTTTGAGAATGTGTCTTTGTTGAACAGATCCTCGGAATCGGCGTTGAGCGGACAGTGTACGCTGACGATATCGCTCTCGCTGAGCAATCTCTCAAAGCTCACCTGCTCTACATTCGGCACGTTCTTCACACTGCGATTGTAGCCGATGACCCGCATTTTGAAGGCATTCGCGATCGCCGCGACCTCCTGCCCGATCGCGCCCAGTCCCACGATGCCCAGCGTTTTTCCCATCAGCTCGTTGAGCGGATAGACAAAGGGCGAAAAGGTCGGACTGCGCTTCCATCTGCCGTCCTTTACATAGCGGTCATACGCCGCGATCTGATTATAATACGCCAAGATCAGCGCAAAGGTCTGCTGCGCGACCGACTGAGTCGAGTACGATCCCGCGTTGCACACCGTGATCCCGTGCGCGCGGCAGTAGTCCACGTCGATATTGTTGTATCCGGTCGCGAATATCCCGATATATTTCAGTTGTTTGGCGAGCCGCAGGGTGTGGCTGTCAAGCAGTGTTTTGTTGCATAATACGATGTCCGCGTCCGCGATCGCCTCGGCGACTTCCTCATATCGGAGCAGTCCGTGGGATACGATCTCTCCGAACTCTCTCAGACAGTCTGTCGTCACCAATTCATCGACGACCGTTTGCGCGTCTGTCAGGACGATTTTCATTCGTTCTCACCTCTTTTGAGATTGTACCACAAATCTCTCTTTCCCGCAACCGAAAATTACCATCCCCTCATTTACAAAAGTTCTTTTATTTGCTATCATAGTATCAAATCATCCGCTGCGGAGGAAGCTATGAAAAACCCATTCAAATTCTTTCGACCATCTTCCGAAAAACCGAAAACCGAGCCGATTGCCGAATCACCCGAAGAAACCGTGATCCCGACGCCAACGGAACCCGAACAGCCTGTTAAACAACCACCCGCCGATCCCTTTGTCGAATGGTGCCGCAGTCAGGTGCGCGGCGGGATCGAACGCCGTGAGCGCAACGATATTTTTGAAGCGTACAACATCTACGGCGTGGATGAACACGATCGCCTGACCTGTCGCCGCTACCACCGCTATCCCGAGCATGAGCGCGACTTCGACCTCTCCTACAGCCGCACGCTCACCTTTGACGAGCTCAACCGCCGCCTGCTGTCCGAGTTGGACAAGGGCGATATCAAGCTGCCCGCCTATCACGACTGTATCGCAAAGGCGCGTGCGCTCTGCGATATCCCGAGCCCTGACGCCGCCGAATTCATCGGCTTTACCGAGAACGAAACTGCCGCCTTGCGCGAATTCTGCGAGACTTTCGACACCCTGACCGACAAAGAATATCGTTCCTCCGACGGCGTATTCTGTGTCGCGTGCCGCAGTGTGGTCGGCGATGAACAGCTCAACCTGCGCTTCCGTAAGCCGCTGCCCCATGACGCGCTGGACAGTGAGATCGCGGGCGTCAGCAAAACGCCCGTCGAGGGCTACGATATCGAGAGCCTGTGGATCATGGGCGTCTATAATCGGTTGCGCGATCGCTGTCAAAGCTGCCGTGTCACCGTGCTCACCTCGGAATGGAGCTTGCAGAAAGAAAAAATCTTTTTGATGCAGGCGGAGGGCTTTTCCCCGATCGACGGCACCCTGCTGCTTGCGGTCGCGGATGAAACATCCTTTCCTCGTTTCGGCTTCTATTCCCTCGATTTCTCCAATAAATGACCGATCACCTTGATCGCACATGGATCAAAACCGCCATCATCAACGAAAGGGCTGTCATCATGACAGCCCTTTTCATCTACCATATTATACTAAGTATCATTAAAACACTTTAACATTTATTGCGTTAAATTCCGCATAGCGGTGTTGTCGTCGTCGCACGCCGTACTCGATAGGCATATCCGGTTGGGTATGCCTTGACCTCGTGTGGCGGCTCCTCCTCTCCCCATCACGCGGGGCGTGATGGGGTCCCCGAAAGATGACATACGCCAGTATGCCTGCGTCCTCCGCCTTGCTCTGCGAAATTTCTCGCTAACAAATTTGTTAAAGCGTTTAATGGATACTTAGTATTAGATTCTATCCGAAAGATACGCGATCGCTTCCTCATAGGTTTTCGCGACATTCTCCGCTTTGAGGTTGAGGATCGACGCATAGCTGATACCGCGGCTGTCGCTGGAACTGAGCAGCAGCAGATTGGATTTGGCGGCAAGATCATTATAGGCGGATTCCGCTTCAGCCGCGGAAACATCCTTGCCGTCGATATGCTGTTCTCCGGAGTTGGGATTATACAGCACAGCTTCCTCTTGTTTCAATGTATTGTCACCGTTATCGACATAGCGATAAGCCGTTTGGGTACGCAGCTGACCGGGAGAAGTGACCGAGAAGGAATAGAGATTCTTTTCTCCCTCGATCTTGGTGATACAGTAGATTCCGCCGATACGGCGGGTATTATCCTGCATATCGACCTTCAATGCTTCGACGGCCTTACTGCCGTCAAAGGTCATCACACGCATGCTCATGTACATATCACCGCCGTCGCCGACAGCAGTCGCGTACAAGTAAACCATCTCGGGCGTATCATCCCCCATCACATCCGCAAACGCGATCGGATGGGCGGGATCGACGCGGTACTGCCAGTTATAGTTCTTGATCGCGTCCTTATTTTCTTCCAACACGCCTTTATAGGCTTTGTAAACAGCGCTTTGATCCGCCTGTGTCGGTGCGGCCGTTGCGGCGGCGGTCACTTCAACCGTGGGAGCGGTCGTCGCGATTTCCTCCTGCTCTGTCACGCCGGCGTCAACGCCCTGCGCGCGATTCTCCCGCTTTATTTCGGGTGACAGATAAGTATTGTATACCAATAATCCGATACAGGCGAGGATCGAAATGATCAGCACGACCGCCACGATCTTCACGGCGCTCGAATAATCCTTTCGTTCCGGTTCACTTTCTGCCGTTGAAGCCCTTGCATGCTTCGGTTTACTGTCGGATACCGCCTTTTGCGGTTTTTTTGCGGATTCGGGACGGGTCTTTTCTTCCTCGATGACAGGAAGGGGAACCGGCGTTACGCCGGAAGAAAAATAGGCTTCACTGCGGGAATGACTGATGATGCTGTTGATCCTCTCGGTAGAGGGAAGATTCTTATCGATATAAAAGGTGATGAACGACCCCAGGGATACGGCAGGCGTTTCCGTATTGATATAATTCTCGCCGTTTTCCTGCTCCTTCTCATACAGCGCCTCTCTCACGTTTTCATGCGCCTGATACAAGAGGGACCGGGTCTTTTTCTCCGAGCTTTCCGTGATTTGCGCGATATCCTCAACGGATTTTTGATGATAATAATACAGCACGAGGATCTCTCGTTTTTTGTCGGATAAAGAGCAGATGATCTGCGCCAGGCGTTCTTTCAGGTCGTCCCGCTCCGCATACCGCTGCGGCAGCATCAAATCACTCAGTGAAGCTGAACGGCGAAACAGCTTATCTGTCTTTATCCCGGAGGATGACTTTTTTTGTCCGCGCATCCGGTTGCTGACATGATACGTGATATGGTAGAGCCAGTTATCAAAGCTCTCGCTGTCCTTTAAGTTGCCGATACTTTTCCAAATACTGATCACCGATTCCTGCATCGCCAGTTCGGCTTTTTCCCGATCATTCAGCAACGCAAAACAGATCGCGTAGATATGCTGTTTGTAAGCATCAAGCAGGGTGTTGAGCGCTTCGATACTTCCGTCTTTCGCTTGTGAGACCAAAGCCTGCGGAGAGTTGTTTTGTACCATTAAGCCGCCTCCAAAAATGAAAAACCATGAATAAATAATCGTCACAAACGGATCAAATGAATGATCACCATGATCCGTTCTGTCTGTTCCGGTTTTACTATAACATAGGGTACACTATCTTGCAAGACGAAACCGCATATTTCTTACCTATCTTGTTTCTTCCACCGCGATGAACTGTAATCATCATAGGTTTTTCGGAGGAGATCACAGCATATTCGGATGCGAAGAAATAGGTGTTTTATGCAGGATGTCTATTCACACTGATCCGAAGCATCGCAATCAGGCGTCTTCATCAAAGAAAAAAGCCCGATACAATCGGGCTTTCCTAAATCCTGTTACCAGTTTTCTTTCAGCTCATCGGTCACGATCTTGCCGGTGTAATCAAAGCCGCGGGACGCGTCCCACGCGATGACATACTTGCCGCTGTCTGTGATCGCGGCGGTCAGCTCAACGCCATCCTCGATCGGTTTGAACTTTCCGTTCTCGCGGATCGCATTGAGGATCTCTTTCGCCTTGGAGGCATTGGCGGAATCAGCGGTAGCGCTGTCCGCGCTTGAAAAATCATAGATCTCCACAAACGCGTTTTTGTTCAAATCAATACGCGCACCGTTGTCAGCACCGAGTATATCATAGTAGATATCCATCTTTACATATTTAGAATCGCGGTCTTTGATGTACTTGACCAAGCCGTCAAAATCCTTGTCATAGGTCGAGATATCGGCGGCATTCGCCTGATCCGAGGTAGAATCGCTGTTGTTGTCGGCGCCGGGCATAAAGCACGCGCTCAGCGACAGCACCAGCGCGACTGCCATCATCAATGCAATGATCTTTTTCATATATATCAATCCTTTACTTTTTGCTTTGCCTATCTATTCTACTATAAAACACATAATAAATCAAGAGCGGATTTCTGTTTATCACACCGGTTCGGTTTTCAAAGGTGACACGCTAAAAACAAAGCCCCTGCATACACAGAGGCTTTGAGTAAAGATAAACTTGAAATATTCTGATTATCTCTTGGAGAACTTTTCAAACGCAAAGATCGGCGTGTTTACAGGGCTTTTGCATTATTATGTTGCTTGTGTGTTGTGTACGGATGGCGTTTGTTTGCGCTTATAAACGAAAATAAGTAAAAAAATAGGACCAGTGCGTACACCAGCCCACTAAAAACAGAAGTCTGTTTTTATGCTACATTAATATTATAGCCGAAAAAACCTAAGATGTCAATGAGAAATTCAATCTTGTAATAATTTTCTAAATACACCTACAACTTGTACTATGAATTCATATGCAGAACATAACGTAGCATGGTTTGAATAATACTCTTTGTGTTTAATAGCTCTGCCTTTAAGAAAGTCATCTAGCTCATCAAACACATGCATTTGCGCCGATTTTGGTGCAATTTTGTGATATAAAAACAACATAACACAGAAATCGTGAATCAGCGGCTTATCTAACTGACGTGTAATTCTGTTGTTACTGATGCCCTGTTGTCCTAAAAATACACTTATTTGTTTATTGTAGTTGAAATTCTCTTTACTCACATATGGTACTTTTAGGCTACTAATCAAACAATTATTGTGGGCAGCAGCGTTTCTTAAAAGTCTTACAGGGTTGAAAAAATAATGGTAAGGAACCCTTTTGTATTGGTTTTCGCATGAGTTTTTGGGATTACGAGTTCTTAAGTAGAATAAATCATAAAGGTTTTGGAAATCGCTAAAACTCAATATTTCTACAATATTCCAAATGGCAAAGCTATCTTTGTACTTATTAACTAAATTGCTACAAGCTTTTCCGTAGAGTTTCTTTTCAATCTCTGATTCAAAATGGTCTGGATCTTGGTTTTTATAAAACTCTACGATAGAATAACCATCTTCCTCTGATTCATTAAAATCTCGCAACATTGCTACCTTAAGGTAATGCTCAATATCAATTGATATTTTTAAAATACTTCTTCTAAGTAAAGAATCAATTGTTGCTAAATCTCTTAAATAAGCAAACTCCAAGTCTCTATATTTTCCATCTTTATCTTTGTCATAGAGTTTATTATACGCTTTTAGCTTGAAGTAGTAGGTATTGTTACGCAAGTATTCTTTTGCAAACTCTTCATCCTCAATACTAAAAAGGATTCCCTTTTCCTTCATATGTGCTATTTGCTGTTCAATTGTAAGCTTAACTCTACAATCATTCTCCATACTCAATGCCTCTTATGTTTTTATGGTTTTTCACTTCTTGCCATACTTATCAGCCAGTCGCATTAGAGCATCTGCTGAAGATGGATTGTTTAAGATTTGTTCCATCACCATTCGTTTTATCATATCATCCGTGCTTTCTGCATGTGAAGAAGCAGAAAGTTTTGATGTCGCCTTCATAATTGAATCTATTGTTTCTGAATTAACAGATTTGATTTTTGATTCTAACCCATCAATCTTATCCGATATATCGTATAAAAGAGGGAGGATATTATTTGTAGATTCCGTATCAACAAAGCTTTCAGTATTATCATCCCCAGGAATTTCAAACGAAATATTCTCAATTGTTTGAATCAGTCTAGATTTAATCTTTTCTACGGAATCTAAATCACTTAAATCGTAATCAAACGCACGAATATTTGCAACATCAAAAGGAATTGTTTCTCCGCTTTTCTTAAGATGAATCATAGGTTTGCCCAACGCTGAACGATAACCGATTTCAAAAAAAGCATTGGGATTGTGCTCGGTCATATCCGCAATAACCAATTCATCTGTTCTCAAGTGGTCTAAGATTGTTTGAGTAATTGCGTCTGAATTATTAATCTTATCCACTCTGATTGCGTTAAATTCGCATTGTTCACAGACCGGATTGATTACATATTTAAACAATTGATCCGCTCTTTTTCTTGTTTCAGAACCTTCTTCTCCAATTGGAGAAACAACAAAACATTTTCTCATATTCTCTTTCCTTGTCTTTGCAACATATACACCACGTTCTATTTTTTTTATTGATCCATTTCGTTGAAGGGTGTTAATTGAACCCGAAAACTGACCGTCTGTATAATCGTTATTAATATCGCTCAAATAGTTTTTAATCTCTTGCACAGTATGTTTTTCGTTATCCGATAAAAACTTTAAAATATATTGTTGTAATGTTGAACTATTCATAACGGAAATGCACTTCCTTTCGTCTATAATAGTAACACGCTAATAAGAGTTTGTCAAGAAAATATGCATTTTAATTTTTAAAAATTGTAAAAATTGTAATTTCGCTTCGTGTTAATTGGCTAACTTTAATGATCCTGCCATTAAACGGTGAACTTACAAGCTTTTAAAGACTCTTTTGTAAAAAATTTATCATAAGCATAGATACGATAAGTACTAAAGTCGCTATTGACAAAGTTAAAAAGTTAACCTATAATAAAACAGCTGATTTAAAACGTTCGTTTTAGAAAGGAGTCCGTTATGCCCCCTAAAGCGAAATTTACAAAAGAAGAAATTATCGGTGCAGGCTTAGCGATCCTGCGTGAGCGTGACATTTCTGCCGTTACTGCAAGAGAAATCGGCAATTATCTTGGCAGCTCGGCAAGACCGATAT
>JAHKVW010000118.1 GCA_020624805.1 bacterium | reverse complement strand
TCGTAGGTCGTCATTTCTTTTCACCTTTCTTTTGATGCTTTTCATTATATCACATCTTTGGGTGTTTAACGACTCTACTTTTATGATAACACTCCATATTTGATTCTGCCACACGTCACAGTAACATAGAAAAAGGCGCACGCGCCCCCGAGGGGGAAGGCTTTTTGATTTCGCACCACGCTACAGTAAATACAGAAAAAGACGCGTGCGATCTTCTCTCCATGAATCACAAGCGATCCACGAACCCCCAAAACCCCCTTGCACAAATGCGCTCTTTATAATATAATAGGTAATTAGAAAAGAGGGATCGGATGAGCAAGGCGCTGAATCATTTTAAAACTATCACCCACCACCGCCATCAGGTGATCCGCAACTGCTTTAAGGCAGGGATCCCGTGGCAGGGATTAAAGCACGATCTGTCGAAATATTCGTGGACGGAGTTCAGCGAAGGCGCACGCTACTGGCAGGGAACGCGAAGCCCGAATGACCGCGAACGCGAGGTCAAGGGCTACAGTGAGGCGTGGATGCACCACAAGGGCAGGAACCGCCATCACCTGGAATACTGGACGGACTACTCCCCCGTCGACCGCAAAATCAAGCCGGTCGAGATGCCGGTGCGCTATGTGGTCGAGATGTTCTGCGACCGCATGGCAGCGTGCAAGACCTATCAGGGCGACAAATACACCGACCGCAGTCCGCTGGAGTATTTCATCCGCGGCAAAAACCGCAAAGGACGCGTCTTTCGCGGCGAGCTGATGCATCCCGCGTCATGCGATCTGATCGAGCACTATCTGACCTATCTCGCCGAAAACGGCGAAGAAAAGGCGTTCGCCTATCTGCGTGAGGTCATCAAGAAGGATAAAAAGGACAGAAAACTGAGAAAGAAGGCGCTCAAGGATGCCCAAGGAAATTGACGCGGCGGCGCTAAAACGCACACAAGACGTCAACCGCGTCGCGCTGCGGATGAAGCAGTATTACGGCGGCGACATGGACATGGTACAGCACTTCGTCCGCGTCTATACGCTGGCGAAAAGCATCGGCGAGCTCGAGCATCTGAGCGATGAGGAGCAGTTCGACTTAGAGCTTGCGTCAGTGGTACACAATGTCGAGTGCGACCGTATCCCCGTCGTACGCGATATCCTGCGCGAATGCGGGATCGCGGAGGCGGCGGCGATGAAGGTCTGCCACATGGTGGAGAACGCCGAGAACTATGAGCACATCGGCACCCTCAACCACCAGATCCTGATCGAAGCGAAACTGATCGTCGACTTCAAGGAACAGAACACCCCCGAGAAGGAGATCATCCGCAAGGCAGAGGATATCTTCCTGACCAACACGGGCAAGTTGTTTTTGAAGCACGCGTTCCATTTATAATCATCCCGATAAGAAAGGATAAAACTGTATGAAAAGAATCATAAGTTTAGTCATCGTACTCGCCGTGATGCTTTCATCCGTGCTCTCTGCTTCTGCCGCGAGCGGTGAGGATCTGAGGTTCTCGGAAGAATACAAATCCTCTCCCTACTACACCAAGCTGTTGCAGGCGCTGGAGGAACACAAGGACGGCACCACTATGGAAAAGGTGCTCGCCGTCGCGCTCTCACAGGAGGGCTACGCGAACTTTGCCACCGAGGGCTATGACCTCGATCAGGCGCGTCAGGAGGGCAAGCTCTGGACAGGCGCCGAGCTGCGTATGAACGATAACCTCACCGGCAACACCGAGTACACCCGCTGGGCACAGCGCTATGTCATGGACAGAGATGAAAGCGAACAGTACGCCGACTATGACTGGTGTACGATCTTCACGAGCTGGTGTCTGTATCAGGCGGGCTACTATGATGAAGAGACCTTAAAGCGCTATTTCTACTGCTATGTCGTCGACCCCAGGATCTTCTGGAGCGCCGACCAGTGGATCGAGTCCTTCAACCTTGACCAGAAGAAGGTCTACTACGCGCCCAACACCCATCACAAGCTCGACGCGATGCCGTGGAACACCTACTACAATGTCGACGTCAGCCCCTTTGATATGCCCTATAAGCCCGGCGGTCTGGTCTTTTTCGGCTGGCACGGAACCGGCGCTTACTTCTCTCATGTCGCCATCGTGATCGATTATGATCCCGAAACCCGTGTGCTGACCTACACGAACGGCAACTCCGACGGGTTGGTCATCACCCGACAGATCGACCTTGACGTCGAGGAGAGCTTCCGCGGAACGCCGTATACCCTCAACGCCAACCGTATCATGGCATACGCCGACTACGATCAGTATGTCGCTCCCGAACAGAAGGAGATCGTCATCGATACCCCGGTCATCAAATGGGACAAGGGCGCTGAGTCCGGTCTCAAGCTCCAGACCAACTCCGAGTCGATCGTTGCGTATGTCTATGAGGGCGATACCTATCTCGGCTCCATCCTCGAGAGCAACATGGTACTGCACGAGGGACTGCTCCAGATCGGCAAATCCGAGCTGGTCAAGCTGCCGGTCGGACTGCACAAGATCAAATTGCAATTTGACGACGGCGAGGTCGTCAAGACGTTCAAGATCACGGATGTGGACAATGTTCCGATGAAGGCGATCGGTGACGTCGATATGGACGGCGTGATCACCATCCTCGATGTGACCGTGATACAGCGATATCTTTCCGGCAAAAAGGAACTGACGCCCGAGCAGCTCTTGTATGCGGATGTGAACGATGACGGCGAGGTGGATATCCTCGACGCGACCATCCTGCAAAGATATGACGTCAGAATGGAAGATGTATTAGGCTGATCGGAATACCGATAAAAGAAGGGGCTGTCGTATTTAGCGCGATAGTCCCTCAAATACTGTCATCCTGAGCGGACACGGGTGTCACAACATATTATGCCCCCTCTGACGAGGGGGCAGCAAGATGACTTGATGTCAAAGAATATCCGTTAACCTGCGGGGGAGAGATAACGCAGCGTAACAGTTGCTTTGAAACGGCTGACTCAATAATGTTTGCAACGATAATTCTGTGGCGGCTTAAGTCAAAAACCGATTCGTAACAATGTTGTTTCGTTATCTCTCCCCTGCCGATTTTGCGCAATAGTTCCTATCAAATTGTCGTTCGGCTGCCCCCTCGTCAGAGGGGGCATATTGAGTTTTGTGCCCTACGTCAGATGAATCCACTCAGAATGACAATCATCCATATATCTACAAAAGAAAAGCTGACCCGAAAAGGTCAGCTTTTTCTTTATCCAAGCACTTAGTCGTGCAGATATTCTTCTACGATATAGCGCGGACGGCGTTTTGCTTCAAGATAGATTTTTCCGATGTATTCGCCGATGATACCGATCGCCATCATTTGCAGTCCGCCAATCGCCCAGATCGACACCGCCAGCGACGCCCAGCCGTTCTCGGTCGCGCCCATGAAGAAGCGCACCAGCGTATAGATCAGCATCACGATACTGATCAGAAAGATGATCAGCCCCAGCCGGGTGATCATCTTGATCGGCTTGGTGGACAGCGAGGTGATGCCCTCCCACGCGAGCGCCAGCATCTTTTTGAGCGGATATTTGCTCTCACCCGCAAGTCGCTCCGACCTCTCATAGGTCACGATGTCGCTTTTGTAGCCCACCATCGGCACCATGCCACGCAGGAACAGGTTCGTTTCCTTAAACTCGGCGAACGCCTGTAAAGCACGGGCGCTCATCAGGCGAAAATCGGCGTGGTTGAAGATGACCTTCGCGCCCATCTTGTCGAGCACCTTGTAATAGCCCTCGGCAGTGAACCGCTTGAAGAAGGTATCGGTCTCGCGCTTACTGCGCACGCCGTAGACCACATCACAGCCGTCGCGGTATTTTTCGACCATCTTGTCAAAGACCTCGATGTCATCCTGCAGATCGGCGTCGATGGAGATCACCGCGTCCGCCTCATCCTTCAAGGTCATCAGCCCGCACATCAAGGCGTTCTGGTGTCCGCGGTTGCGGCTGAGCTTGATCCCGCTGAAAATGCTGTCGCTGTCGTGCAGCTGTGTGATCAGCTCCCATGTTTTATCCCGACTGCCGTCGTCGATGAACACGATGTGGCTGTCGCTGCCGATCAAACCGCTGTCCATCATCCGGCGCAGCTTTGCGCGCAGCTTTTCGGCGCTGTCGGGCAGTACCTCTTCTTCATTATAGCAGGGTACCGCGATATATAATTTCGTCATTTTGACACCTCACTGAACTGATCCGCCACCGCCTTGGAGATCGGCGGCAGATAGAACTTCGCGTAGCCGAGCGCGTTGGGGTGAATGGAATCATGCTCATTTCCGTACCGCTCATCCACAAAGGTATAGCGGTCACAGATCGCCTTGTTCTCGGTATTCATCGTGGTACCGTTGTACAGATCCACCGACGGGATCCCCCATTTTTCCATGATATCCAACGCTCTGTCGCCGTATTGGCGTTCGATACTGTCCTCGAGCAGATCCATATTATGGACGCGCGTATAGATGATCGGAGTATCCTTCCAACAAGCTTTCAGCATCCACAGTGCCTTTTGCATACCGCCCGAAAAGCTGTATTCCTCTACCTCGGACATATCAAAGCCCGCGGCAGTCTCACCGAACGGCATATGCCCCATATCGTTGGTGCCGCCGTTGAGCAGGATGATATCCGCCTGCGCCTGATCGTCGTAAGCTACACGGATCTGGTTGCTAATACGGCTATGCTCGCTGCGGTCGGCAAAGGACGCGCCCGGTACGGAATAGTCGAGTGCCGTCATCGCATACTTTACCGCAATCATATCGGCGATGCCCTCGTCATTGTTGCCGCTGCCGTACATGATGCTGTCGCCGAACGCAAGGAGCCGTTTCCCTTTGAGCATCTTATATCGGTTCAATTCCGTTCGGAGCATCTCATACTCCTTGGCGGAGACCGTCGCCTCGGGATAGACCATATCCTTATCGTCGGGCAGAAAATAGCCGTAATACGCCATCGTGCCCATCACGCTCTTCTGATCTGCCGATACGTCAGACAGCTCGCCCACCGTCCGCTCGGGATAGTGAAGCGCCTTGACCGTCGTCTGCGCGACGAACAGGCGGTTCAGCGGCAGATAGATATCATCCTCGGTATAAGCGCCGATCAGACCGACCTCATAGGCCTTTTGAAAGATCGCCGCTCCGTTGCTGCTGTTGCCCGGCTGCATCAATCCCGACGCGGTCATCAGGTCATACAACCATTTTGAACGGTTGTTCACCGCGTTGGACATATAGCTGTTCAGCAGAATGGTATTCTCTTTTTCACGGGAGGACACGGCGTCGGAAGCGCCCGACCTGTCAGTCGTGTTCTTCGCGATCGCACTGACCACCGATGTGCCGACGATCAGCATCGTCAGCAGCGCGAGGATCAAAACCGTCAGTCCGATCCTCTTGAATTGCATCTTTCTCATATCTGAATCCTGTTTATGATCTGCACAGAGTACAGCGTAATAACCAAACAATTAACAGAATATTAGTATAAATCAAAATATCCCATTCGTCAACCGAAAATAATCGGTTGAGATTGCCACGGCGGCGTTTTCAACACCGCCCCGCAATGACGATCATGGAATAATGATATCGAACGCGTGCGGAACCACCGTGATCTCGGGGTCCTTCATCACGAACATCTCCCCGTCGATACCGATCTTGATCTCGCCGTGGTTGTCGAGCTTCAGGGTCTTGCACTTTTGATGCAGAATAAAGGTCTTGCCCTTGGGATGGTCGATATGCTCGCCGCGGGCGAAGGCGCCGAACATCCACGCAAAGTAGCTGATCGGAACGGTCGGGATCGCCATAAAGTCGATCAGACCGTCGTCGAGCTCGGCATAAGGGGTCGCCTTGATACCGCCGCCGTAATACTTGCCCTTAGCGGCTACGGCAAGCATCTGGCTCTTGAAGCCCCGGGCTACGGGGATCCTCTTGCCGTCGGCATAGGGTGTGAAGGTATGTTTTCTTTTTGTCAAAAGGCACTGCACGATGGCGAGCTTATACGCGAGCGGTCCCGACATCAGCGGCAGTCGTTTATTCTTCTGCGCGCGGTCGGCGACCTCGCAGTCATAGCCGACGGATACGACATTGAGCGCGTATCTGTCCTCGCATTTGAGCAGATCAACGCGCTTTGTCGTGCCGCGCACCATTTTATCGACATTGCAGTAATCCGCGGTTCCTCCCGGAAGGGAACGCACATAATCGTTTCCGGTACCGATCGGGATCACGCCGAGCGCGACGTTCTCAAAGCCCATCAGTCCGTGCAGCGCTTCATTCGCCGTGCCGTCGCCGCCGCAGGCATAGACGCGCAGCGCGTCGCCCTTTTCGGCATAGCGGCGCGCGATAGCCTCCGCGTCACCCGCCTTTTGCGTATACTCGATCACCGCATTGGGAATTGCCAAGGCTTCGATCTGCGCCTTGATCTCGGGCGTCGCGTCAAATGTGCCGGCAAAGGAATTGAGGATAAACAGATGTGTCATATCGTTTCTCCCTTTTTACAACTTCGGTAACGCTCCCTCGCGTTCCATCTCGCGCTTGAGTCGAGCGACGGGAAGCCCCATAACATTGAAGAAATCGCCCTCGATGCGCTTGACGAGGACACAGCCGCGCCCTTGGATACCGTAAGCGCCCGCCTTGTCAAAAGGCTCGCCGGTAGCGATATAATCCAAAATTTCCCGATCGCTGAGAGGATAAAACTCCACACGCGTATGGTCGGCAAAGGTCGTCATCCTGCCGTTGTGTATGATCGCGCAGCCGGTGATCACCGTATGCGCCTTGCCCGACAGAGCACGGAGCATCTGAAAAGCGTCGTCCTCATCCTTGGGCTTGCCCAACACCTGACCGTCAAGGATCACCACCGTGTCGGCGCCGATCACGACGTCGTCGGGGTGCTCTTCGGCGACAGCCCGTGCCTTGACTCCCGCCAGATACGCGGGAACCTCCTCGGGCGCGATACCGTCGGGAAGCTTCTCCTCCACATCGGACACGATGACGTCATAATCCGACAGAATATTTCCGATCAGCTCCTGACGACGCGGCGATTGTGACGCTAAAATAAATCTGCTCATAGCTCTCCTCAATGATCGCAGACAGCCTGTCCTATCCGCTAAAGCTCATGACTCGCTCACGAGCGCGGGATCACGAGGAGCAAGCGGCTTATCTGCGTTTGTTGCGTTGATAGACGGTAAAAAACTCCTGCTTTTGTACCATCTTTTTAATAATAGCACAAACCGCGCAAAAAAGAAACACAAAAATACAAAAATTCAACATACCTTTCACATCCTGTCACGGGGATCATCCCCAAAGCTTTCCGAACAGCGGAATAATAATATTATTCATCAACCGTTCGGATCGGAGATCATCTCCCCGTGCTCCTATGATAACAGAACATAATGCCCATAAACGGGACTCTGGGGGCGTGCCCCCTTTCGTTAATTGTAAAAGTAAACGCAAGTAATACCTACTATTGGCTTTCGCACCCGACCACTAACCACTAACCACTGACCACTGACCACTGACCACTAACCCCTAACCACTAACCCCTAACCACTAACCACTAACCACTAACCACTAAAAAATCGCAGTACACCAAGGCGGCATACTGCGATATCACGATCCTATTCAATGTTTACTCACTACGTTCAAACAATATAACAATCCCTCCGCTTCACTTACGTTCAGCACCTCCCTTTACCAAAGGGAGGCAACGGATCACTCATACTGCGCTTTGACGCTGTCGAGCCACTCAGCAAAGCCCTTGACGGCGGACTTGGGCGAGATGATCTTCACCTTGTCGCCGAAGGAGAACAGCCATCCGTAGAACTGCGGCGAGAGCATCACCTCGGCGCTCATGGTAAAGCTGCCGTCGTTATGCGGCTGGACAAAGACCTTGTCGGAGAAGCGGTCGATCACCACGCCGATCAGGCTGTCGTCGAAACGCAGCTTGACGTTGACGGTGTCGCCGCCGTACATGCCGAACACCTGCTTGGTGTACACGGCGAGGTCGAATTTATCGACCGCCTTGGTGCTGTCGGCACGTTCCTCCTCCACCGAGATCGACTCCATCTTGTCCACACGAAAATGCTTGAGCTTATCCATCTCCTTATCGTAGGCGATCAGGTAGTAGTTTTCATCATCCCATGTCAGCGCCTTGGGGGTCAGCAGGTAGCGCATACCGTCGTGGCGGCGCACCTTGACGATCTTTTTCGCGCCGGTGCGGGATACCGCCCACTGCGTATAATAGAATCCGATCTTGCGCTTTGTGTTGATGGCGCGGTTGATGCTGTCGATATTGCGATAGATCTCCTCGTTCGAGTTCTTGACGCGGTTGGCGACGATGACCTGTCGGTGCAGCTCCTTCGCCTGATTCTCGGAGGCGAGGGTCTCGATCTTGCGGATCAACTCGCGGCTCTTTTTGAGCGTGATGAACTTGGAGCTTTGCACCGCGTCGATCAACAGCTTGACCTCCTCAAGCGTGAATTCTCGCGATACCAGACTGAACAGCGAGATCTTGCCGACCTTCGACTTGACGATATCCATGCCGAAGTCCCGCAGACATTCGATATCACTGTAGATGCTCTTGCGCTCGGCGGTGATCCCGTAATCGTCGAGATAGTCGATGATATCCGCGACGGTCACGCCGTATTCCTCGTCGGTCTTTTCCAAAAAGAATTTCATGATATAAAGCAGCTTTTGCTTTTGCTTGGGATTCTTCGGCATAATGGTTTCCTTTCTATATACAATTCCTCTTGTTGTAGGGACGAGCATTGCTCGTCCGCTTGGCAGAAACGATTCTATTACTATCTGCTTCGCACTAAACCGACAGTTGTACCAGATATTGCGTCAACCCCACTACCAGCGGCATGGTGATCAGCGAGAACAGCGTCGACGCGGAGACGATACCAGCCGACAGCTCGGTGTCGCGTCCGTATTTTGCCGCCATCATCGTGGTGAACGCCGCCACCGGGGAGCTAACCGCGATCACCGTCGCGGTCGTGATCGTCGGATCAACACGCAGGACGACCATCACGCCCATCACGATCAGCGGGATGACGATCAGGCGCATCGTCATCGCGAAATACGCGCCCTTGTCGGTCAGCACGCGCTTGAGGTCGGAGCGCATCAGATGGTAGCCGATCACGAGCATGGGAACAGGCGTGTTCAGCGCCGCGAGCATCTTGATCGGCGAGAGAAGCACCGTCGGTAATTCCACGGAAAACGAAAAGAGGAGGATCCCGATCGCCGTACCGATGATTCCGGGGTTGCAGATCGCCTTGAGCGCGGAACGCCACTCGGTCTTGCGGCTCATGGTCAAAAGCCCGTACGTCCACATAAAGATATTGAACATCGCGACATACGCCGCCCCGTAAAACACACCGTCGTCGCCTAGGATCGCCTGCTGCAGCGGCAGCGCCATAAAACCGCAGTTGGAAAACACCAGTGCGAATTTCAATACCACCGCGCGGGAGATCTCGGTTTTGCGATAGATCAGCTCCGCGAGCAGCACCGAGAACAGCAGTGATAAAAATGCCGCCAACAGCGCGATCAGCAAACCGCTGAGCATTTCGGGGCGGTACTCACGCTGGAACGCGTTGATGATGACACACGGAGTGACCGCGTAAAGGACAACGTCCGTCATCGAACGCGAGCCCTGTTCGGTGATGATCCCGAGCTTTGTCAGCAGCGCGCCGACCGCGATCAGGATGAACAGCACCAGCACCTGGGTGCCGACGTCCAAAAATGATGTGAGCATACTCTCCCCCCTTTTCCTTCACTCATACAAATCGTCATTGCGAGGAGCGGATGACTAATCCGCAACGTGGCAATCTCAACCGCTATAAACAGTCATTGCGAGGAGCGGATGACTAATCCGCGACGCGGCAATCTCAACCGATGTATAACATACAAAAACATCGTGCGGGATTGCTCCGTCCGGAACTTTCTATAGAGTCCCGATTGTTGTACTCCAACATTATAGCAGGAACCTGTTCGGATTGCAACAGGGCAAATAGTAAAACGAACCAATATTTCGCACTATAAAATAGTCAATATGTCTAAGTCCAGAATATTACCCTGTGAAACTGCACAAAATATCCTATGAGATTTGTGGATTGTGCAAGGCATAAAATCGCCAATTTGGCTTTTTGGTGCAAAAAACATCCGTCAACAATACCTACAAAGTTCGCTTGACTTTACCTCCATTTGTATAAATAAACAAAATTTCCGTTATCATTTGACATCTGCAATTCATATAGATATAATACAAACTGTAAGCAAGAAAAAGAGCTTACTGCTTCAACATATTTTGATTTTTATGAAAGAAGGATTTTATCATGGCAACTACAAAGAAGACTGCTGCTAAGGCAGAGACTAAGACCGCTGCTAAGAAGACTGCGGCTAAGACCGAGACCAAGGCTGCTGCTACCAAGACAGCTGCTAAGAAGACCGAGACCAAGGCTGCTGCTACCAAGACTGCGGCTAAGAAGACCGAGACCAAGGCTGCTGCCAAGACCACTGCTACCAAGAAGGCTGCTGCTACCAAGACCACTGCTGCTAAGAAGACTGCGGCTAAGAAGACCGAGCCCAAGTTCGAGCTCTTCATCCAGTTCGGCGGCGCTACCGTTGCTGTAGCTGACATCGAGAAGAACGTCAAGAAGGTCGTCAAGGGTAAGAAGGCTTACACCGTTTATGTCAAGCCCGAAGAGAGCAAGGCTTACATCGTAGCTGACGGCGAGACCACCGGCATGGATGTATTCTTCATTGCTGACTAATCAATTCATGACAATGATGGGTCGGTTCATTTGAACCGACCTCTTTTTTTAACGTAATGTAAACAACTCGAAAAATCTTTGCATTTTTCGAGATCATATGCTATAATACTTTTGCTAATCAAAAAACAGGAGGAAAAGCAATGAAAACTTTTACTAAAGTCGTCGCTGTTCTGATGCTGGTCGCGGTGCTTTCGACCCTGATGGTTGCCTGCGGCAAGCCCAAGAACAATATCGACGATAAACTGCTCGGCACATGGAAACAGACCGACGCGCAGGACGGCAACTGGACCTGGACGTTCAACAAGGACGGCACCTGTAAGCTCGAAAGCGATACCAATAACTTCTCCAGTGAAGGCACCTATCTGATCGAAGAAGCCGACTCGGCAAAGATCAAGATCAAGCTCGACAAGTGGGACAAGGAAAAGCTGTTCACTTATGTCGCGACCGAAAAGGCGCTCCAGATTCAGACCTTTGACGAAAGTTATTTCTGCCAGAAACAGTAACATAACAATGACAAAAGCCCGACTTCGTGTCGGGCTTTTCGTTATATGATCACAGTTTATATTTTCCGCGGGTGATGAATCTGCCGCTGTTTTCAAGGAGGATGTCGTTATTACTGCACACAAGCTTGCCGCGCAGATAGACCCTCTCGATCCTGCCTGTTGTTTTGACATTCTCAAAGGGATTGTAGCCGCATTTGCTGTGGCACCGCGCCGCGGAGATCACGCCGCTGCCCTTGGGATCGAACACCACGAGATCGGCGTCGCTGCCGGCTTTGATCGCGCCCTTCTTCGGGTACATTCCGTAAAGGCGCGCGGGATTCTCGCTGAGATACGCGCACATCTGCGGCAGGGTCAGGCGGCGCTTCTTCACGCCGTAGGTGTACATCAGGATCGCGCGTGTCTCCACGCCGGGCATCCCGTTGGGGATCTTGGTAAAATCGCTCTCCCCCGCCCTTTTCTGCTCCACCGTAAAGGAACAGTGGTCGGTGCTGACGGTGTCGATATTGCCCGCCTTCAGTCCGCTCCAAAGCGCGCGGTTATCCTCGGGCTTTCTCAGCGGCGGCGAACAGATATACTTTGCGCTCTCGTCAAACGAATTGCGATAAACGCTGTCATCGAGCAGAAGATACTGCGGACAGGTCTCGACATAGACCTTCACGCCGTTTTGTCTGGCGCGCAGGATCTCCTCGTAACCCGCCTTGGTGCTCAGATGCACCACGATGCAAGGCGCGTCGGCGGCCTTGGCGATGCTCAGAAAACGATTGACCGCCTCCGCCTCGGTATAGTCGGGTCGGGTCGCGGGATGGAACACGGGAGCGGTATCGCCGCGTCCGAGCGCTTCTTCTCTGAGCTTGCCGATGATGCCCGAGTTCTCACAGTGACATCCGACGATGCCGCCGTATTGTTTCAGCTCGGTCATCAGCTCATAGATCGCCCTGTCATTCAGCTCCATCGCGTCATAGATCATATAGACCTTGAACGAAGTCACTCCCTGCTCAAACATGGCGGGGAGTTCGTTTTTGATATCCTCGCGCCAATCGGAGATCGCCATGTGGAACGCGTAGTCACAGCTCGAGTTGGCGAACGCCTTCATGTGCCAGTTGTTCAGGGCGTCGGTGAGCATTTCGCCCTTGTTCTGTGTCGCGAAATCCACCACCGTCGTCACACCGCCGGCAAGAGCGGCTCTGGTGCCCGCCTCAAAATCATCGGCGGTCACCGTGTCGCTGACCTCCAGATCGAAATGGGTATGCGCGTCGATGAAGCCGGGAAAGATCAGCTTGCCGCTGACGTTGACCACCTGCGCGTCGGCGGAAAGATGTTTGCCGACCGCGACGATCTTCTCGCCCGAGATCAGCACATCCGCCTTTTTGGCGACGCGCGCCGAGACCAGCGTGCCGCCTTTGAATAGTATCTTGTTCATGTTATCACTTTCTTCTGATAGGTTCGTTTTGATTATTATACGACATTTTTGCGGTGGGAGCAAGACCCCCATCTGACGTTTGTATGCGGGACGTCGTGAACGTCGTCCCCTACGGATCCTATGTGACGCTGCATTGAAGGCGGGAGCAGCCTTCTCATTCAATAGCGCGTCCACAGGACACTCTATTCTAATCACTGACCACTAACCACTAACCACTGACCACTAACCACTAACCACTGATCACTAAACAAACAAGGAGGGACAGACATTTCTGTCACGCCCCTCCCCTGTTGCTGTTAACGATATAACGCGACGTCCTTCATCACGGTGAGGATCAGCACCTCAACGTCCTTAGGCAGGTCATTGGGCTGATCGAGATCGACGTCCGTGACCTCTTCCAATCTGACGCGTACCGTGTGGTCGTCGAGGATCAAGAAGCCCTTTTGCGTGCTGACCGCAAAGCTCTCCTCGTCCTCAAAGAAGGTGAGCTTATCGAGATACGGCGCCGAATCATACGGACAGAAGCTCCTGCAGTTGCCGCACTCGTTGCACAGGCGGTCGATGTGCAGGATCTCGCGTCTGCCGTCGGACATTTCGACCACGGCGTTGGCGCGGTTGGGACATACGCTGACACAGTTCTCGCAGACCGTGTTACAGCTCAAACACCTTGAAGTGATCGGAGTCAGCACGATCGGGTCGACCACGCGCTTGCTCTCGATCGCCTGCGTTACCGAGGGGATCGCCTGTGACGGGATCTTGACCTCAAACTTTTCGCCGATGATGTCGTCAGCGGCACGCTGAGCGTCGGCGATACATTCGACTACGGTAGAGGGACCGCGCAGGCTGTCACCGATATTATACACCTTCATGCCGTCGATTTCGGTCAGGAAAGGTACTCTCCCGTTCTCACCGGCGGTGACGCCGTATGCGTTGAACAGGGAGTTATCCACATCCTCGCCGATCGCGGTGACGACCAGATCAGAGGGGATCTCGATCGTTTCATCGGTCGCGACGGGACTGCGTCTGCCGCTTTCGTCGGGATCGCCCAGACGCATCACGGTACACAGGAGCATACCGTTCTTTTGCTCGACCGGCGCCGCCAGCTCAACGAAATTCACACCGTCCCTAAGCGCCTCCTTGAGCTCCTCTTCATCGGCGGGCATATACTTCTTTGTCCTTCTGTAGACGATGCTGACATTCTCCACACCGTCGATCCGTGTAGCGGCACGCGCCGCGTCCATCGCGGTATTGCCGCCGCCGATCACGACCACGTCGCTCAGACCGGACGCCGCAAAGCCGCCGTGCTTGAATGTGCACAGGAAATCGAGCACGTTCATCACGTTGCCGCCTACATGCGGATTACGCTCCTGATACGCGCCGATACCGCAGACGACCGCCTCGTAACCGTCCGCCTTGAGCTTTTCGAGCGACGGAGCGGGTGTATTGAGCTTGATATTCGCGCCCATCTTCTCAATCAGGGCGATATCCCATTTGACGAAATAGGGTGAGATACGGAAGTCGGGGATGACGTTCGTCACGATGCCGCCCGCCTTGTTCGACTTTTCAAACACATCGACCTCAAAGCCGTCACGCGCCAGGAAATATGCCGCCGACAATCCCGCGGCGCCGGCGCCGACCACGGCGACCTTTCTGCCGTTGGGAGCGGGTTTTTGCAGCGTTGTATAGAGCTCGTCATAGCCCTCACAGGCGGCAATATACTTGATGCCCCTGATATCGATGGGCAGGTTATTATAATGATTGCGGGTACACTTGCTCATACAGCGGTGAGAGCAGATCAGACCCGTTGTGAAAGGCAGGGGGTTCTTTTGCAGGATGACCTCGAGCGCCTCCTTGTGCATTTCCTTTTCGACCAGATGCACATAGGCGGGGATATCCTGATGGATCGGACAGCCGCCCTGACACGGCGCCGTGTAGCAATCGAACAGCGGCACGGGCTCGCCGTTTTTGCGCGAGGGCATCGGCTTGATGGGCTTGCGGAAACTCTGATGCTTCATGCACCACTTCTGCAGCGCGGCGATCTTGGCGGTATCGGTACCGGTGAACGGTTCATAGTCGCAGATGCGCAGGGTATACGCCATGCCCGCCATGTTGGAGTAGCCGCCCGGCTTTAAGAGAACGGTCGCCATCGTGATCGGCCAGATACCGGCGAGGAACAGGAACTTCACATTCTGCTGGGTCACGCCGCCGGAGAAGGAGATGCGCAGCTTGCCGTCGAATTCCGCGGAAAAGCGGCGCGCCATCTCGATGGTCAGATGGAACAGCGCGCGTCCGCTCATATACATCTCGTCGCTTGGCAGCTCGCCGTTTTTAACGTCTACGGGGAAGGTGTTGGAGAGCTTCACGCCGAACTCCAGCCCCTTGCTCTGCGCGAGCTCCTGTAAGCGGCGGAACATCACGACCGCGTCATTCCACTGCAGATCCTCTTTAAAATGATGCTCGTCAAAGGCGATGTAATCGAACCCCGCCTTGTCGAGGATCGCGCGAGCGTCCTTGTAGCCGAGGATGGTGGGATTGCACTTGACAAAGGTGTGCAGCCCTTTTTCCGTCAGCAGATAGGTCGCGATCCGCTCAATCTCATCGGGCGGACATCCGTGGAGCGTGGACAGCGTGACACTGCGGCATACGCGCGGTGAAATGCTGTCGATCAGCTCGGTATAATCGGGGTAATATTCTTTTAAAGCATTTTTCGTATCGGTAAAGATCGAAAGATCGGAGGCGTTCTTCAACCCTTCGATAAAGCGGTCGATCTTCTGTGATTTGATTCCCTCCAAATCGTAGCCGACGCTCATATTGAACACAAAGCCGTCGGGATCGCCCAGACCGAACGCGCATGAGATCACCTTGATGACGCACCACGCCTTGATGTATTCCTCCATCGCCTGCTCTACTGTCAGTTCCGTCGACCACTCGCAGTTGTAGCCCTCGTCATCCGCCTTGATGCACGGACGCGCGATGCACTTCGCCAGCTCTTCGCCGTCCATCACCTGCACGGTTTTCAGCTCAAAGAAGCGCGCGCCGCCGATGTAGGCGGAGATGATGTTCTGCGCCATCTGGGTATGCGGACCCGCCGCGGGTCCGAGCGGGACCTCCAGCTTCTCGCCGAAGATGGGAAGGAACTTATCCTTGCCGTCCAGATTGGCGATCGCTTTCTCACCGAGGCTGTCGGCATACTTTTTGCGCCATTCATCATAGCGCGAGTTCTTGAAGCCCTCCTGTACGGTAAAGGCTCTCTCTATCCTGTTATATTCTGTTGTCATTCTGTCGAGCAATTCTCGTATGCTCAGCGGAACCATTTTTTCACTCATAGCTGTTACCTCGTGCCTTGCCTGAATAGTAATAATCGTTATCCGTTTACTCTGCCCCACAGCTTTTCCGCGGTCGCGAAAATCTCTGCGCTGAGCTTTTCTTCATCGATATCGACAAACTCTCTGTCCAGATAGAGCAGTCTGCCGTTGGCGATCGTGGTGCGGCATTGTCTGCCGTTCATGCCGAAGATCATGTGACCGTCCAGATTGTCGCCCGACAGCGGTGTGAAGGGCAGATAATCCATAACGATGATATCGGCGGCGGCGCCCTCACGGATCACCCCGAGCGGCGCATCAAAATACCTTGCAGCGATCTTGGCGTTATTTTGGAAGAGCATGGTCGTGACCTCGTTCCACGCGACATTCGGCATACCCGCGTTATGGCGTTGGATAGTCAGCGCGACCTTCAAGCTCTCGAGCATATCGTGGGTGTAGGCGTCCGTGCCCAGTCCGAGCATGACGCCCTTGGAGAACATCTTGAGCACCGGTGAACAGCCCACGGCGTTGCCCATGTTGCTCTCGGGATTATTGACGACCATGGTGTTCGTCGCGGCGATGGTGTCCATCTCGGGCTCGGTCAGGTGGATGCAGTGACCGAGGATGGTTTTCTCACCGAGGATGCCCCACTTCACCAGCCTGTCGACAGGCAGCATATGATAGTTGTCACGGCTGTCCTCTACATCGTTCAGCCCCTCGCAGATGTGGATATGGTAGCCTGTCCTGCCGTCATTCGCCTTGACGCATTTTTCAAAGGTCTTGTCGGAGATCGTGAACAGCGCGTGCATACCGAACATGGCGCTGAGCATCGGATCGTTTTGCTCCTGACAATATCGGATGAAGTCGGCGTTCTCCTTGATCGCTTCATCACATTTTGCCTCGCCGTCGCGGTCGGAGACTTCATAGCATAAGCAGGAGCGGATCCCCATCTCCTTAGCACATTCGGCAATCGCGAACAGCGAGCCGGGGATCTCTTTATAGGAGGCGTGGTGGTCAAAAACGGTGGTCACGCCGTTGCGGATGCACTCGAGGTAGGTCGCGTAGGCGCTCGCCTTGGTATCCTCGAGGGTCAGCTCGCGGTCGAGCTTCCACCACATGCCGTCCAATATCTCATAGAAGTTGGTGGGATTATAGCCGTTGATGGACAAGCCGCGTGCCAGACCCGAATAGATGTGGGTATGGGTGTTGATAAACGCGGGCATGATCAGCTGACCCTTGGCGTCTATCAACTGCGCCTGCGGAAATTTCAGCCGCAGCTCCTTCGCGGTACCGACAGCGACAATGCGCTCACCCTCAAACGCCACAGCGCCGTCCTCGATATAGGGGCGCTTCGGATCGCGGGTAAAGAGCCTGCCGTTCGTAATCAAATACATAGAAATCCCTCCTGTTCTGCATCAACCTTTTCGTGTTCAAAAAGCAACAATAAAAAGGTATGTTATTCCATTTATATTCTATCACGGAGATAGGGCATTTGCAATAGTTATCGATAAAAATGTTCATGTTTTTTGAGGCTTTTGTACAAAAATCTAAAAGCTTTGACTTTCGGCATTTTCTGTCCCCTATTTTGCGATATCTATTGCAATCCACCCTTGAATGCGGTAGAATAAAGAGGTATATAATTGATTAATATGGAGGTCATCCATGGATAAGAACACGATTGATCTGAAGCTGCTTGACGGCGTGCTCGATGAATACGCCGCGGTCAAGGGCAGTCTGATCACGATTTTACAGCACACGCAGGATATCTACGGCTATCTGCCGAAGGTAGCGATCGAGCTGATCTCTGAGAGAACGGGCATTGCGACGAGTGAGATCATGGGAGTCGGCACCTTCTACACCCAGTTCCGCTTTGAGCCTGTCGGCAAGTACCTGATCATGCTGTGTCAGGGTACGGCGTGCCATGTCAACGGCAGTGAACTGATCTTACAGACCATCAAGGACGAGCTGGGCATCGACGACGGTCAGACCACCGAGGACGGACTTTTCTCACTCAAATGTGTGGCGTGTCTGGGTTGCTGTTCCCTCTCCCCCGTGATGATGGTGAATGAGGACACCTACGGCTCGCTGACCCCGGATAAAACCAAGAAGATTTTGAAAGAGTTAAGGGAGGCGGCAGTATGAGGATCGTCATCGGACAGGGCTCCTGCGGTATCGCGGCGGGTGCGGAAAAGGTTCGCCAAGCTTTATTAAAAGAAAACATCAATGCAAGCATTGCCGGTTGTATCGGTATGTGCTACCTTGAGCCGATCGTGGATATCTATGACGAGGACAGATTGACAAGATTGGTCAAGGTTTCCGAGAGCGACGCTCCCGCGATCGCGGAATATATCAACACGGGCGACAGAAGCAAGATCGAGAATTTGGTAGTTACGGACGAGGACAGCGAGTTTGTCAACAAACAGACCAGAATCGCGCTCAGAAACTGCGGTATCATCAACCCCGAAAAGATCGAAGAATATATCGAAAAAGACGGCTACACCGCGCTGAAAAGCTGCCTTACGGAAAAAACTCCCGAGGAAGTCATCGAGATCATCAAGACCTCGGGTCTCGCCGGTCGCGGCGGCGCGGGCTTCCCGACATGGTTCAAATGGAACGCCGCCCGCCAGAGCGAGGGCGAGGAAAAGTACCTGATCTGCAACGCCGATGAGGGCGACCCCGGCGCGTTCATGGATCGCGCGGTTATCGAGAGCGATCCGCACAACCTGATCGAGGGTATGCTGATCGGCGCGTACGCCATCGGCGCAAAGCACGCGGTCGTCTATGTTCGCGCGGAGTATCCGCTCGCCATCAAGCGTTTAAAGAACGCCTTGGAACAGGCAAGAGAAAAGGGCATCATCGGAAACAACATCTTTGGTACTGATTTCTCCTGCGACTTCATGATCAAGGCGGGCGCGGGCGCGTTCGTCTGCGGTGAAGAGACCGCATTGATCGAATCCTTAGAGGGTCATCGCGGTATGCCGCGCTTGAAGCCTCCGTTCCCCGCTCAGAGCGGCTTTTGGAGAAAGCCCTCTAACATTAATAATGTAGAGACCTTCGCCAACGTCGCGTGGATCATCAACAACGGCGGCGAGGCATTCGCTGCGATGGGCACCGAAGGTTCCAAAGGCACCAAGGTCTTTGCCGTTACCGGTAAGGTCAAGAGAAGCGGACTGGTCGAGATCCCGATGGGCAAGACGCTCCGTGACGTCATCTTTGACATCGGCGGCGGTATGAAGTCCGACAAGCCGTTCAAGGCTGTCCAGATGGGTGGTCCCTCAGGCGGTTGTATCCCGGCTTCGCTCATCGACACCGTCATCGACTACAAAGCCTTAGGCGCTACCGGCGCGATCATGGGATCGGGCGGTATGGTCGTCATGGATGAAAGCACCTGCATGGTCGGCATGGCGAAGTTCTTCCTCGACTTCACCGCGAAAGAGAGCTGCGGCAAATGCGTGCACTGCCGTATCGGCACCAAGAGGATGCTCGAGATGCTCGAACGCATCACCAAGGGCGAGGGCAAAGAGGGCGACATCGAACTGCTTGAAGAACTGTGCTACGCCATCAAGGACGGCGCGCTCTGCGGTCTCGGTCAGACGGCGCCGAACCCCGTTCTCACTACCATCAAATATTTCCGTGACGAGTATGAAGCTCATATCAAGGACAAAAAATGTCCCGCGGGCGAGTGCTCCGATCTGATCGAATACAGCATCAATGCTGAGAAGTGCAAGGGCTGTACCTTATGCGCGAGAAATTGCCCTGTTGAAGCAATCACAGGAAGCGTAAAACAGCCTCATGTCATCAACACAAACAAGTGCATCAAGTGCGGCAAGTGCTACAGCGTATGCCGCTTTGACGCGGTAGTAAAAGCGTAAAGGAGGGGTAAGAATGATCAATTTAACCATCAACGGAAAAGCAATTCAAGCCCCCGAGGGCGCAACGATACTCGAAGCCGCAAGGGCGAACGGTATTGACATCCCCACCCTTTGCTATGACAAAGCCGTGGAGATCTACGGCGCGTGCGGACTGTGCGTGGTGGAGGCAGAGGGTATTCCGAAGCTCCTGCGATCCTGCTCCGCGAAAGTCAGCGAGGGCATGGTGATCAACACAGAAAGCGACAGAGTAGTGCAATCTCGCAAGATTGCGATGGAACTGCTCATGAGTGCGCATGACGGCGACTGTGTCGCGCCGTGTCAGCTCAACTGCCCCGCGAGAACCGACTGTCAGGGCTATGTCGGTCTGATCGCCAACGGCGAATATGACAGTGCAATTAAACTTATTAAAAACAAGATTCCGCTCCCCGCGTCCATCGGCAGAGTGTGCCCGCATCCGTGCGAGAAAGCATGCCGCCGCAAGAACGTGGAAGAGCCCATCAATATCGCCCAGCTCAAAGCGTTCGCGGCGGATATTGATCTCAATAAAGACAGTTATTTACCCGATGTGATGGTACGCACAGGTAAAAAGGTCGCAATCATTGGCGGCGGTCCCGCCGGATTGACAGCGGCTTATTACCTCAACATCATGGGTCACAGTGTGACCGTCTACGACATGATGGATAAGATGGGCGGTATGCTGAGATACGGCATCCCGCAGTACCGACTGCCCAAGGAAGTACTGGACAAGGAAATTTCTATTATAGAAAAATCGGGTGTGAAGCTCGTCAATAATGTAAAGCTCGGCAAGGACTTTACGATCGAATCCCTCAAAGCCGAAAATGACGCGGTGATCGTCGCGGTCGGCGCGTGGCAGTCAAGCTCCATGCGTACTCCCGGCGAAGATTTAGAGGGCGTATACGGCGGTATCGACTTCCTCCGTGCGGTTATACAGGGCAATGCTCCGGAAATAGGTGCACGCGTCGCTATTTGCGGCGGCGGCAACACCGCGATGGACGCTTGCAGAACGGCGGTAAGGCTCGGTGCAAAGGAAGTATATGTAATATACAGACGCACACGCGCCGAAATGCCCGCCGACGCTTTGGAGATCGACGAAGCGGAAGAAGAGGGCGTGATCTACAAGTTCCTGACCAACCCGATCTCCTTCAACGGCGAGAACGGCAAGCTCAAATCGGTGACCTTGCAGATCATGGAGCTCGGCGAACCCGACGCGTCGGGCAGGCGCAGACCTGTTCCCGTCGAGGGAAAGACCGAGGAGATCCCGCTCGACAGTGTGATCCTCGCCATCGGTCAGAAGCTCGTGCAGGGCGACGTCAGCGAATTACAGCTGAACGATCGCGGCAATATTGAGGCTGACCCCGATTTCTTCACCACCAACATGGACGGCGTTTTTGCAATCGGTGACGCGACCAACCGCGGCGCAAGCATCGCGATCGAGGCGATCGGCGAGGCTGACCGCTGCGCGAAAGCCGTTGATGCTTATCTGAATAATCAGAAAATGGACATGCGTGTTCCGTACATTAGCAAACGTGATGAAGCGACGATCAATTATTCGGATCGTGAAATAGCACCGCGCCTGAATCCGAAAGTTCTTGATCCCAATGTCCGCAACAAAAACTTCGATGAAGTCAGCTTAGGCTTCACCGAAGAAGAAGCGCAGGCTGAAGCAAGCCGCTGCCTCGAATGCGGTTGCCGCGAGTATTACAAGTGCAAACTGCTCAACGTGGCACAAAGATATGACATCGACCCGAGCCGTTTCCAAGGCGAGATGCCGCAGCAGTACACGCGTGACGCAAACGCCTTCATCGAACGCAACACCGCAAAATGTATTTTGTGCGGTTTATGTGTGCGTTCCTGCCGCGAAGTCATGGACATCCACGCACTCGGCTTGATGGGCAGAGGCTTCACCACCGAACCCTCCCCCGCCTTCGCGTTACCGCTCGATCAGACCAAGTGCAACAACTGCGGACTGTGCGTACAGCTCTGTCCGACCGGCGCGCTGACCGAGAAAGCCAACCTCAAAAAGCAAGTACCCCTCAACGAAGAGTACACAGAGGAAACCATCGACATCAACGGGACGCGCGCGTCCGTCATAGTATCCCGCTACAACGGCAAGATACTGCGCGTCATCCCGAATGACGAGGTCTCCCGCAACGCGGGACTCAGCCGCGAGGAGCTCCTCAAAAAAGTGAAGTAATAATACAAATACCATCCAAGAGCTGTCGCATCACGCGGCGGCTCTTTTCTTGTCCGCTTGCGGACTTTTCCTCAACGGGAGCACCTTTTCCAAAAAGGAGCATATAAGAATCTTCTCCTGCATATTCTTTATATTTCTTTCACGGCATTAACGCATTAAAATATTTGCAATCTCTGACCTATATCACTGCAAATCACGCCGTCCCATTCTGTATAAAGTGACGAAATTGCTCTTTTGTATGATTTTTGACGAAAAAATCTTGCAAAAATCCTCCGCTTGTAATATAATATTAAATGTGCAATTTTTCTTTTGGGATATCCCGAGGGAATACAACTAAATAAAAGGCACAAAATTAGGAGGTATATTTTATGTCTTATGTTGATGAAGTCATCGCAAAAGTAAAAGAAAAGAACGCTTCCGAGCCTGAATTCCTTCAGACCGTAGAAGAGGTTCTCAACTCCATTCGTCCCGTTATCGACGCTGACGAAGCCAAGTATCGCAAGCTGGCTTTGCTCGAGCGCATCACCGAGCCCGAGAGACAGATCAAGTTCCGTGTTCCGTGGGTAGACGATAACGGTCAGGTACAGGTCAACATCGGTTACCGTGTACAGTTCAACTCCGCTATCGGTCCGTACAAGGGCGGTCTGAGATTCCATCCGTCCGTATATATCGGTATCATCAAGTTCCTCGGCTTTGAGCAGATCTTCAAGAACAGCCTGACCGGTCTGCCGATCGGCGGCGGCAAGGGTGGTTCCGACTTTGATCCCAACGGCAAGTCCGATATGGAGATCATGCGTTTCTGCCAGAGCTTCATCACCGAGCTCTATCGTCACATCGGTCCCGAGACTGACGTTCCCGCAGGCGATATCGGCGTAGGCGGCAGAGAAGTCGGCTTCATGATGGGTCAGTATAAGCGCATCCGCAACCTGTATGACGGCACTCTCACCGGTAAGGGCACCATGAACGGCGGTCTTGCGGGTCGTGACGAGGCTACCGGCTACGGCGTTGTCTTCTATGCGCGCGAGATGCTCAAGCACTTCGGCGAGAGCCTCGAGGGCAAGAAGGTCGTTATCTCCGGCTTCGGTAACGTTGCTTGGGGTACCGCTAAGAAGCTCGAACAGCTCGGCGCTAAGGCGATCACCATCTCCGGTCCCGACGGCTACATCCTCGACGAGGACGGCGTTACCGGCGAGAAGATCGATTATCTCCTCGAGCTGCGTTCCTCCGGTAAGAACATCTGCGCACCTTACGCAGACAAGTTCCCGGGCGCGAAGTTCTTCCCCGGTGAGAAGCCCTGGGGCGTTAAGGCTGACCTCTACATCCCCTGCGCTACTCAGAATGAGATCAAAATCGACGAGGCGAAAGCAATGGTCGCTAACGGCTGTAAGTTCCTCTGCGAGGCTGCTAACATGCCCACCACCAACGAGGCGATCGATTACTTCAAGGAGAACGGCGTTATCGTCGGTCCCTCCAAGGCTGCTAACGCGGGCGGCGTAGCTTGCTCCTGCATCGAGATGAGCCAGAACGCTGAGCACACCATCTTCACTGAGGATGACGTATTTGAGAAGCTCGAGGCGATCATGGTCAACATCTTCAAGCAGAGTGTCGCGGCTTGCGAGAAGTACAACCTGGGTGACGACCTCATCGCGGGCGCTAACATCGCAGGCTTCGAGCGTGTTGCTAACGCAATGCTCATGCAGGGTATCGTCTAAGGCAACGTGACGTTGCATCCCTTTCCGCCTATTGATAACGCAGTTCGATTCTGACGTATCATCAACGGCGTATGGAAAAGACGATTTCACTGTTAATCAAGAACACAAGGCTGTCACAGTAATGTGGCGGCCTTTTTGTATGGCTCAGCCGAATGGGATTCTCACGGTAGACCCTATTGATAGATTACATTGCTGTAATTGACACAAAAGGGCATATTATGGTAATATGTTAAAGTAAACGAAACAGAATACCAAAATAACATTGAAAGGGTTTTTAAGATGGCTGAAGATAAAAAGAATCTTTCCCCCGACGCGGAGAACGAGCCTGTCAAAGCGCCCGACGAGACCATTTCCGAGCTCAGCGACGCGCTGGAAAAGAAGCTGCATGAGAACGAAAATGAGAACGTTTCCCCTGAAAAGGTTCCCGAGCCGACGGATGACGATGTATTAGCTGAGATCAAGGAAGCGCTCGACAAAGCGGAAAAAAACGAGGATGAAAACGATATCCTCTCCGGCAAAGCTGCCGACGATCGTTTTGAACGCATTTCGGAGGAAGATTTCAAGCTCCCCGATACGGATGATGTCGGACAGGACACCAAAGCCGCGGATGAAATCTCTCGATCCGCCGATCGCGAAGCTGAACAGGCAAAGAGCAGCTGGCAATCCAAAACCGCCGCTGCCCCGAGCAAGCGCAAATCATCCGATGTCGAGCCGGACGGTAAAGCGACGCATGCGAAAAAGAGCAGTCCGACAAAGATCATTCTCTTTATTCTGGCGTTCATCGCTGTCGGTATTGCCGCGTTCGCGCTGGTACACTATGTGATCACGCCGAATATGTCAAACGGAGGCGGTTCCGACTCATCCTCCCGGTCGGAGGCTACAAAGGATGAGCTCGAGACCGTTGCTCCGACAGAATCCGCTCACGCGATGAAGGCGAATGACGCGATGAAGAATATGTCACGCCGTGAAAAGATTTGTCAGCTCTTTATGGTCACCCCGGAGGTTCTGATGAACTCCGAGACCCCCGTGACAGCGGCTGACAACAGCACCAAAGACGCTCTCGGCAACTATCCGGTCGGCGGTGTGATCTTTACACAGCAGAATCTGACCGGTGAAGATCAGGCAAAGGCGCTGGTCTCCGGCACACAGGATGATTCCAAGATCCCGCTGTTCATCGCGGTTGATGATGACGCGATCATCTCCACCGCAACACCCGGCGGCCCCGGAAACGGCCCGCAGGGTGGTCCCGGAAACGGCGGTCCTCAGGGAGGTCCCGAAGGACAACAGGCGCCGACCGAAAAGGATAACGATACCTCCCCCGACGGCGCGTATGAAGAAGCTTACACCACCTCTCAGCAAAAGCATGACGTCGGCTTCAACCTCGACTTCACACTGGATGCCGACGCATCGGAAGCAAAGGAGAACAATCCGGATCTGACCGATACCGAAGCCGGCACTCTGCTCAGCTCGGCAGTCAAGGGCTGTAACGAGGGCGGCGTGATCCCGTCGTTAAAATACTTCCCCGGCAAACAGGATACAGACAGCTCCGACACCGGCTTTGTGCACATCACCAAGTCGACGGAGGATCTTGACACCAGCACCGAATTCGGATTATTCCGTTCCGGCATTGAGGCAGGCGCGGGAATGATCATGGTCAACCATGTGTATGTAGATAAACTGGACACCGAAAAGCCCGCCACTCTGAGCGATAAAGTCGTGCCTCAGCTCCTGCGTGAAAAGCTCAATTATCAGGGTGTCATCGTCACCGGCAATATGTCCGCGGATTTCTTTACCAGAGAGTATAAATACAGCACGATCGTCAAGGGAATTTTCGCTTCGGATATCGATCTGATTCTCAATCCCAACAGCATCCAAAGCTATGTTCAGGAGATCGAAGGTCTGCTCGACAGCGGCGAGATCACAGAAGCTCAGCTCGACGCCAAGGTCAAACGCATCCTGACGCTCAAATACCAAAGCGGCGTTATATCGGATTCCGACAACGCGGCAGCGGCAAGCGAAGCAACGACCGCAACGACGGAAGCTACCGCTGAAACCACCACGGAAACTACAGCGGCAACGGTTGTGACCGATTCCACCACCGCACCGGCTGCATAAGTAAAATAAACCGACTCACTCCAAACGGAATGGGTCGGTTTTATTATTACTCTTGCATTTCAAGTGATATTATGATATGATTGAATTACTGTTTAAGCGATGACTCCTACAGATGATTTACTAAGAAATGAGGTCGAGAAAATCATGAAACGAATCCTGAGTTGCTTGTTTGCAGTTATTCTGGCAGCAAGCTGCATGACCACCGCCTTTGCCGCAACATTGGAAAACGCTGCTTCTTTGGGAGATAAGGTAACCTATTCCGTCGTATCTGCCGTGGTGAACAAAGAATATGACTTCGTAAAAGATTTTCACGACAGCTATCCGTATGACGAGGATTTCATAACGGAAGGCATCTTCAAGCTGGATGATTATAACGGCGACGTCACCTTGACGCTCAAAAACAACAGCACGAACGAAACCTTCGTTTATGATAAGAACGAGAATACCGAATGGAGCGTCAAGGCGTCCGTGGATCATCTGCTGTATGAAACCACACAGCTGGACGCTCAGGTGCATATTTACGATCTCGGCGGCGACTATGGCATCGAGGAGGTCGATATCCCGGTCACCATCACCGTTGTATCCTCTCAGTACAGCGCAGATGCCCAGAAGTATCCCAGCTATGACGGCGCATACACCGCGATGTACGAGGGTGAGGATTTCACCGTGGAATACGACCCCTCCTCTCCCGATAAAGCGACAGTCAAGCTGCTGAAATCGCCGTGGCTCTTCTCGCTCAGTATCTATAATGTTGAGACCAAAGAGGCAGAGGATCATGATACGGATAATTCCGTGTTCGAGTTCCCGACGGAAGCAGAGGTCACCGATTTTGACCCGTCGAGCGAATCATTCTGGTTCTACCTGCCGTCAACACTCATCATGGAGGACGGCTATCCGTTTGCGTTCACGATGTCGGTTCATGGCTTCCGCAACAAAAAAGCGACGGATGACAGTCCTGCGGCAACTGAAGCGCCGTCTGCTGACGGCTCCGCAAAGGACAATGCGACAAACGACAGCGCGACAAACGACAGCGTGGCAACACCTGATTCAGGAAAAACAACGAATAAGGCCGATGCGGTCAAGACGGGAGATTCTGCAACGCTCTTTATCCTCGGCGCACTCTTGCTGATCGCCGCGGCGTTCATCCTATTGTACACCAAAAAGCGCGAACAAATCCGATAAACCTTTGGGTTGACCGTCGGACATCCCGACCGTGACCCCCCTGTTCAAAATAATAAAAAAGCAATCAGAGCACTTCGATCAAGATCGATTGATCCAATCGGAGTGCTCTTTTTATATAAAAAAAGGACACTCACAAGAGGGTGAGTGTCCTTATGCTCAATGATTAAGAAAACTGTCTTACAATCCCTATTGAATTATTTCTTGGAATTGAAGATCGACATGATGTCATAGAAGGAATCATCATCGTCGGTGGAATCTACTTCTACCTTGGGAGCAGCGGGAGCGGGCTCAGCCAGCGGATCGGGAGCCGCAACAGGAGTAGTAGCAGGAGTAGTAGAAGCCGCTGTGGGAGCAGAAGTCGGGAACGCGCCGGAGTTATCATTGTTGCCGCCGCAGCCGGTAGCGATAACGGTCACGCTGATCTCATCCTTCATATCCTCGTCGATGACAGCACCCCAGATGATGTTCGCGTCGGGAGCAGCCTTCTGCTGAACCATGGTGGAAGCCGCGTCGATATCGTCGAGGGTGATATCGGGAGAAGCGGTGATGTTGATGATCACGCCGGTAGCGCCGTCGATGGAGGTCTCCAGCAATGCGGAAGAGATCGCCATATCAGCCGCCACAACGCTCTTATCCTTCCCTGTCGCCTTACCGATACCCATGTGCGCATAGCCTGCGTCACGCATGATAGCGGAGACATCGGCGAAGTCGAGGTTGACAAGACCGGGCACAACGATCAGATCGGAGATGCTCTGTACACCCTGGCGGAGGACGTCATCAGCAATCAGGAATGCGTTCTGCAGGGTGATGGTCTGGTCGGAAACGTGCTTCAAACGCTCGTTGGGTACGATGATCAGGGAGTCAACGCATGCGGACAGCTCCGCGATACCCTGCTCAGCCTGCGCCATACGCTTCTTTCCTTCAAAAGCAAAGGGCTTGGTAACGACCGCTACGGTCAGGATACCCATATCCTTTGCGATATTCGCAACGATGGGAGCCGCGCCTGTACCGGTGCCGCCGCCCATACCTGCGGTGATAAATACCATATCTGTATCCTTCAGGAGCGCCGCGATCTCTTCACGGTTCTCCTCGGCAGCAGCCTGTCCGACGCTGGGCATAGAGCCTGCGCCCTTGCCGCGGGTGGCCTTCTCACCGATCTGGATCTTCTCCTGAGCCTGGGAATAACGCAGAACATGCTCGTCCGTGTTGATAGCGATGAACTCGACGTTCTTAACGTCCATTTTGATCATGCGGTTCACAGCGTTGCCGCCGCCACCGCCGACGCCGATTACCTTGATAACCGGAAGACCGCTGTTCGGGTTCTTTTCCACTTCAAAAGCCATTTTATATATCCTCCTTGTCATACGAGCGAAAGTCAGTAAGTTTCGCGCATACCTATCTATTATATTTCTTCTATCATATTATAACTTACCATATATTGCGGATAAATTCAATCGTTTTCTGAATATTTTTCAAAAAATTGATAAATTTATACTAATATTCAATAAAAAGTAGACAAATTATTATCAAGGTTGATTTTCGGAAGACGAGGCGAACGACGCAGACATACTTCCGTATGTCAAGGAGTTCAACGAAGTATTACGGAAATCAAGCCGATAAGAATGTCGAGTTTTTATTGAAAATTAGTATTAAACATTGTATGGCTGAAATACCCGTGATTCATCGTCACCATTCACCAGTATAGGCGCCGTAATCGCCCCAATAGCCATCCGCGGCATAGCCGCCGGAGCCGTCATCGGCATACGCGTAGTAGCTGTAATCGTCCTCGGGCACGTAATAATTGCCGCCGGAATCGTCAGCGGTACCGCTGTTATCGCCGCCCGGAGCGGTGGTCGGTTCCGTCGAAGCCTCGGAGGGGTTCACCGTAGGCGTCGCCTCGTCAAAGTACGAGCGCTTGGTGGTGTTACAGCGGGATACATCCAGCACGCCTGCCGTCTTGACGGTGGTGGCGCTGTCGATCTTATCATTGATGATGATCATCGCGGTACGGATCTTGTAATCCAGATCTTCGGGGATACCGAGCTTGACCTTGATACGATTCTCATAGGTAAAGGAGATATCCGCCATGTTGGTCGCGTCGATCTCGGTGATGCCCTGATAGCCGTTGTCGGCAAAGGTCTGGGTGATGCTCTCGATCATTTCCACGACCTTGTCATCCTCATAGCTGACATAATCACCGATCTCACCCGAGGTGAGGGTCGGGCCGATGAAGATCGGCAGGTCGTATTGGGAAGGATCCGTGATACGGTTCAGGATCCGACCCTTGGTGCTGATGACCAGATACTCGTTCTGGTTCACCTTGACCAGATAGCCCTCGACCGCCTCAACGACAGCGATACGGATCGTATCGGGGATCTTGAAGCTGACGTCGGCTTCCTCCACATAAGGGAAGGTCTTTTTGATACGGTTCTCGGCAGGGGTCTTGGGCGCCAGGAAGATGTTTTCGCCCTTTTTGATGCCGCAGGCGTCGATGATCTCTTCTTCCGAATACTTGGTGATGCCGGAAACCTCATAAGCCTGTGTTTTGAACAGAACAGTCAAGGAAAGGATCACACCGACGATCAGTACCACTGCTATGATAGAAACATAGCTGATAATGCGAATGATCCTGCGCTTGGTCGGCGACATCGGCTTGCGCTGCTTCTCAGGCTTGGGAGGCTTGTTGCTTTTTGCCTTTTTAGCGGACTTTTTCTTTTTGCTCTTACTCTTGCTCTTGCTTTTACCCTTGCCGCCTTTGCGGTTATTGCGGCGCGCTCTTTCGTCGCGCTCGTCTATGAACTCCTGCTCGTGACGTTCATCGGTATAAAAGGAGTTGGTGTCGTCCGAAAACTCGCCCAGCATATCGTCGTCGCGGTACGGTTCGATCGGCCGATCGCGGTAATCGCGCGGGTCTTCTTCATAACGTCGGTCATAAGCGTCTTCGCTGTAGCCGTCGTCATAGCGTTCGTCATAACGATCGTCATAGCGGTCGTCGTAGCGGTCATCATACCGATCATCGTATCGGTCGTCATAGCCGTCATCGAATCGCTCGTCATAGCGGTCGTCGATCATCGGCTCCGCGGGGCGGCGTGACGGGCGTCTTTTCGGCGCTTTGCGATCATTCTTCTTACGCTTTTTTCCGGGTCTTCTCGCCATGGTATCCCTCCTTTCTTCCGTGGTTTTTCATTGAATGTATATTATAACATATTCACGATGTGATTTCAATAAACTCGCCCCAATAAGGTTGAGATTATCACAGTTGATACTAATATCCCATTAAACGCTTTAACAGATTTATTAACGGGATATTTCGCAGAGCAAGGCGGACGACGCGGGCATACTGGCGTATGTCATCTTTCGGGGACCCCATCACGCCCCGCGTGATGGGGAGAGGAGGAGCCGCCACACGAGGTCAAGGCATACCAACCGGATATGCCTATCGAGTACGGCGTGCGACGACGACAACACCGCTATGCGGAATATGACGCAATAAATGCTAAAGTGTTTTAATGAATAGTAGTATTATAGCTTTTTGACATCCGCGCCCAATGAGGAGAGCGCCAGCTCAAAATCCTCATAGCCGCGTTCGAGATACTCGATCCCGCTGATCTCGCTCTGTCCTCTCGCGCATAAGGCGGCTACCACCAGCGCGGCGGCGCCCCTGAGATCATGCGCGCGGACATTCGCGGACAGCAGTCTTCTCACGCCGTCTACCACCGCGACCTTACCCTCCACACGGATATCCGCGCCGAAGCGGCACAGCTCGCTGACATGGCTGTATCGGCTGAGAAACATATTCTCGACAAAGACCGTCATCCCGTCGGCGACAGCCGCCATACTCATCACCGGCGCCTGCGCGTCGGTCGGAAAGCCGGGATACGGCATGGTGCGTATCAGCTTGGGACTTTGCAGACGGTAGGGCGCGCTGATACGAACGCCTTCGCCGTCGCATTTGATCTCACAGCCGCTGTCCCGAAAGACCGGAAACACCGACTCGAGGTGGGACGGGACGATACCCGTCATCAATATATCGGAACCCGTGACCGCGGCGGCTGACATCAAGGTCGCCGCGACGATGCGGTCGGGGATCATCGCGTGGGTCGTCGGGCTGAGGTGATCGACGCCGTCGATAAAGATAGTGCTCTCCCCTGCCCCGTGGATCTGAGCGCCGCAGGAATTGAGGAAATCCGCGAGATCGACGATCTCGGGCTCCCGCGCCGCGTTGCTGATGATCGTAGCGCCCTTTGCCGAGGCAGCCGCGATCATGATATTTTCGGTCGCGCCGACAGACGGCAGCGGCAGAACGATATTCGCGCCGTGCAGAACATCCTGCACGCGGCAGTCGAGCTCTCCGTGATCCTCCGAGATCTCGACCCCCATCTCACGAAGGGCATTCAGATGCAGATCGATCGGTCTCGGTCCCAGCTCGCACCCTCCGGGGAACGACATCCTCACGCGGTCGAACCGCGCGATCATCGCGCCGAGGAAGATGATGGAGGAACGCATCCGGTGCATCAGCTCCGTGGGGATCTCATAGCGCGTCACACTGCCGGTATCGACGATGACGGTATTTTCCTCACGGTGAGCCGTACAGCCTATGTAACGTAGGATCTTGAGCGACGCTTCCACATCGCTCAACCGCGGGCAGTTATGCAAGACACATTCGCCACGGCACAACAGCGTCGCCGCCAAGATCGGCAGGGAGCTGTTTTTGGAGCCCTGCAGCCGCACCTTTCCCGATAATACTCTGCCTCCGTCAACGACAAACACTGACACACCCAACACCCTTTCCAAAAGCTCTTGCCTTTTATTCTATGTGAGAAAGGGAGGAAAGGTGATTTTTTAATTAGGAATTAGTAATGAGGAATGAGGAATTACGGGAAAGCCTTACGGCTTTTAGATTTATATGATGATTTATCAATCAGGTGTGGGCACAGCCCACCAATCATTCCTAATTCCTAACTCCTAATTCCTAATTCTCCGAAAGGACTTCCTTCACCGTTTTGTATATACGCTCATTCGCGTCGGTGATCGCCATTTTCTGGGCGTTTTGGCGGTATTCTTCGAGCACGGACTTGTCGGTGAGCATACTGTCGACGGTCTCGATCAACAGCTCGCCCGTCAGGTCAGCCTGCTCGATCAGCTTTGCCGCTTTTTTGTTCACCATGGACATCGCGTTATGATACTGGTGGTTCTCCGCGACGAACGGCGAGGGGATCAGCACAGCGGGTCTGCCCTTTGCCTGAACCTCGGAAAGGGTGATCGCGCCCGCGCGCGATACCACCAGATCGCAAGCCGCCAGACATTCGTCCATATTGTCAATGTACTGTCTGATATCGAGGTTGTCGTATTCTTCGGGGTCAACGCCCTTGGACTTGAGCAGATCGGGCATCCATGTGCCCTGCTGTCCGTAAGCGTGGATATGATGATATTTTTGATCCTTTGCGGAACGCACGATCAGCTCCGCCATCGAGCGGTTGATGCACTCCGCGCCCAGCGATCCGCCGAAAGAGAGGATGATCGGCTTGCTGTCATCCAGCCCGAGCTTCTCCTTAGCCTCCTCGTGCTTTGTCGAGAGGATCGAGGGACGGATCGGGTTGCCGGTCAGGACAAAGTTCGCCTTGTCCGTAAAGCGGCTCTTTGCGTCTTCGTTCGCGAGCATGACGCGGTTGACGGATTTCGCCAGCATCTTGTTGGTCACGCCGGGATAGGCGTTCTGCTCATGGATGACCGCCTTGTAGCCGAGGTTGCATGCCGCGAGGATGACCGGGCCGCTGACATAGCCGCCGGTGCCGATACAGATATCGGGGTCGAATTCCTTGATGATCTTCTTCGCCTTGGAGCGGGATTCAAAGGAGTAGCCCACCGTCTTGATGTTATGGATGATATTCTTCGGTGAAAGACTGCGCTTGAAGCCGGTGATGACGACGGATTTGATCTCAAAGCCCGCCTGCTTGACCAGGCGCTGCTCCATACCGTCGCGGTTGCCGATGAACAGGATCTCAGCGTCCGGCTCCATCTTTTTGATATAGCCCGCGATCGCGATAGCGGGATTGATGTGTCCGGCGGTACCGCCGCCGGCGAGTAATACTTTCATAAAAAACTCCGTTTGTTAATTAGGAATTAGTAATTAGGAGTTAGGAATGAATGGTGGGCTATGCCCACACCCATTTATCAAACGAAGAGGAAACGCTTCATTCCGATGATTTAGGAATCCAAAGCATGAAGTGCTTCCCGTAATTTCTCATTCCTAATTCCTCATTATGATTAACTTTTTTCTATATTCGACGTTCTGGAGATCGAGAGGATGACGCCCATCTCGAACATCAGCGTCAGCAGTGAGGAACCGCCGTAGCTGAAGAACGGCAGGGAGATACCCGTGTTGGGCAGCCAGTCCGTGATAACCAGTATGTTCAATATGACCTGCAGTCCGATATGACTGATCAAGCCGATACCGAGCAGCTTACCGAAGCGGTCACGCGCGCGCAGCGCGATGATGACGCCGCGCCATACCAGCAGCGCGAAGATCAACAGGATGATGACCGCGCCGACCAATCCGAGCTCCTCGCATACGATGGCAAAGATAAAGTCATTCTGCGGTTCGGGCAGGTAGAGGTATTTTTGTCGACTCTGCCCGAGTCCGAGTCCGAACAATCCGCCCGAACCGATCGCGTACAGGCTGTTGCGCGTCTGCCATGTACTGTTCCACATATCGCGGTCGAGATCCTCATTCAGCGCCTGACCCCAGCCGTCCATACGCTCCATCGCGTAGGTCAGCATGCCGGTCACCCACAAGAGCAGGATCAGCGCTACGAGAATCGCCGCGCCGATCGCGAGCCACTTGACCTTGATACCCGATACATAGAGCATGATGACGGTCAGGATACCGATGATAACGATACAGGAGTAATGCGGCTCGAACAGCAACAGCAGCGCCGTGGAGAGGAATACCGCCGCGCCGGGCAGGATACCGAATTTGAACGTATCCATCCGGTCATAATAGCGGCTGCCCCAGTGTGCCAAAAACAGGATGATCGCGAATTTGCTGATCTCCGACGCCTGTATACCGAACGCGCCGACGCCGATCCATCGGTGAACGCCGCCCTCCTGTGACGGCAGCACCAATACCAGCAGCAGCGCAAAGTAGCTCAAGCCGAGGATGATTGCCGCGAAACGGTGATAATAGTGGTAATCCAAAAAGGAGATACCGAACATGATAGCCAGTCCGATCAGCGCGAACAGGAGCTGACGTTTGAGATAATAATAGCTGTCGCCGATCTCGTAATAGGCGACCGGATAGCTCGCCGAGAACATCATGGTGATGCCGATGGTGAGCAGTACCAGTATCAGCAGTACAAAGGGGATGTCGATACCCTTGCCGATACTCAGCAGAGAGAAATTGATCTTTCGTCTGCCTCTTTTGTCAGAGGCACGGCGATCATCCTCATAATCCCGCACCCTGCGGCGCGAGGTGTTTTCGATTGTTGACATATGCCTCAGTCCTTAGTCATGGTGGTTGAGATCGCCGCTCCGAAGCGCTTCGGGATCGGCGATGATCCTTATGATACGGGTGTTTGGACGATGCCGAAGATCACCAGAAGCAGTGCCGCCAGACCGCAGATCGCGGTGAACGCGGAGAACACGCAGACGATCTTAGTCTCCGACCAGCCGCACATCTCAAAATGATGGTGGATCGGCGACATCTTGAACAGCCGCTTGCCGTGGGTCAGCTTGAAGTAGGAGACCTGCAGGACGACGGACAGCATCTCGAGCAGATAGGTCAGCGCGATCAACAGCAGCATGAACTGCATATCCATCGCGAACGCCATCGAGCATATCATGCCGCCGAGGAACAGCGAGCCGGTGTCGCCCATAAAACACTTGGCGGGGTGAAAGTTCCAGACGAGGAAGCCCAAGCATCCGCCGGCGCCCGCCGCGGTATAGAGCACATTCGCCTCATGATCGCCCAGCACATTCGCGATCAGCATCATGAACAGACAGGCGAAGAAGGTAATCGAGCCGTCGAGTCCGTCGATGCCGTCGGTCAGGTTGACCGCGTTGACGATCGCGACCAGTGCGATCGCCATGATGATGTAGTAGAAGAACCCGAGATCGACATAGTGATTGACAAAGGGGATCAGGATCTGTGTATCATCCTTGCACAAGTGCATCAGGAACAGATAGATCGCCGCCGCCATGAATTGCAGAACGAGCTTCTGGATCGCGGTCAGACCGAGATTGCGCTTTTTGACGACCTTGACATAGTCGTCGACAAAGCCGATCGCGCCATTCATCAGCGCAAACAGCAAGCCGATGAACACAAAGTAGCTGACGGAATTCATTCCGTGACTGATTGCGTACAAAAGCACGCCGGCGGTCGTCGCGATGACGATGCCGATGATGAACATGATACCGCCCATCGTGGGAGTACCCTGTTTATTTTTGTGCCATTTCGGTCCTTCCTCTAAGATCGTCTGACCGAAGTTCAGTTTGTGGAGGAAAGGGATCAAGAACTTTCCTATCACGGCGGTGATAGCAAACGCCGCGGCAGCCACACCGAACGCCCAAAAACCTGTCTCCATTTTTACACCTCATTTATTTTGATGATAAAGCAGAGCGTATGCTCTCCGCTGTAAGGGTCGGCAGAATACATCATCCGCGACGATCCGTCGACCCGATAACGTTGGAATCGAATGAGAAATGACGCGCGCGTCTAGTCGGCAATACCGCTGCTGCTGAAGGTGACGGTGATGACCGTACCCGGCATTACCTCGTTGCCCTCGGGGATACTCTGTGACGTCGAGGTTCCGTCGGACGAGGATACCATACCCGTCATGCTGACGTTCAGGTTATTCGACGCCGCGAGTCCGTTGACCTCCGCTACGCCCAGTCCGACAAAGTTCGGAACCGTAACCTTATCGGTGGACGCGCTCTGGTCGGTGTACAGGACGATGGTACCGCCTGTCGGGATCGACGCGCCGGTTGCGGGACTCTGGGAGATGACCGTGGAGCCTTCGCCCTTGACCGTGACGCTGAAGCCGTCAGCCTCAGCCGCCTTGGTCGCGTCCTCAATACTTTGACCGGTGTAGGAACCGGCGGCGGTATCGATGTTGCTCATCTCTTCGTCGGTGTACTGTGCCGCGACGTCGAGATAAGGCAGGACCTCGCTCATGATGCTCGCGAATACCGGAGCCGCGACCTCAGAGCCGTAGTAACTGCCGCCCAAAGGCGCGTCAAAGAATACCAGCGCCGCGTACTGCGGGTTGTTGGCGGGCGCGAAGCCGCAGAAGGAAGCGATATAGTCGTCGGCGCCGTCGTCGTTGACGTCGATCAGCTTCTCGGATGTACCGGTCTTACCGCCGACGCGATAACCGGCGACGTAGCCGTTTTTACCGGAACCGGTCGTCGCGTTCTCCTCCAAAATACCGCACATCTCTTTGGATACGGAGTCGGAGATGACCTGACGCTTTGTTTCGGTAGATGTATTTTTGACGACCTTGCCGTTGGAGTCAAGGATCTGTTTGACGACATGGGGCTGGACGATCTTGCCGCCGTTGGCGACAGCGCTCGCCGCGGTGATCATCTGGATCGGGGTGATCGAGAAGTTCTGACCGAAGGAGGCAACCGCCAGGTCGGTGTCGAGCATATTGCCCTCTACGCCGTCGTGGATAAAGAACTGGTCGTCGGACTCACCGGGCAGGTCGATGCCTGTTTTGTCCGAGAATCCGAATGCCTGGTAATAATCCCAGAATTTTTCCTTACCGACCAGCTGTCCGATCTGGATGAAGCCGGGGTTACAGGAGTTCCACAGACATTCCTGATAGGTCTGTGTGCCGTGACCGGCGGTGTTATGACAGTGGATGGTATCGTTATACAGCTGGAACGCGCCGGAGCAGCCGAAGCGGCTGTTCTCGTTGACAACGCCCTCCTGCAGCGCCATCGAGAGGGTGACCATCTTCCAAACCGAACCGGGATAGTAGGTATCGGAGATCGCCTTATTTCGCCAGTTGCGCGCCAGCGCCGCGCTGTTCGCCTCCGCCTTTGCCTTTTCGATCAGCTCTTTCTTCTTGGATTCGCTGAGCTTGTAGGGATCAACGCCCTCTTCGATATAATCATGTTTGACCAGATACTCGGTATCGATCGCGTCGATCTCCTTTTGCTGGTCATCACTGATGGCATACGGCTTGTTCAAGTCAAAGCCGTTGACCGACGCCATTGCGAGCACCTCGCCGTTATTGACGTCCATGACGATGCAAACGCCGCGCTCGTGGACGTTATGATCGATAACGCCCTGCTTCATGTACTTTTCGACGATACTCTGGACGGTCTCGTCGATCGTCAGCACCAGAGAGCTGCCGTCGATCGCGCCGATGTTCTGGTTATAGTCAAAGGGCATTTCTGTCTGGACGCCGTTTTGCGCCGAGACGATTCGTCCGGGCGTACCGGAAAGATATTCGTTGTACTGGAACTCAACACCCGACAGCCCCTGATCCTCGGAGCCGGTGAAGCCGATGACCGAGGACGCGAGGTCACTGTAGGGATAATAGCGCTTATAGTCGTCGAGCAGCGAGATGATACCGGATTTCTGGTATTTTTCGGCGAGCTCGTTTTGCAGCTCGATGATCTGCTCTTTTTCGGAGGTTTCCACCTTACGCTTGACGGAAACATAGTAGGTGTTCTGCGTGGTTTCCTCATAGGTCTCGTTTTCATCCACGCCTAAGATCTCATGCAGGCGCTTTGCGACAAAGCGGCGCTGTTCCTCACCATCCGCGCCGTCGTCAAAATACGCGGGCGCCATGACCACCTGCCATACGGAGGCGGACTGGGCGAGGATCTTGCCCTTGGTATCATATATCGTGCCGCGCTTTGCGGATATGGGAGTATCCGAAAGCTGTTGTTCAATTGCTCTGCGCTGGAGATCTTCGCCCTGTACCAGCTGTAAAAAAGCCAGTCGGGTGATGACAGCGCCGAATCCAACCGCCAAGATAATAATCAAAAGCCATACGGTTATTCTTCTGAGCTTTTGGTTAGCACCCATAAGCGATTTCTCCTTTCTTTATGCCTCCCTTTGGTAAAGGGAGGTGCCGAATTATGTGAGGCGGAGGGATTGCATTATTGACCGAGCGTGACATATACCACGCGAGAAACAAGTACAGATCAATCGGTCGCCGACAGGCGTCAATTCCTGTTTTTCAATCCCTCAGACACCGAAAAAAAGGTTTGATGACAGCTCTTTTCATCAAAAAGAGCCTTTGCCATAAAACACGAATAAGAGTTAAGATAAATCTCAACTCTTATCACATCTACATTCTATTCAAACGCTTTCAATATATACCAAATCATGACCATAAGGAAGAAACCGCCTCTGCAATCGTTTCAAAAATATTCTTGTCCTTGCTGAGAGTGACCTCTGCCTTATCGCTGTCGGAAAGCTGTATAAACTCCTTCTGGGAGTTGGTCGCCTTATTCATTTTGAGATTGTTTTTTGCGTAGTCCTCTACTACGGAGGTGGAGATGGAAGAATCGACCTTCATCTCCAGCTGCGTGTACACACTCTGCTGCTCTGCCAGCTGCGCCTTCGCGTCCGAGATCTGCTGATTGAGCTCGGTGAGCTGAACCTGTCCGTGAATAATGGAAGCGACGATGAACGCGACAGCGATACCGAATACGACGCCGATCGCGATACGCGCGATATTGGACCTGCGTCTGCGCATGCGCTTGATCTTCGCCTCGGACTCGGCGCGGCGTTCTTCGCTTCTGCTCTTATTCTGCTGTGTGCCGCCGTCCTCTGTAGAGGGACGGTCATCCGCCTGTGCTCTCATTCTCTCGGAAGAATCAAAATCTTCTTCAAAGAGAGTGAAATCATAGGCGCTGCTGCTACTCGAATAGTAAGCCATAATGCACCCCGAATGTCTTTTCGATGCGTGCCTTCCAAGCACTTTGGTTTCTGTTTCTGTTTATATCAAAATGAATGTAGATATCTGAAGTAATGACTGTAATGATTCTGTAATCTAATTTTAACCGAAAATGTGACATTTTTGATCCAAATTCACAGGATGATGTGTCGAATCGCAGATTTCATCACAATTTCTTGTGTAGAATAATTATTACAATCTTGTTATTATTTTACTATATACTGTCGCCGATGTCCATAGTAAAACTGTACAAATATGGAACGGAAACATGATGAATTTGCTCAATTTGCCAGAAATATTTTTCTATACTTCCGTTATCGAAAATTAAAGCCTTTCACATACCCTCAGCTTTGCCGATCTTGCCCTCGGATTGCGCTCATTTTCCTCGTCGGAGGGACAAATCGGCTTGCGTGTGATGAGCTTGACCTGCGGTTTTTTGCCGCATACACACACGGGAAAGTCCTTCGGACAGGTACAGCCCTGCGCCTTATCGCGCATAAATTGCTTGACGATGCGATCCTCCAGCGAATGGAAGGTGATCACGCTGAGCCGTCCGCCTTTTCCGAGAAGCTCAAAGGCGCCCTGTAAGCCGCTTTCGAGCACATCCAGCTCATGGTTGACCGCAATGCGGATCGCCTGAAAGGATTTTCGCGCGGGATGACCGTCGCGGCGCACCTTCTGCGGTACATTGTCCTTGATGAGCTCCGCCAGCTCCAAGGTCGTTTCGATCCGCTTTGTCTCGCGGTATCGCACGATCCCTTTGGCGATGGAGTACGCGTATTTTTCCTCACCGTAGAGCGAGAGGATCCGGCTGAGCTCGCCGACACTCAGGGAGTTGACCAGATCGGCGGCAGTCTCACCGCTTTGGCTCATGCGCATATCCAGCGGCGCGTCTACATGATAGGAAAAACCGCGGGAGCCTTCATCGAGCTGGTGGGACGATACGCCGATATCGAGCAAAACACCGTCTACGGCTTCTACCCCGGCATCGTTCAACAATCGGCGCATATCGCCGAAGTTGCCCTCGATGATACGGGAACGGCTGTCGCCGCGAAAACGCTCGGTAACGGTCGCGATCGCGTCGGGATCCTGATCGATGCTGTACAGCGTTCCGGTCGTCAGACGCGAAAGGATCGCCGCTGAATGTCCTCCGCCGCCGGCAGTGCCGTCGACATAGATTCCGTCTTCACGGATATTCAAGCTATCGACCGCTTCATTCAGCAGTACGGAAACATGGTTGAACTCCACGCACGGACACTCACTTTCTGTATCGGTAATTCATAGTCACCCGGTATTGATCCTCTACCCTATCAATCGTCATTGCGAAGCCGAACAAACTTGTTCGCGCTGTGGCAATCTCAACCGATAACGATCAGAGGCGCAGCAGCTCGAGCGCTTCTTTGACAGAAGCCTGTTTTTGCTGTTCCATAAAGTCGTCGAAAGTCGCCTTATCCCAGATCTCGATGCGCGTATCCATACCGACCACGGTAACGTCCGCGCTGAGCCCTGCATCCTCACGGAGCTTTTGCGGGATGATGATCCTGCCCTGTGAGTTGGGGCTGACGAGCTTGGCGGGAGAGATCAGCAGGTATTGCAGAGAGAGCGCCTTATCGGCGGGCAGCTGACGGATCTGCTCACGCAGTCGGTCGAACTCCTCGACGCTCATCACCTGAGCGCAGCGGTTGAAGCCCATCGTGATATAGAAGCTCTCGCCGAGCTGTTCTCTGAAATCGGTCGGCAGAATGACTCTGCCTTTGCTGTCAAGATGATGATCGCTGGTACCTAAAAACATTCTTCCGCCTCCTTTTTGATCTTTATCGGACATTTTGTGCCACAAAATGACACAAAACGCCACCAACGAATCTATTATATACTATTGTACCGATAAAATCAAGAGAAGATGTAACATTTTTATCATAAATTTTACAAGTTTTTCACCAATATCTTTGTATATGTTTTCGTCGGGGATCAATATGTGGTGGATATGTGCAGGAAAGCACCCTATAGAGAAAGGGTTTTTCCTCGCAGTTTGATGACACGCTCAGGAAGAATCCGGCATGTGTCGGTAAAAACGCAATATTCGTTGAGGTGATGCGCGTATTGTAGGGTACGGCATTCATGACGTACCGCATGGTCGTTGATTCGATGTCATTCAAACGTGAAACATATCTCTGTTTCCGTAACGCTACGCTATGGTCATCGACCATCCGCTTGACATAAACGTCTTACTCCTATCTATGGTTTTTCGATATCGGAATCGCCCGTCATTCTCGGACGACCGGTGTGATCTCCCCTAAGGGGAGGTGTCGCAAAGCGACAGAGGGGTGCCGTCTCCGGCTGAGGAACATTGAAGATGTCAAGAAAAGTGCAGTCGGAAAACACCCAAAATAATAGATGTGTGTGTAGAGGAAAGATTTTGAAGCCGAATGGAGCGTAGCGGAAT
>JAHKVW010000117.1 GCA_020624805.1 bacterium | reverse complement strand
TCTCCCTCCGAGCTCGCAAGCGAGCCCACCTCCCTCGTCAGAGGGAGGATGATAGACGTACTGTTCCTAACTTATATACTTTTTCGACAAACTGAAAAGAGGGCATGAAGCCCTCTTTCGAATTATTTCTGCGGTTTGACAACGATGTTGACCAGTCTGCCCTTGATGTAGATCTCTTTGACGATGGTCATGCCGTTGATCGCGTCGGCGACCTTTGCCTCTGCCTTTGCCTGTGCCAGCACATCCTCCTGCGCGGCGTCGGCGGCGATGTTGAGCTTCGCCTTGATCTTGCCGTTGACCTGCGCGACGATCTCGATGGTATCGTCCACGCACTTATTTTCGTCATACTCGGGCCACTGCGCCTCGGCGAGGATACCGTCGCCCAGACCGCACGCCTCCCAGACCTCTTCGGTCACGTGAGGAGCGAACGGATTGAGCAGGATCGCGAAGACGGACAGCTCCTTCTTATTGATCTTGCCGTTGGCGTAGATGGTGTTGATCAGCGCCATCAGCGCGGCGATCGCGGTATTGAACTTGATGTTCTCGATGTCGCCCCCGACCTTCTTGATGGTCTTGTGGAAGTCCTTTTCGACCTCGGGACGGATCGTGTCGCCGTCGATCAGCATATCCTGTAAATTCCAGAAACGCTCGATGAACTTGCGGCAGCCGCGCACGGAGTTGGTGCTCCACGGAGCCGCCTTCTCAAAGTCGCCGATGAACATCTCATACATTCTGAGGGTGTCGGCGCCGTACTCGTTGACGATATCGTCGGGATTGACGACGTTGCCGCGGGATTTACTCATCTTCTCGCCGTTCGCGCCGAGGATCATGCCGTGAGAGGTACGCTTGGCATAGGGTTCCTTGGTGGGGACTACGCCGATATCATAGAGGAACTTGTGCCAGAAACGGGAGTAGAGCAGATGCAGGGTGGTGTGCTCCATGCCGCCGTTGTACCAGTCGACCTGATGCCAGTAACCGAGCGCTTCTTTGGAAGCGAGCGCCTCGTTGTTATGGGGATCCATATAGCGGAGGTAGTACCATGACGAACCCGCCCACTGGGGCATGGTGTCGGTCTCGCGGTACGCCTTGCCGCCGCAGCACGGACATGTGGTCTCGACCCAGTCGGTCATGTTAGCAAGGGGTGACTCACCGGTATCGGTCGGCTCGTAGCTCTCGACCATCGGGAGCTTGAGCGGCAACTCAGATTCGGGGATCGGGACATAGCCGCACTTTTCGCACTTGACGATCGGGATCGGCTCGCCCCAGTAGCGCTGACGGGAGAATACCCAGTCGCGCAGCTTGAAGTTGACCTTTTGATGGCCGATGCCCTTCTCGGTGAGGACTTCGACGATCTTCTTCTTTGCGTCCTCGACAGAAAGCCCGTTGAGGATATCGGAATTGACCATGATGCCGGTCGCGCAGTCGGTGAACGCCTCTTTCTGGACGTCCTCACCGCCCTTGACGACCTCGATGATGGGCAGGTTGAATTTCTTCGCGAACTCCCAGTCGCGGGTATCGTGAGCCGGTACCGCCATGATCGCGCCGGTACCGTAGGAGATCAGAACATAGTCGGAGATGAAGATCGGGATCTCGCGACCGTTGACAGGATTGATCGCGGTCACGCCCTCGAGCTTGACGCCGGTCTTGTCCTTGTTCATCTCTGTGCGCTCAAAGTCGCTCTTCTTGGCGGATTCGCGCTGATACGCCTTGATCTCGTCGAGGTTTTTGAGCTGATCCGCCCACTTCTCGATATAGGGATGCTCGGGGGATACGACCATGTAGGTTGCGCCGTAGAGCGTATCGGGACGGGTGGTATAGACAACGAGCTTGTCGCCCGCGGTGGTGTCGAACTCGACCTCCGCGCCGTAGCTTCTGCCGATCCAGTTCTTCTGCTGGAGCTTGACGCGCTCAGGATAATCGACCAGATCGAGATCGTCGATCAGGCGGTCGGCGTACTTGGTGATACGCAGCATCCACTGGCTCTTGACGCGGCGGACGACCTCACTGCCGCAGCGCTCGCATACGCCGCCCAAGACCTCTTCGTTCGCCAGAACGCACTTACAGGAGGTGCACCAGTTGACCGCCATCTCCTTTTTGTAGGCAAGGTCATGCTTGAAGAGCTGGAGGAAGATCCACTGCGTCCACTTGTAATAGTCGGGATCGGTGGTATTGATCTCACGGCTCCAGTCAAAGGAGATACCCAAGGACCGGATCTGCTTTTTGAAGCGCGCGATATTGTTCTTGGTGACGATCTCGGGATGGATATGATTCTTGATCGCGTAGTTCTCGGTGGGCAGTCCGAACGCGTCCCAGCCGATGGGATACAGAACGTTGTAGCCCTGCAGACGGCGCTTGCGGGATACGGTATCCAGCGCGGTATAGGGACGGGGATGTCCGACGTGGAGTCCCTGACCCGAGGGGTAAGGGAACTCGATCAAAGAATAGAACTTAGGCTTGTCCGAATTGGTCTCGGAATGGAAAACGCCCTTGTCCTCCCAAATTTTCTGCCACTTAGGCTCGACTGTCTTGTGGTTGTATTTCATATAGATTCCTCCAAACGGTTAGATACAGCGTAGTAAAGCCTTCCCCTTGAGGGGAAGGTGGGCTTTTCGGATCCTAAAGAGCCGAAAAGGTCGGATGAGGTGGAAGCGTTTCCACCAAATCAATATACGATATGAAGCGGAAACGTTTCCACCAAATCAATATACGATATGAAGCGGAAACGTTTCCACCTCATCCACCGCAAGCGGTCCCCCTTCCCCTCAAGGGGAAGGCAGGATCACTCCGTGATGATATCGGAGATATCGATGACTTCGCCATCCTCCCAGAGGCGGTCGAGGTCATAATACTGACGGCTTTCTTCGTTGAACACGTGCACGATAACATCCACATAATCCAGCAGGATCCATGTATCGGAGCGATGACCCTCGATATGGCTGACGGATACGCCCTGCTCGTCCATCTCGTACTCGACGTAGTCGGCGAGGGACTTGACATGGGTGGAGGAGTTACCGGTCGCGATGACCATATAATCGGCAAGAGAAGAGATGTCGGCGATCTTGATGACGCGGACATTCAACGCCTTGCGGTTATCCAGAATTTTTGCGATTGCTTTTGCTTCTTGTAATGAATTCATAAATATAAACCTCGTATGTTTTATAGCCTTCCCCTTGAGGGGAAGGTGGGCTTTTCGGATCCTAAAGAGCCGAAAAGTTCGGATGAGGTGGAAGCGTTTCCACCAAATCAATGTACGATATGAAGCGGAAAAGTTTCCACCTCATCCGTCATCCTTGAGGATGACACCTTCCCCTCAAGGGGAAGGCTTATTCAACAGAATATCGTTATATGCCGCGAGGGCGTCGGGGCTGATGAGCGCCTCTCTGCCGGTCAGGCGGCTGATCGTGAACTTGATACCGTAGATCATGCCTTCCTCCAGAGAATTCTCGGAATGAGCGCGGATCACGTCGATATCGGGATAATCACGCTCGGCGGAGGTGAAGTCCGCAAGGAAGATCAGCTTTTCGAGCTGGCTCATACCCGCGCGTCCCGTGGTATGATAGCGGATCGCGTTGAAGATATCCTCATCATCGATCCCGATCACATCGCGCACATAGCACGCGCCGGAGATGGAATGCCACAGCTTTGGAGAGCGTTTCTCCAACTCGGTGAGAATTATACCACCGTTTGCGATGATTTGCAACTGTTTCTCGTTATCCGTTTCTTTGGTCACGTCGTGCAGAAGTCCCGCCAAACGCGCTTTCTCCACATCGCCGCCGTACTTCTTTGCGTAGCGCACGGCTTCTTCGGCGACGTTCAGCGAATGGACGCGGCGGTATTCGGAAAGGTTATCAAGGTAAGGCAGATATTGATCGATGTTCATAATGCACCTCATGTGATGGCGGGAGGAGCAAGCCCCTCCCCTACGGGAATCGGTTGAGATTGCCACACTCCTTGCGGAGTTCGCAATGACAATTCAGCGGTTGAGATTGCCACATCCCTTGCGGGATTCGCAATGACATTTTTATCGGTACAGATCGTGCTGTTGGATGTATTCGAGGACGCGGGGGTGGATCATGCCGCTGACGTCGGCGCCCAAAGCGATCCCCTCACGTACCAGCGTCGATGACAGCTCTCCGATCGCCTGATGGGCGATCAGCGTGCGACAGTCATAGTGCTCCCGATAGAACAAATATTTTTCGTTTAAAGAATCATAATCAACTTCATCGCGCGGTGCGACCAGGATCGTAACATGGTCAAAGATGAACTGACAATCATGCCACTTGTCGAGCGTCATGTACATATCCGCGCCGACGATCAGATAGAGCGAATCCTCGTCGTTCATCAGCTGCGCGATGGTATCGGAGGTATAGCTCGGACCTTCGCGCCGCAGCTCGATATCGCTGACCTCAAGGAGAGGTTCATCTTCTGTCGCGAGCAGGCACATCTGATAGCGGTGCTTGCCGTCGGCGATATGGGAATTATCCTTGAGCGGCGTGTAATGCGTCGGGATCAGCGTGACCTTGTCAAGCTCAAACTGCTCCGCAAACTGCAACGCCAGCTTGATATGGTCGTTGTGGATGGGGTTGAACGAGCCCCCGTAGATCGCGCGCCTCATTTGACGAGCTTGATCTTGGGCTCTTTTTTGTTTTTGCGATAGAGCACGAATTTAGAGCCGATCACCTGCACCACGTCGGCGCCGATCTGCTCGGCGATGGTATCCGCCGCCTCACGCGAGGTATACTCGCACGCTTCGAGCACCTTGCCCTTGATGAGCTCGCGGGCGGTGATCGCCTCATCGGCGGTTTTATAAAGCTGTTCGGAAAAGCCACCCTTACCGACCATCAAAACGGTGTCGATCGGGTTGGCAAGCGCTCTTAATTGAGCGCGCTGTTTACTGGTTAACATGATTTTCCTCCAGAATAAGGTTGAGATTGCCACACCTCCTAAAGGAGGTTCGCAATGACAGTTGAATTCGGTTGAGATTGCCACGGTTCCTGCGGAACCTCGCAATGACAATAGTGATTATAGAGAGTATTCCTTTAATGCGTCGCGGAGGTTGCGCAGAGCGTTGCCGCGATGGCTGTATTTATCTTTTTCATCGCCCGACAAAGAGGCAAAGCTCTTGCCGTCTACGACAAACACGGGATCGTAGCCGAAACCGCCCTCACCCGCGGGCGCATGGGCGATCGCGCCCTCACATCTGCCCTCGACCTCGATCACGGTGTTTTCATCGAGGATACAGCAGACGGCGCAGGTGAAATGCGCGGTGCGCTTTTCATCGTGGACGTCCCCCAGCTCGTCGAGCAGCATGGCGATCTTTTCGAGATAGGTCGCGTCCTCACCGCCGTAGCGGGCGGAGTAGATGCCCGGTCTGCCGTCGAGCGCGTCGACGCACAGTCCCGAATCATCCGCGATCACGGGAGTATGGCACAGATCAAAGGCGTGTTTTGCCTTGATATAGGCATTAGCGGCAAAGGAATCGCCGTCCTCGACGACGTTGCCGAGGTCGATCCCTCTCTCCCCTGCTGTCACCGCGGTGATGCCGAGGGGCGAAAGGATGCGCTCGATCTCCACCACCTTATGCGCGTTGTTGGTGGCTATGATAAATTCTTTCATTTTTTCACTTCATTCTTTTTCTTACTTTTATACTGCAGCAGTGCCAGCACGATATTCGCAATGGTCAAAAAGAGGAGCATCAGAACAGGCACGCGATAGGCAGATCCCCAATAACGTCCCATCATCGAGAGCACGAACCAAGATTGCACCGCATAGTAAACAGACGCAATCAGACCGATGGACCATGACTTGCTCGAACGTTTGAAAGATCGGATTGCCCAGATCAGCAATAAAATCATTGACGCGGTAAGGGAAATGAAAAGGAGGATCGATTCAAAATCACCGATGCTTAAAGATTTATTATGGATCCCGTCGATCGCAAATTGGATCATTCCGGTGGTAGACCTTTGAGAGATGACTCCCAACGGAACAAACATCATCGTAATACTCAGTAAGGCGCTGATTCCGCAAAAAACAGAAAGAACCGTATTCGGTCTACCTTCGGTAGGTTTCGATTGTTGACTCATTTCACACCTCTCATTCCGATTTGGCTGCACTGTCATTTCGGACACAAAAGAACAGATTTATCCTTCTTCCTTTACAAACAGGGCACGGGAGAATTCCTCGGGATCGAAGGGCTGGAGGTCGTCGACCTTCTCTCCTACGCCGATGAATTTGACGGGGATACCGAGGGTATCTTTGATCGCCAGCACGACGCCGCCCTTTGCGGTGCCGTCGAGCTTGGTCAGCACGATGCCGGTGATACCGGTCGCCTTGGCGAATTCCGCCGCCTGATTGACGGCGTTCTGTCCGGTGGTCGCGTCGAGCACCAACAGCGCCTCTTTATCCGCGTCGGGCAACTCGCGGTCGATGATACGGCGGATCTTCGCGAGCTCGTCCATCAGATGCTTTTTGTTATGCAGACGGCCGGCGGTATCGACGATGATGACGTCGGTACCCTTCGCCTTAGCCGAAGAGATCGCGTCGAATACGACGGCGGCAGGATCACTGCCCTCGCCCTGCGCGACGATATCGGCGCCGCTGCGCTCCGCCCAGATCTTGAGCTGATCGATCGCCGCCGCTCGGAAAGTATCCGCCGCGGCAAGGGTGACCTTCTTACCCTGCTGAACGTAATAGTTCGCGATCTTGCCGATGGAGGTGGTCTTGCCCACGCCGTTGACGCCGATCACGAGGATGATCGAGGGTTGCGTATTGAGCACCATCTCATTGCCGCCCTCCGCCAGGGTCTCGGCGCTGATCTCGGCGATCTCGTCCATGATCTTCGCGGGCTTGGTGATGCCCTTTTCACGCACGCGTACACGCAGCATACCGCAGATCTTGTTGGCGGTCTCTACGCCGACGTCACCCATGACGAGGAGTTCTTCGAGCTCGTCGAAGAGTTCGTCATCGATGACAGTAAACGCCTGGAGCATCGAGTCGATCTGACCGACAACGCTCTCTCGTGTTTTCTTTAATCCGTCTTTTAATTTCTTAAAAAATCCCATAGTGTTCTCCTTATCAGATAACAGAGAATAGAGAATAGAGAACAGTTAAGGGAAACGCTGCCGCGTTTTGGATCAGTATTAGATTCGCTGTTCCCTAAAATCGGGTGCGGGTATCCCGCCATTCAATGTTATCTATTATCTGTTATCTGTTATCTATTATCTGTTATCTGTTATTCTTCTAATTCGCTTTCATGCCCAGCTTTGCCGCTACTTCGGATGCGCGAAGCTCGAGCAGCTTGCTGATACCCTCGTCCTGCATGGTAACGCCGTAGAGGACGTCCGCCTCTTCCATCGTACCGCGTCGGTGGGTGATCAGGATGAACTGGGTGCTTTCGGTCAGGTTGCGCAGATACGCCGCGAAGCGGTCTACGTTGACCTCGTCGAGCGCCGCCTCGATCTCGTCCATGACGCAGAAGGGCGCGGGACGCACCTTCATGATCGCAAAGTACAGCGCGATCGCGACGAGCGCTTTTTCACCGCCGGAGAGCGCCTCCAGATGGACGACGATCTTGCCGGGCGGGTGGACGATGATATCGATGCCCGACGTGAGGATGTTCTCGGGATCGGAGAGCTCGAGGTGAGCCTCACCGCCGCCGAAGAGCTCCTTGAACGTCAGGGTGAAGTTCTTGTTGATCTCGGCAAAGGAGTCGACAAAAACCTCTTTCATCTGCTTGGTCAGGTTGGTGATCAGGTTTTCGATCTCTTTCTTGGACTTTTCGACGTCGTCGACCTGCGTTTTCATAAAGGTGTATCGCTCGGATACCTCTTTGTATTCCTCGATCGCGCCGGTGTTGACCGAACCGAGCGCGCGGATCTTGTTTTTGAGAGAGCTCTGTCGGGAGCGCGCCCCGGTGGGGTTCTCGATCCCGATCGCCTGCTGCTC